>OMYM01000502.1 GCA_900315225.1 uncultured Erysipelotrichaceae bacterium | reverse complement strand
CGCCGCCCTTCCGCGGCAAGCCCGTACAATCTACCACCGATCGCGGGGATTGTCAACCCCTTTTTTGGATTTTTTTTCAAATTCGGCACATTTTTATGCTATATGCGAATTGTCCAAGATGTTTTGTGCGGATCGGCGGCTTTCGGCAGGAAAAAAGGCATCCTGCATGGGATGCCTTTCCTGAGCCCTAGTAGTTTTCGGCGCTGACCTCGAAATAAGACTGCGGGTGTGCGCACACGGGGCACACCTCCGGCGCCTTCGTCCCGACGACGATGTGGCCGCAGTTGCGGCACTCCCAAACCTTCACCTCGCTCTTTTCAAAGACCGCCGCTGTCTCGACGTTCTTCAACAATGCACGATAACGCTCTTCATGGTGCTTTTCGATTGCCGCAACACCACGGAACTTTTCCGCAAGCTCTGGGAAGCCTTCCTTTTCCGCTGTCTGCGCAAAACCTTCGTACATGTCGGTCCACTCATAATTCTCTCCCGCTGCAGCAGCACCAAGATTCTCAGCCGTTGTGCCAATGCCGTTCAACTCCTTGAACCACATCTTCGCATGCTCTTTCTCATTGTCCGCTGTCTTCAGGAAAAGAGCTGCGATCTGCTCATAGCCTTCCTTCTTAGCTACCGACGCAAAATACGTGTACTTGTTTCTTGCCTGAGACTCGCCCGCAAAAGCAGCCTCAAGGTTCTTCTCGGTCTGTGTCCCGCTGTACTTATTTGCCTTCGGAGCCTCTTCCTCAACGACCTCTAGGTCATCGCCCGATGCGCCACAGAGCGGGCAAACCGCAGTCTCAAGGTCATCAGCCTCGAAAACTTCACCACAGATAATGCACTTAATCTTCATCTTGCTTTTCCTCCATATATCTAATGCAAGTTACTACTTCTTATATTACTTTTCTGCTTGCTTCTATATTTTACTTTGTCAATAACGCGTTAGTCAATTCTAATGAACTTGTTTTGCGCAAACGTTTTTACAAAACTTGTTCAAACGTCTCCAACGAATCGCATGTATCCAACAGATTCTGTCCTGCCACCACACATGCCAAATCCTGCTTCGCGATTTCCTTTATGTATTTCACGTATTCCAATAGATCCCCAGGCGTTGTTTCCAACAACTGTTTTCTCCTTTGAACCCTTGTCTCATACTTTATTTTCTTAAAGTACAAGCCTTCCGCCACGGCGATTTTCTGCGCCGCATTCAACAGCGGATCTGCCGTTGCAAACGATCCTAGGATCAAAGGCGTCAAATCATCCACTTCCTGACAATACTTCTCAATGAATTCGGCAGCTTTGTCATAAACGCCAAGAGACCTGGCAGGCTTTGGATCACGATACGAGTGGAAAGCAATCTCCCCCGTGTCGCTAATGCTGAAGCCAGTGCCATAGGCGCCACCCAAAACCCTGATTTCATTCCAGAGATACGAGAAATTCAACACCTTTTGCAAGACGTAACAAGATCCCTTGAACATAAAGTCATCAAGCTTGGCAACCTTGGCCGCATAACCCACCGGGGCAGGAATCGCAACACCAACCTTATCCGCTGCCAAAGGCGCATAATTCGCCTCCTTGGCAACAAACACATCGCCATACGGCAAACCCTTGATAAACGCACTAGCATCCATGCACGTCTCATTTACGCTCAAGGTCAATCTGTTCTTGACAAGCAATTCTTTCGCCAAGTCCGCGACTTTTTTCATCAACGCAAGTAATGCCTTGTCATCATCAAGCGCACGTTCCTTCATCCAAGAAATCCAATGCGTCCCCGACAACATTTCCGATGCAACACCAGAAGCAGAAAGCGCCGCTTTTGCTCTCGCCACAGCAAATTGATTCCCTGCCTGCACCAAAGACATCTGGTTATCTATGACTATTTGGTTGATGATATTACGCACTGCCTCGACATCCGTAAACTTCGTCTCGCGCAAAATCTCGACCACCAATTCACTTGCCTTCTCTTGCCTAGAAGACAAGGCAACCGCATTGACACAGCCAAACACACGACACTTCTCCGTGTCATTCGACCTGACCGTCGGAAAGAAACGCAAACGTCCGATCTCTTGCTTGACCAACAACTGGATCTGCTCCGCCGAATGCCTGACCGTTGCCAATTTCCCTAACAGCGAGAACATCAACGTTAACAGTGGCAATTGTTCCAACGACAAATCCGACGCATCGAAATGCCAATTGACAAACACCAATGGCGAATTGTTCTTATGGGACAACACAGTCACCCCATCCTTGCAGGCGACCATTGGCGTCAAGTCTTCTGGCTTCTCCGATACATCTGACAGCTTCAACACAGGCATGGTCGCCAACTGCTCTGGGGTATTTTCCTCTTGTTGCCAGGCACGCACATGTTCCATCTCCTGCTTCTTTTTATCATAATCAATAGGTGTCCAATCCTTGACAATACTAGCGATCTTATCTGCCTCTTCCTTCAGCTTGACCTCGCCAAGCGTCTTGTCTGGCACAAGGATCGCCATTGCCTTGTCTTCATTGTCCAGGAACAACTCCTTCAACAATTGCCCATAATAGTCCGTGTCTAATTTCTCTTCCAACAAAGCCAAAGCCTCTTCACAGACAAGATATTGCGCTGGATCCCCATCATATAGCCAACTATCCAGCATGCTTAACGCTTCAACCAAAGATCTTGGCATACCACCATCCTTGTCCCTGAGCGTAAAAGCCAGACTGCTATACGAAGCCTTCAACCTTTCTTTATCAAGCCCATTCTCCACCAAACCACGCAAGACAGAATCAACCGTCTCCTTGATCTTTTCCACGTTATCTTGTTCCGTGTTATACACATCCCAGCTGATCCAGTTTTGTTGAATGCCACCATGGACATTCACCGCAACATCCTTGCCCAAATTCTTAGCAAGAATCGCATTCTTCAGTGGTGCCTCATTATCTCCCGCTAGGTAATCCTGTAGAATCAATGTCGCATACAGCTTTTCATCTTCGTCAAACCTGCCAAAATGATACCCACAGGAAACATGCACATGCCCTTCCATTGTCTCATCCGCGCCAATCTCGTATGGAACAACCAACTCTTGGTAAGGGATATGTCCCTGCATTGGAATGTCAAACGTCTCATCCAAACGCTCAAACTCACCTAGAAAACCATCGATCTTCGCCAGCGCCGCATCGATATCCACATCGCCGACCAATGTAATCCTCGCATTGGAAGGATGATAGTATTTCGCATGCGACGCAATGAATTGCTTGTATGTCAAATCCGTAATGTCAATGGGATATCCTCCCGACTCATACCGATAGGGTGTATCGGGGAACATCACCCTGTTCATCGCATTCTCCATCACCGTATCATAGGAGGAATACGCCCCTTTCATCTCATTGAGCACAACCCCTTGATACTGCACATGGTTATCTTCGTCTATTTCAAAACGCCATCCCTCTTGTTCAAACACCTCAGGATTCTCATAGATCCTTGGATGCAGCACAGCATCCAAGTATATATCCATGAGATTCAAAAAATCTTGGTTATTCCTCGATGAGAACGGATATACCGTCTTATCTGGATATGTCATTGCATTCAAAAACGTGTTCACCGATGTCTTCAACAACTCCACAAATGGATCCTTCACCGGATATTTCCGCGATCCCGCCATCACCGAATGTTCAATGATATGAAACACCCCCGTGCTATCCTCAGGTATCGTCTTAAACGCAATGCTAAAGGCCTTATTGTTATCATCACGCTGAAAGAAACACAACTTTGCTCCATTCTTCAGATATTCCATTTCATACAGAACACCATCGCTTTCCTTTAGCTCCCGAACATTCGTGACCTTAAAGCCATGCGTCACACTACCAACTTCCATAACCTAATTCCTTTCTATACTATATTATTCTACTACACTTCCTGTCCTACGCCTACCCAAACACTCTAAAACAAAGACGGCGCATGCCGTCTTTGTTACTTATTTCGCTCCATTGAGGAAATCTTCCATTTCCTTCATGAACGCATCATCCAACTTGTGTTCAGGGTCCAATGTGAGCTGGATACCCGATGTCTCCATCTTGCCAACCATTGCGTCCACTTCTTCCTCCACCGTCTTTGAAGCTGGATGCTTTGGATCCAGGGTAAGCTGCAGTCCTTCATTTGCTACAACTGCTTCTTCCGCAACAGGCGGTTGTGGCTCTAGCGTAAGCTGTGGTTCCTCATGCCCAACCGTTTCTTCCTTTGTTTCCTCAGGAGCTGGTTGCTCTGGTTCCATCGTGAGTTGTGGCTCCTCATGCCCAACAACTTCTTCCTGCGTTTCCTCAGGAACCGGTTGCTTTGGCTCTAGCGTGAGTTGTGGCTCTTCCTTCATTTCAGGTGCAGGTTCTTGTTTCTCTTCCGTTGGCGCAAAACCTTGTGGATGCACTGCTTCTGCCTTGATCCCTTGCTCTAAAAGATCCTGGACAATCACATTGGCATCTTCCACGCTCAAATTCACGCGATAGTCCATCGGCAATTGGGACAACATGCGCCGTATCTCCGGAATCGGCTTGCCTGATTGATTGCGCAATACCGTAATCGCATTGGTCATATTAACAATCTCGTTAATCACAACCTTGCTTTTGGACAAGCCAGGAACATGTAGCTTCACTTCTGTCTTGGGTGCTTCAAATTGAGGTGCGCCACATTCTGGGCAATACATCGTCAAATCGGGAATTTCCATCCCACACTTTTTGCATTTCATCGAATTGTCTTCCTAAAGATCTTCGTCTTTCTTCAAGATTGCCTCATACGGCATGACCATGCCTTGCCGCATGCGCAATCCATTCTTCTTCATGAACTTCTCGTTCCTGGTCAGTGTTCCAAGCGCATACACCGCCAAAACCTTCATTCTGTTTTTCTGCGGAAAGTCGTAGAATCCGTGTTTCTTGTAGAATCGATGATCCTCCCGCATCATTCCTTGCATGACGTAGATGAGATCGCGGAAGATCTTCATTCCGCCAACGCCATAGAAATTCTGTGGCATCTCCATCGGATTTTCCAGGCAATACACAAGATTCTTCGCCAACAGGTCTATCTTTTGATCAACCTCTCCCGTGTCATCGATCATTCCCGCCAAGGGATTGTCGCCAACCTGTGCCCTTGCTTCGATCAATGTCTTCAGGTTCTCTTCCCCTTGCAAATCGCCATCTATGAGATATGCCATCGGCTTGCCCATGGTAACTGTCCGATGCCCATTGCAAAACTGTCTATCGTCAAACATCTTGAACAATGATCCCATGGAATGATTCTTGATTTGGAACGCATACACAATCGCTTCCCCACCCTGGATATATTCCCTCAGGAAGTTGTCAAAGCCATCTTTGTATATGCACTTTCCCTCGCTGGCGCAATGGAAGCACCCCAGACAACCACCCACAAACGGATAGTCATTGAGTTCCACTACTTCCACTCCACTTCCTAGCAAAAAGCGAAAGCGTTGTATCATCGCCTGTAGTCTTTCGTTTCCCTTGGCATCCGCCACAATAACAATCTTATGATCGATGGAAGTCGCAAGTTTCTCTTGTTTTGGCTGTGCCATGTTCCTTGGAACATCGGATCTGGTTGGCGTAATATCTTCAAACAAACCGTTGTCATACGCCCACAGGGCATGTCTAAAGAAAGCCACAGCCTGTTTTCTTCCTTCGATCTTCAAGAGATCTTCCATGCCAGCGCTAAGACCACCAATGTACTTCATCCCGCAATCACCGCAGAAATCCTTGACAAACCGATGTGCCGTCACATCATAGAAATGCATGGATGTCGATATTTGCATGGATGCTTTCCCCTGCATATCAACTCCTTCTTCTGCCAACAGTTCCATGAACCGATGTAATTGCGAAGGAACCAGGAATGTATACACTGGATATGCCCAAAGCAAGATATCCGCTTTTTCCACTGCTTTTCTAGCAGGAGTAAAGTTTTTCTCAATCGCCTTGATCTGTTGGGCAACATTCAAAACCTCGAACGACTGGTCTTTAAAGTGCTTCTGGATCAGCCTGACGGTCTGCAGCGTCACGCTTTCCTTCCCGCCTGGCGATCCATTCACAACAAGTATGTTCATTCGCCTAGTCCAAGTCTTCTCCATTGGATTCAATGCATTTTTTGTACCAGAAGTAGGAATCTTTGAGTGACCTGTCAAATGTTCCTTCGCCAAGGTTTCCCGCGTCAACGTAGATCTGTCCATAACGCTTCGCTCTTTCACCTTCGCCATTGGACACCATGTCCACGCATCCCCAATACAGATATCCCATCAGAGGAATGCCATCGAATTCCACGGCATCGCGCATCGACTTGATATTTGCCCGCATGTAGTCAATACGGTAGTCATCATGCACCGTGCCATCTTCATATGCATCATTCCAGCCAATGCCATTCTCCACGCAAAACAAATCGCAATGATACCTATCAAAGAACGTGTTGAGCGTAATACGCAGGCATTGTGGATCCGTTGCCCATCCCCATGCGTTTGTCTTCAGATATGGGTTTCTCACCATATGCATCTGGGTGCCGCCATTGCCTTCACCTGCCTCGGCATTCTCATCGTGATATGTAACGACATGCGATCCATAGCAGCTAAACGACAGGAAGTCGCAAGTATACTGCGCAATGATCTCCATATCTCCATCCTGACTTGGGATCACAACCCCATTTCTCTTATACTCGGCAAGTTTGTAGTTTGGATATCTTCCCAGCATCTGTACATCCGCATAGAACAACACTCTGTTTGCCATCTGTTGCGCCAACAATTGATCATCTGGATCTGTTGTAAAGGCATATGTTGGTCCATAGGCCAACATCATGCCGATCTTAAGATCAGGGAATTCCTCATGCGCAACCTTCACCGTCAAGGAAGACGCAAGGAATTGATGGAACGTCGCATTGACGATATTCTGTTCATCCGCATGGATCAATCCAGCCGTGACATATGGTGCCATTTCAATGCAGTTGATCTCATTGAATGTCAGGTAATACTTCACCAATCCGCCAAAGCTCTCGAAACAAGTCTTGGCATATTTCACAAATGCATCAACCAAATGACGCGAATCCCAGCCATTGTATTTCGCCGCAAGCGTCAATGGTGTTTCGTAATGCGACAATGTTACCAACGGCTCAATGCCATATTTCTTGCACTCTTCAAACACATCGCGATAGAACTTGATGCCTTCCTCATTGGCTGTCTCATCGTCCCCATTTGGGAAAATACGCGACCACTTGATGGAAAACCTTAGGCAATTGAAGCCTTCTTCCGCACATAAGCGAATGTCTTCCTTGTAGCGGTGATAGAAATCCGAAGCAACATGTGAAGGATAGTAGTATTTCTCCCCTTCAATGACGCAAGGAACAGCACCCTCAGGCAAATGTCTCTCTGGCGAACCAAAGCACAATGGCGTAGAGCCAATCGTCCCATCCTCCATCTTCCATGTGACCTGTCTTCTCACCGTGTGTGATCCATTTGTCATGACATCAGCCGTGCTCAATCCAGCATTGCCTTCAAAAACTCCGCCTTCGTACTGATTTGCGGCAGTAGCGCCGCCCCATAAGAATCCCTTTTCAAAACCCATAATTCCTTCTCCTTATTATATGATGCAAATACAGGCGGATTTCTCCGCCTGTCCTCATGTGTTTCTAGCCCAATGATTTGTTTCAGCGCAGATGATATTATTCGTTCATCAGCTTCATCGCGATATCGACAGCGCCCTTGCCGTTCATTGTGCCATAGACACGCATGTCAATGCCATCAATTGGCGTGCCTGGGAACTTTGCCTGCAGGCTCTTCAGTGCATAGCGCACCTGCGGTCCAAGCAGAATGCAGTCAGCCTCTGGTCCATACTTGTCGACTTCCGAAAGGCCATATGCATCAATGCTGTAGTCTTTTCCATATAGCTTCGCTGCTTCTCTCATCTTATTGACAAGCAGGGACGTGGACATGCCACCGGCGCAAAACAATACAATTCTCTTATCAGCCATAATATTCCTCCTAAATCTTGCTGTTGATTGTATTATACCGAAACACCACAACATATGCAATTAGTTTTTTCACTATTTGCCTGTCGCATGCTTTATTCCGTGTAGTATATCTCAGCCAAGCCTCCATGGGATGTCTCGCGGTATTTCTCATCCATGTCGAGTCCCGTCTGGTACATTGTCG
>OMYM01000511.1 GCA_900315225.1 uncultured Erysipelotrichaceae bacterium | reverse complement strand
GACCCCTTCGCGGTATTCGCCAAGCCCGTAGTATTCCAGCATTTCTCCGACTTCATCGTCATCGAAGCCAAAGAAATCGTTCATGCCTGGGTCCACAACGCTTCGGACATCCAGGTGGTTCAACCCGGTGAAGATCGATTCCTTGGAGATCTTCAGGCATCCTGTGACAACCGCGAAAGCAAGGGAGTCGTTCTCCTTCAGCGCGGCGCTGAGGATGGAGCGGTACGTGCCGATGAAGTACTCGTAGCAGCCAAGCTCGAACGCAGCGTTCAAGGGGACGTCGTATTCGTCGATCAGGATGACGGCAGGCTTGCCATAATGCTTTTTCAGGAGCATGGACAGGGTCAACAGGGCTGTTTCCAGGTTGTCATCGCTCATGAGGAACTTCTCTCCTTCGGTGTCGGGGTTCCGGGTTGAAATCTGCCTGAAGGATATCCTGTCGGCTTCGTCCAGCTTGTCGCTCGACAGCAGGAACCTGTATCTTTCCGCAAGCGTGCCGATTGTCCCCTTGAGTCCCTTCATCGCCGCCTCAATGAGTTCTTTCTTCTCCTCCCCCACCTTCTTCTTGCACACGGCATCCTTGAACGACACATGGATCACCGGGTACTTGTGCATGTACTCATCACATACTTCTTTTTCATTCATGATGGCAAGACCGTCGAACAGGCTCGTCCCCTCGCTTTCTCGCTCAATGTCAAGAAAGCACTCCAGCATGCTCATGTTCAGCGACTTGCCGAAGCGCCTTGGCCTTGTGATCAACGTGACCTCCACTGGCTTTGGGTAAAGCAGTTCCTTGATCATCATCGTCTTGTCGACATAGTAGTACTCGGCGCCGTTGCCGCCCACCGTCCTGATCTTTTCGAAGGAACTGACTCCAGTTGGTATTGTCTTTCTCATGTGACATCCTCCTTTTCTGGCATTATACACCGTTTTCAGCATTTGCGGTATGAAAATTATTGCAGAAGAGTTTGGCGTGTTTGTGAATGATGATTTAAACGTGGGTCATTCAGCCGCTTTCCTTCTTTCAAAAAAGTGCATCTTGGTATAGCAAATGGGTTGTTATGATGACTGAACACATTATCCGAAAAACACTAAACGAAACTGCCGAAAAACCAAAACAGCTCTTGAAAAAGCAGATCAAAGGTGCATAATATTAGCAATAAAGGAGGTTGCCATTATGGAGTATGTTCGCCGCATCATGGATGATGAAATTGACAGAAGATCAAAAGCGTTTAATGCAATTAACATTGTTGGACCGAAAGGTTGCGGAAAGACACGTACCGCGCTAGAAAGATGTAATTCAACAATTGAGTTTCAAGATGAAGAAAAACGAGAGGGATATATAGCCGTTGCTGAAACAGCTCCTCATCTTTTATTCTCAAACAAAAAGCCAATCCTGTTTGACGAATGGCAAGATGCGCCAAAGCTCTGGGGTGCCATCAGAAAAGATTGCGATGACCATCCTGAAGCAGTTGGGGAATATTATCTGACAAGCAATACAAGCAATGTTGTTACCCCTCATACTGGCACAGGCAGAATCAGTAAATTGACATTATACCCTATGACATTATACGAAACTGGTGAATCAAACGGGAAAGTGTCATTATCGGCTCTCTTTGAAAAACCAGACCAGCCTCTTGATGGTTCTACTTCCAAACTATCGCTAGAGGATTTGTTCTTCGCTGCTTGTCGTGGAGGCTGGCCACACTGCTTAGCTTTTGAAGATAACCAAGCCAAACTAGAAGTCGCAAAAGACCATTATAGACAGATTTACCAGAAAGATATCAGTGCAGTCGATGGTGTACAACGTAATGCAGAGTGGACACGTTCTTTGCTTTGGTCCTACGCAAGAAACATGGCTACGCCAGTCAAAAAGAAAACAATTTACTCTAGTGTCAAAGCAAGCTTCAATGTTTCAGACACAACCCTTTCAACGTATATCTCTGTTCTCGAAGATCTGTTTGTTTTACATGGTATTGATGCCTGGATGCCACAAATCCGTTCAAAAACAGCAATTAGAGGGGCGAAAAAACACATCTTCGTTGATCCTTCCATCGGCATCGCTGCCCTTGGTTTGAGTCCTAGCTACTTTAACAATGACCTTGATTTGTTTGGACATGTGTTTGAAAATCTTGTTCTAAGAGATCTTTTAGCATTCTCTCAAGCACATGATGCCCAAGTCAAACACTATAGAGACGACACTGGACTAGAAGCAGATGCAGTGTATCAGCTCGCTGATGGACGATACGCCTTGATTGAAATCAAGGTTGGCATGAATAAGGTTCGTGAAGCTGAAGCAGGATTACTGCGTTTCAAAAACCTGATATTAAACCATAATTTAGACGCAACAAAGAACAAGGAACATCCAAAACCTATTTATCGGGAACCGTCATTGTTAATCGTGATTTGTGGGAATGCTCCAATCGCATACACAACGGAAAATGGCGTACATGTGATCCCTATCGGTTGCTTGAAAGATTAATATCGTTATTCACAAATTACATGATGTGATAGCTAATAGTTATTGCGAACGATAAGAATGATTGATTTTACAAAAGATCTGTTTTGTCATAAAGTATAGGTGGAGGAACGGTAAATGAATGAGGTTAGGTTTAGTGTAGAACAGGATGTTTTGGATATAGGTGTCAAAATCGTATTTCCTGTGATCGAGGGGATGGATAACACGCATCTAAGTCCAGAATGGGAGATAAAGAGACAAAGGAAGATACACGCTTTATTGGATAGATATAACGATATAGATTATCATGCGGATAGGATATTGGAAGGATTTCATATCTTGCATGACAAGGCTGGAGTAAAGCGGAGAAAGAATATCCCTGCCAGCGAGAACTTAATCCGTCTATTGCGAAAGAACAAGGATTTGTTCTTGATCAATCAAGCGGTTGACATATACAATATCATCTCCATGGAAAGCAAGCTTGCACTTGGGGCACATGATTTAGATCGAGTGGATGGGAATGTTGAATTGAGATTTACCGATGGCAGCGAGAGATTTGTTCCACTTGGTCAAAGTGAACCAGTTCCTGTTGCACCACACGAGTATTGTTATTGTGATGATGCGAATGAAGTTTTATGTAGGTGTGAAATCCGACAGGTCGGCAAGACAGCAGTCGATGAAAATTCCAGGAATATCTTCTATATCGTGCAAGGGAACGAAGAAACTTCTGATGATTATGTCAGACAAGTCGCCCAAGAGATCATTGATACTACAACCCAATATTGTGGCGGAACAGGTCATATTGTAGTTCCAGATGTCATATAGAAAAGACCGTCCCAGGACGGTCTTTTACACTACATCATTCCTTGATCATACCATTATCACCTAATCTCATCCTTGGGAATCAGTCTGTGGTCATACAGAACACAGGAATGATTGTCAAGGATGAGTTCCTTACCTATGACTTCCTTGGTTTCCTTGTCAGAGGTAATCTTGTATACCTGCGAGATACGGTAGTAGTCGTCCCCTTCCTTGTGGAAGTGATGGTTCTCTTCCACAAGGCGGTATGAATACGGCAACGGCTTCGTGGTGCGCAATTCCCCGCAAAGGCATTCATCCTCCACCCATACCACCAGCTGCATGTCTTGGTCCGTAGTGTTCTTGAAGCGGTAGTCGAGGTAGTTGTAAAGGATG
>OMYM01000513.1 GCA_900315225.1 uncultured Erysipelotrichaceae bacterium | reverse complement strand
GAAAAGGTCGGTATATACACCGACCTTATTCATTTCAATTCACAAAGCTTTCACCATAGTCATCAAGATCAGGTAGAATGTTAACGATTGGTTCAAATTCACCTGTCCGATTATTTAAAAACGATAGTCTTGTTCGATCAAAAGAGGGTACATATTCCTTTACTTCCCGAAGACCATCCTTGCCACCAAGGATGACAACGGTTTTGTGGTCAATTCTTTTCAAGAAAGCTAGGTAGGTCTTTCCCTGTTCGATCATCACATCATCTTCATGCATGGTTAGTATATTGTCTAAAATGCCACCATTGCGAATGTATCGGAATGGGAAATCAGGACCTTCCCCTTTGTAGCGATGATAGAGAAGGAATTCACCTGTTGTTGAGACTTCCCCATTGTACAATTGTCCTTTCTCAACTGTCTTGATGACGATCATGGCTACTTCATCCGCCATATCGTATAATTCTGTGGGGGAGATCTCTTCCTGCTTTGGTAACAATACCGTTTCCTTGACTTCAACATCTTTGTATGCATCTATGACCGGTGCAACTGGATGAATATCTGTTGATAGAATATTATGAATAACGCTTAATACAGCATCTTCATTGACTAAGTGGAACTGGATGTCATAGTTCCATTCACCTTTGGTGAAGATTGCTTCAAAATACTTTTCCCCTTTGAAGATGAACACTTGTGTGTCTTGAATCGTTGAAGGTTCGAAATATGTTTCCGGGATTATGGTGTCATACGGGTAACGTTCGTATTTGGTCGACATATACAACAAGATGTATCGTGCCGCATCATTTTGGTCGAAATAAAGCGCTCCATACCCATATGGGGTGTCCACTTCCGGCACAAGAATGCCTCGATACATTGCGGAGCAGCTTTCAAACAAGATGCCGTCTATGTCAACGATGTTTTTCACTGTGTTGATGAAATCAACATCTTGTGCAATGATTGAGCAAACAGAAACAGTTCTAACAGTGTGTGGACCATCGTCCACATTCTCATTGAAGATAATCTCATCTCCATTGCTAGTGTATAGTGTTTCATCTTCAATGGCCACAACGGAAGCAGTTTTACTATGTGGCCATAGTACGATTGCAATAACAATGCACATGAATGCAAGAAGTAATGCTCCAACTGGAATGTGATGTTTGGGGGCAAGAATGCGTTCACGTGCCCCATCATCCATTTTGATCTCGTGACATGCCTCATAAATTCTTTTCATCTTCCTACTCCTTTCCATAGGCGGAAATGAATGCTTTCCTTCCACGGTAAACACGCATCTTTACCGCTGCTTCAGAAATGCCCAACATTTCTGCGATCTCGTTTAGGCGATAGCCTTCGCTATAGTGTAGCAAAAGTGCTTCGCGATACTTGTAGGGAATGGTCCGCAGTATTTCCATGACGTGTCTGCTCTCGTTTGAGACCGATGGTATGTCAATCGTTGCCAAGGGAATGAAACGAAAACGCCTCCTCGTGATGTTACGGCATTCATTCACCATCACCCGGATCAACCATCGTTTCTCATGTTCATCATCAGTAAAGGCAGGTGCCTTCGTCATGTACTTGTACAACGTCTCTTGTACCGCATCTTCAGCATCGCTGCGATTCTGCGTAAAGGAGATCCCGATTCGATACAAATCATCCCCATAGACGTTTAACACATCCTCTTTCTTCATACTTTCCTCCCTGCACCAGACAAACGTTCCATCCCCCAAGATAGTAACAAAGTTTTTCCCAATCACCTTATAACCCTTAACAAAACAGGAAAAATGGAATACAATGGAAGCGTTGGAAGGAGAAACTTGATCACTTACGATATCAAGACCAGCAGGCGTACCATCAAAAGCGACCGTATTCCGATCATCACGATGGTGGTTCCCGATAACTTCTTTGTTAACTCATACACCGACTATAACCTGTACAATGGCAGAGGATATCCTTATGGCTTTTCCATTACCGCCGATTCTCCGGACAAGACCTGCCAACTATCGTATTGGTCCCCCATTCTGTATCTGGACGATCACATGAACCAGTTTGTGGATGGACAGATGAACGACTACGGCTCACTGATGCACCACTATGAACCACCCGAGGACATCATGGAAAACTGGGCGCAAGGGACACTTGCCAACTGCAGCAATGTCCGCATGGTCAAGCAGATCGATTTCAGTGACAACCAGCGTACCCAGCAGGAAAAAGGGATGAAGATCCAACAAGACTATGCCCGCACAGGCTACCGTAAACTAAATTGGTTTGTCCACAAAGGATTCATACGTGAATACGCATACACCTACGATGGATACAAGAGAAGACGTTCCTTAGCCATGGTGGTGGAAGCCACCGATTATACGAACAGGGCGCCCGTTCCTTCCTACATGATGCAGGCATCACAATTCGGCTTTGGCAACTTCATGTAGTCCGTTCTGCCAGACGTGGAGTTTAACCAGCAGAAACAAGAATACACGTATATCACAGCATCCTGCACCTCCTTCACCCTGTACAACCTGAAGATGATCGATTGCTTGGAAGCGGACTACCCCGAATTGTACAAGAAGGCATTCCTTCCCCTTAACAACAACGCGGTGAACTTCACCGACGAACTAAAGGCCGACTATAGAAAACGCCAAGATGAATTGAATGCTCGCGTTGCTTCGCAAGGCGAGCAGAAAAGGGAAGTGGAGAAGAGCCAGCGGGAAATGCATGCAAGCCACAACGAATCCGTGCGCCGCAACGCAAAGATCTGGAGCGATACACAAAAGGAAATCAGCCAAATGCAACGGGACACATACCAAAAGCAACAAGAGTCCAACCGCCGCATCAACCAAGGATGGTCAGATGTCATTCTGGGGAACTCCCGTTTCATTGACCATTATGGCAACGAGCATGTCCTACGCACCTACGACCGCTATGCATACAAGCGCGGAGACACCTATGTTACCAGCGACTCCCCGTTAGACATGCCGTATGACTTTGAGGAACTGAAGCCAAAGAAATGGTAAAACCCATCTTCTGTGAGATGACTGGAATGTGCTGAAGGTGCTTGTCCATGGAGCAAGCAACAAACGAATTGGTCAGGCAGCATTTGACAGATGTTCTTCGCACTGCCTTTGAGAGCAATCAAGAACTCTTTAAAAAGATGAAGGAGGATGGCGCAATGAACAAAGCAGTGGAATTTGTCTTCAAGGAAGAAATCGAAGAAGCAAAGGAAAAAGGAAAGGAAGAAACGGTCGCAGCAATGCTTGCGGATCATTTTCCGCCCACAAGATCGTAAAATACGCACAATGGGATGAGGCAAAGCCACTGGCCTTTGCACGAAAGATCGGCATTACCACTTTGATTTTGAAATCTCCTTGCCAGCATAGGGAGGATTGACAGGGGCATTATCCTTGTGTTTTCAAAGCTTCTGAAGGGAGAGGCGCATTGCGCCTCTCCCTTTTTATGTATCGGACATGGCAAAGGATGTTGATCTGCCTGTTTAGCCCACAAGGTCGTTCTACTTGGAACAGCACAATCTACGGTAATGGGCTTGCGAATGAGACTGCCGTATTTGTTCTTGGCTAGACCGTAAGTGGTAATCATAACATTTCCTATGATGTGAAGGTTTATCCCATCCAAACAGAATTAAAAGGGATCCCCCTGCATTCCATGCAGGGGGATCCCTTTTTGTCAATCAATCTCGATGCTTATTCCGCAAGATCACAATCGAGCGGAATACAACGAGTGTCAATTCCCTATGGGTTTGGTTCACGTTTTCACTCTTTGCTGCATTGATGGCTACTTTATGTGGAGTAAGTGTCAATTCCCTATGGGTTTGGTTCACAGTACTGTTTATCAACAGTACGCTACAATATTAGCACGTTTTCGGCTGAAGTCAAGCACTTTTTGGCGTCAATCCAAACAAATTTCCGAAACGACAAAAATGCCAAACAGTAGCTCCAGTACTATCAGTTTGTCGATCCAGTATTTTTTTATTCTCTAAATGCTTTCGATCGACCGTAAACGAGGCATATGTAAGCGCTTTCTCTATCGTGGTTTTGGCGTCAATCCCATTTACCACTCATTCATCCAGTGAAACAGCGTTATATTTCATATGATATGTACTTTTATAGCCTAAAATTATTGTTATTTCACCAATTGGAATTCAGTGTAATATTACACCTTTGTTCCATATGTAACATCTTTCATAGATTTGATGTAAGCGTCTTTCATTCATGGGATTGTTCTAAATGCAATTGATTGGTTTTTATCCTTTTACAACATTCTCTGAATGTTGTACAATATACGAGGAATAAAGAAGGAGGAAAGTATGGAGACATTTGTTAACTTTTCCAATCATCCCAGTGCAAAGTGGGATGAGAAACAGATAAAAGAAGCTAAAGCATATGGGACGATTGTGGATGTTCCATTTCCTGCGGTGGATCCACATCTTGATGAAGATGGATTAGAGCATATGGCTGAAGAATACATAGATAAGAT
>OMYM01000514.1 GCA_900315225.1 uncultured Erysipelotrichaceae bacterium | reverse complement strand
TCCCTTGGCTTTGAAGCAGCTGGAATCAAGACGATAGGATATGAGATGAAAGATGATTGTTGCGACACATACAGATATAATCTAGGGTCAGAATGTCATCAAGTGTTCATTACAAAGGATACGGAATTGCCCCAGGTTGATATTGTTATCGGTGGTCCACCATGTCAACCATTCAGTCGCATAGGCAAGCGAAAGGGGAAGAATGATTCCCGAAATGGATTTCCAGCTTTCTTGGAAGCGATCAGAAAGCTTAAGCCGGAAATCTGGATGTGTGAAAATGTCAAGGGATTGCCTGAGCAGAACAAAGAATACTTTGAAGAGTTAATACAGGAATTCGAATCACTGGGCTATGTCGTTGACTATCAAGCCATCCACATGGTCAAATATGATGTGCCACAGAAAAGAGAAAGATTGGTCATTGTTGGACATCATGGTGGTTTTAGGTTTCCTGAAGAGAATACGTATAAGGTTACTGCAGGAGAAGCATTGGGGGAATTGGCGACTACTCTTCCAGAACATCCAATGTTTCTTACGCCATCCATGGATGAGTATATTGCCAAGTATGAAAAAGCATCCAAATGCAAAGTCCCAAGGGACTTGCATTTGGATAAACCTGCTAGGACATTGACATGTAGGAATCTTGCTGGAGCAACAAGTGATATGCAACGCATCAGATTGCCTGATGGACGTAGGAGAAGAATCACTGTTCGTGAAGCTGCTCGCTTGCAGGGGTTTCCAGATTGGTTTGAATTCCAGGGAACGGAAGAAGAACAGTTCTATCAGGTTGGGAATGCTGTTCCACCAATCTTTGCCTATCATATGGCACAATCAATCAAGAATTACTTGAATGAAAGGGAATCGTTGGAAAATGAAGTATAATAGCTATGAAAAGAAGCCAGTTATTAATTACAAAATGGAATGTGGTTCAAATGCTAGTGATAAAATCATACGATGGTGAACCTTGCTTCAGAACAGTTTTTAAATACTTCTTCAAAAAGGAACAACTGGAAAATATTTCGAGCTGTCCAAACTACCTCACTGTTACCAAACAGCCTTTGTTTATTACGACTCATCATTAACTGGCTCCGCGTTGAAAAGAAAATGGTGAAGAAGCTTAGCGGCACCATCACACACAAGATGCTCCAGGACCGTCCACGGACACACTGCCCTAGGAAAAAATCGAACGGAAGAATACGGTGTTGATCGAATTGTGCGCGATGTACTTTCGGGCAATCCCCTGGGTAGGCAATGCCGAGGTGGCTAATACCTCCAGAGCATAGCATCTTCGACCAGCAAAAGCCAAGGAAAGGAAAGGCAGACACCAATGCCAGGAATGACGCCGAAGCTAAATCAAAATTCGAATTCTAATTCCCAACTTAGAAAAATGATACAAATATTTCTGCATAGCAAGACCTAATGGACATCTTCCATGCAGTCAAGAACCCTTGATAGTCAAAAAGATGGTTCGGCATAAACAAAGGCTGTTTGGTAATAGTGAGGTAGTTTGGACAGCTCGAAATATTTCTGACCTCTTTGACGCGTGGCATTGGAATGATTTGGGTTCTATCTGTAATTTAACCACTTATCATTGAAATGCTTTCTTGCCAGTTCTATAGGCGGTGGGCAGATATCTGGGGTTTCTAGTGGAACGGGTTCTATGTACTCTTCGCCTTTTGTATTGTACATATGCCTCCATTCTTTATTCACATATTTGGATTTCATTGCATTGCGTGACCAGCAAAGGTACAGCATTTCGCTTTGATCAATCTCTCTGTAAATCCGTTCTTCCCAGTTTTCCCCGCTTCTCAACTTATCAACATCTAGAAATACCTCGATGTCTGGGCGTGCCTTTTCCATTCCTTGAATAATCATGGCTACTTTCTTTCTGTCTTGTGAAGCATAAGATGCAAAGATCTTAGATATATCATATCTTTCAACATCTACTATTTGGTATGTGACATCGCACCCAGCGAAGAAAATCAACCTTGTCGCAATAACATCATTAATATAAACTACTGCTTTGAATTGAATTCTATCTGCCGAATAGTCTTTGGGAACAAGCACACTGAAATAAAAATTCAAATATTGTCCATGCCATGTCATCGTCTCTTCGCCATCATCGATCTGTATATCAGGAGATGATAAGACGATTCTTATTAAAGCGCCTTCGGGAGCTTCATGAATGCCAGATCGTGCGATTCTTGATGGCGTTGCCATTTCATGCAGTAGTTCATCAACCTCACCTTTGGCGGATTTTTCATACATAAAGATGTTAATCACTGCACGATCACCTTTATTTATTTTTACTGGAGAAGCAGCAGCGAACTCGACCTTTTTAATCGTTAAGGTTCTGTGAGTCTTTTGCCGAAGTATTTCTAGTAATTCATTTGTATCTTTCTGCGGTCTTTTACAAGAGCGGAATACGTTTATGCCGTATTTCTCATCATTGAGAGCGCGATGAAGCAGGTCAAGAGCCTTTTCGTATATCCTGTCTTTTATATCCTCAAAGCATCTATGGTATAATTCATCCGCGTCTTTCCACCCCCTGATTTCCTGGAATAGGCTTGCTGCTTGTTCGAACTCTTCGATAATTTGGGCTTTGCGCAAAAGTTCAAGCGCCTGATTATATATCAAATCCGTAAACTTTTCAATGGACACATTTAATAAGCTGGCATCTTGTATTGAAAACTTTAAAGGATTGGAATTTTCAACCTGTATTCTTATGCCACTATCAAGTATCTCATACTGCTTTTCTTCCAAAGTGAAATTAACTGTCTGCTTATATGGAGCTACTCCCTTGAATTCCGTATAGCTTATAAATTCAGTAGAAATCTTCCGTTTGCCATCAAGAGTAGAAAAGGAATTTTGGTGAATGTATATACCTTCACTTGAAAATTTGAAAAGGATGATATTGAATTTGTTGGTGCGAAAAACTTTGTCTTCGCCCTGCCTTATGTGCATGATCCCATCATAAGAATAACCGTAAATTTGGACCGATGATTTATTTGGAAAATCGATATCAAAGACAGGCTCTAGCCATTCGTCCGTCAGGAGATGTGTTGCGTTTTTAAAGATACTCATGACGGAATTATCGTAGTCTTCATCGGAGATTTTGATTTGATCTTTATCATCGAGTGACTGTTTAAAATAAAGTTGGTTCAATTGATAATCCATAGTGTTATCTCCTGATAGCAGTAATATTCCTTTCAATACAATTTCTGGTTGCAGTTAATCGTAGACGGGTTGAAGATGAATTCTTTGCATTTACAACCCGTCTATTTTGATCTCAATGGAAATGTATATCAGTTTCTCAATTCTTTGATTTGTGCTGCTGCTTCATCAAATCCGTTGTTTTTAGCGTATTTGAACATCTCGATTGCTTTGG
>OMYM01000515.1 GCA_900315225.1 uncultured Erysipelotrichaceae bacterium | reverse complement strand
TGATTTTTACGTTTTAAGGCGCTCAAGTCATATAAATCTCTAGGTGGATCGATAACCAAAACGAAAAGCTTAAAGCCGTTTACTATATATCGCTAAGCAATCCAGCCACAGCCGCGGCAGCGCCGTTGACTTGACATTGCTGGATGTGCGGACAGGGAAAGAAGTAGACATGGGAAGCCCTTTTGGATTCAAGCCAATTGAATGCGAGTGGTGGCATTTCTCCTTGGAAGTCGAACCTTATTCCGATGTATACTTTGAATTTCCTGTTTCTTCCCAATACTTGAAAAGAGGCAACTCATAAGCAACGGCGTTTTATACTCACATGCACAATCAAGTAAAATTCTCGTGAACAGTAGCAGAATCGACCAGAATATCACCATATGATAGTGCAATACAGCTTGAATGCCTTATTTCATTCCCACTCCGCCAAATGCCAACGCACTGGCTAGCACCATCCACCTTCGACAAGTACATTCTTCCCTTCCGTCATATCCAGATCCTTGATGGCTTTCCATTGCAAGCCAACTCTATTAAATACAGACACCCTAACATCGCCATGGCATTAAAGCTTCTTCCTCACCAGCATCAGGGCATATCCAAGAAGATTCTGTCCTTTCCATTTATCGCGATGAAAACGGTTTTCGTCCGTCATTGACAGTCCAATTCCCCAGATACTGTCTTTTACAGCACATTCCGCAAGAACAGCATCGCCTGTCCCTTTCAGCTTTTCCTTTAATCCTTCATTCTGACTGAACTTTCCCAGCAAGCCTTCATACACAATGATCTGCCGCATGCCATTCCAGATGTGGTCGTCATACCCAGAGACAAGACGTCCCAGTCTCTTGATTTCCGCCACATCATCCGTTGCCATGATCCTTTGGGCAATCTCGTTGTCTTTGAAGCACACTGCCTTTTGATGCATCATGTATTGCTCCATGGACGTATACTTTCTTCCATGCAGGGAAAACTCCGATAAATACCAGTTGCTAAGATATCCATTTTCTTCATTTGGATTATGAAAACCCACGAAACTCATTCCATTCCACCTACCTTTTTCGCCGCCAGCTCCAAATCGAGGTCATGAAGCCCGTGATACGCTTTCATCAGGAAATCCAAGGGAACCTTCTTCACGACTTCTGCGCTAGGCAGATTATAATACCATTGGTAATATGCATAGAATTCACCGATCCAATCTGGCATAAAGCCTGCCATTGCTTTCCCTGGCTTTAAACAATAATGATCCGCATGTTGGAAATACTCCCAAAGTTCCACCTCATCCATCGTCATGACATACGCTTGCGACTCATCAATATACTTCCTGGTTTTGCTCGTCATATACGCATGGATAAAATCCTTTGTGTCTGAATCAGGATAATGACAAGCGATATAATCAAACAATCGTCCTTGGTTTTCCACCACCTCATCCAAATATGCCTCTGAATATGGATGCATGCCTATTTCCTCCCCGTCAATGTACTGAACACTCTTGTCAAAGTGTTTTTATCAGAGTTAATCAACTCACGCATCTGTTTGCGAGCAAAGACATCTCTTTCGTTGTATCGTTCATTGAATTCGCTGTATTCCACGGATATGAGCCCATTGTCAATCTCGTGTAACTTCGAATAGGCTACTTCAGATTTTATGCAGTACTGTATGCCTAGCCCTCCTAGCGCCAATAAATCCTCAAGAATCTCAACATCAACATTGTCTCTGACAAATTCCTTCGCTATATAGAAGTACGAGGCGTTTGCCCTCCAACCCTTGATCACATCAAATCGATCTGTTTCAACCCCATACTTTTCAATAAAAGCCCTAGATAACATGCGATATCGCTTAGAGTGATCAGCCTCCCTGTGTTTCATCAGTTCTGCAAGCCACGTCAGGACACTCAAGTCCTGAAAGTCCAAAATATTCAATCCTTCGGCATCCAATTCAAATGTATGAACCCAACCGTTCAATCCATTCGGATTACATACCGCCCATTCTTTGGCGAGTTCCAAGTTTTGCGTCAAATAAAACCCACGACCATAGTCATGTTTATCCTGACCCAAGCCATAATTTGGCAGAACCGTTTGATCCACGGTTCCGTGATACAATATAATTGGCTTCACCCTCTTGTTCCTCCTTCTATCGGATGCTGTCCTGTATAACGCGAATCCCAGAAGCATTTTTTTATCATTTCCAGCAATTTATTATCCATTTCCCCTTCTTATTAGAGCCAATTCTACGTATGACATTCTTCTCTGCCATAGATCCCAATGCCCTCTTTACCGTAACATCAGAGCACCCTAACATCTTTGCCATCTTAGCTCTTGACAAACTCGGTTCTTGTCTCAAAAGCTCAATGATTTTCTTCTCTCTTTCATTGAGTACCAGTTTATTTAT
>OMYM01000516.1 GCA_900315225.1 uncultured Erysipelotrichaceae bacterium | reverse complement strand
GGCATCTATTTTTAGTATTTGTTCCTTGAGATTATCAAAATATTTATCAATGGATTCTTTTAAAACCCTATCCGAAATTGTAGAATAACCCACTTCTTTCTTGCAGTTAATTCGTGCAAAAATATTTTCATCCGGAAACTTCAAAGCTTGCTCCCATGAGAAGTCATTGTACTTAATCATCTTATGATGCTTTGTATTCAGCAACCCATACAAAATACATGCTTCATTTTGATAAAAGAAGCTACCTGATATTGTTTTGTTCTGTGGTGGTAACCCATATCTTTTCGCATAAAAAGTTTCTCGTCGAACATCCCATGCCTCGTTACCGTCGGTATTTTCATCCTTAGTCAAAAAAAGAACTCGCAAAGGACATTCGTTCCACTTTTTATTTTCATTGCCACTTGCTTCTCGCCATACCGTTCCATTATCATCAATATTGAACTCGTTTCCTATGTTCATTATTCCATCCTTGGCAAAATAGGCTTCAATCTTGTAACCTTTATAGTCCTCATCATCTTTTTTGTCTTCTACGAATCTTTCACACCATTCATTTAGAATGCGTTCGTTTTCTGCCACATAGTCCATAATACAAATATTTTAATTGATTTTCTTACATCCAGATAGATTGAAGTACACATGCTTTCTTTATATCAACACCATATATGGCTTTGAAAGCATTGTTTACGAACTCTTTCCCCTGCATGGTGCTTAACAAACTGGTGGATTTGGATGATACTTCAACGAACATCCCTTTTTCGAATCGGAATGCCATTTAACTACCTTACCTTTGACGCTTCACATATTATATTCCAAATGGAGATTTTATTGATTCCCTTGCTCAGAAAGCAGCTTCTTCAGTTTTTTCAACCACGCAATCTCAGTCTCACTCTTTTCCTTGTTGCCATAAAGCATAATGTCATCAAGGGTCATATTGACTATGCCATTCCCTTGTTCTTTAGTAAGTTTGAAATGGTTGCAGATGTTTGCAATAGCTTCCTCCGTAGAAGCGGACTTCCTGATATCGGCTAACATAGCTTCAAAATCATTTTCGCAAATTCTACTAAAGACCGATAATATCCTTATCTGTTTGTCAATATACTTCGGCGTTATTGCTGATACGTTGATTTGCAGCGAGCCATCAGGGAACTCAATGGTATCTGGTTTAGCATACAGTTTCATAATACTTCTTTTTTCATATTAACGTGGACTTCTGATTATTCACTCCTTACGTCGCTTTCACGAAAGATGCGAAGTCCGTAAACATCATCCGAAGAAAAACGACGCTGCAAAGCTACAACTTTTCTCGTCTCCATCATTTTACCACAATGAGAAATCCGAGGCGTGAGACAATTACGCCTCGGATGTGTAAACTACTTGGGCATAAAATCGTAAGTCTGTCCACCCACACATTTGGCGCTACCGCCCATTGCGCGGGCCGCATTATGCATTTCGCTTTGAGTGCTGAACGTCTGGCTGTGGCCGTTCGGAAAATTTAATGTGTACATTTTTTAGACCCTGATACGTGTCGGGCGCAACTGTTGGTGATTGAATGATGCGGCAAAGATAGGATACAGGTATGCCGGTCCGTGGCACCGTAGAGATGCGGCACGCCGCGTCTCTACATGCACGTTTCTACGCCTGAAACCCAATACAACTCCCTTTACCCCCATCTCCAATCTTCTCGTGCCGACAGAGCTCCTCGATCTCCGCCAAAGTAGGACGAGTACCGTGAAGCACCTCCTCCATCACGACCTTGCGGACGATGTTGTCGATCTCGCCGCCGGAGAAGTCGTGGTGAG
The DNA here is from genome assembly GCA_900315225.1 of uncultured Erysipelotrichaceae bacterium. GTDB lineage: Bacteria > Bacillota_I > Bacilli_A > Erysipelotrichales > Erysipelotrichaceae > Bulleidia. The sequence goes on along the minus strand of OMYM01000516.1, from coordinate 794 downwards.
CAGCCAACTGGTAGCAGTCGTCATCGGTGAGCCAGGAAAGCTTGCTTTTCCAGATGCTCTGTTTGGCTTCCTCGGTCGGCTGTCCGAACTTGATTTTGAAGAGGAAACGGCGGGCGAAGGCGCTGTCGAGGTTGTCAGTGAGGTTGGTGGTGGCGATGAGGATGCCGTCGAGCTTCTCCATCTCTTCCAAGATGATGTTCTGGATGGCGTTCTCAGTCTGCGCCACACTGCTGGAACCGCTGGCGTTGTTGATGTTCTGGCGGCTGCTCAACAACGCGTCAGCCTCGTTGAAGAGCAGGATGGGCTTCTGCTTCTCCTGCTCACAAAGTCTGCGGTAGTTGGTGAAGATGCCCTTTACGAGCTTCTGACTCTCGCCGTACCAACAAGTCTTTGCCTCACTGATATCCACATGGCACATGGCCCGTCCTGTGGCGCGCGCAATCTGCATCGCCGTTTCGGTTTTGCCGGTGCCGGGCAGACCATGGAACAAGGCGGCAACACCTTTGGGTAATGCCTGTTCCTCCAACCGCTGCTGCAGCTCCGAGAATTTTTCATCGACAAGGTTCTCCTTGAAGAGTTCTAACTGTTCGGACAGCTCTTTGTCGTAAAACAGGGTCTTTTCCGCGATTTTGTCGGGATAGATCAAGCTTTGACTGCGACTGTTGGTGCTGAAAAGATCGTAATCCTCTTCCAAAAACAGCTGTTTACCTTTGTCGGTGAGTACGATGGAGGCATTGGAAAACATGCTGTCTTGGGTCACCTCAATGAGTCCGGCTTTTTGCAGTTCATGCTCT
>OMYM01000517.1 GCA_900315225.1 uncultured Erysipelotrichaceae bacterium | reverse complement strand
CTACCGATTTGCGCCAAGTTGGTGTCGCGGAATCTTCTTCTGACTTGCGCTGCCTTGCACCATTCGTCGATTTCTTTTGCGACATACGGGTCTCCGCCTTCGACGACACCCGTAATTACTGCGTGGCGTTTTCCAGCTCTTTCAAGATCGGCGACCATTTCGCCCACGGCACCGCAGGCGTACAGCTCGCCCAGCCATTTTGGCGTATCTGTGTTGGCGTAGTCGGGTGCCTTGAGTTTCTGGACGTTGACCAATACAACCGGAACATCGAGGTCTCTTACCGCTGGTAACATGTTGTAGCTGGTTGCGTATGTCAATAACTGAAGGATGACGAGATCGACATCGGCACTGCGGAATTTGTCGCCTGCCTCCATGGCAAGTTCCTTTGTGGTGACAATCCCTCCGTCAATGATGTCGACGGTAGTGGGGATTGTCTTCTTGAAAGCTTCGTATTGTCCTTCGAATTCAGGGACGAGGGATGGGAATTGTGGCAGGTATGCGTTCAGCGCAATGGCGAACACACCGACTCTTGCTCTTGTTTCGACAAGCATGAGGCTCCTCCTATTTCTCGTACAGGAATTCTTCTGACAGCTTGACGTTGAAGTCCACCGCTAGATCCCTGAAGTTCTTTGGCGTGATTGTCTGTAGCTTTGTCGGTGACATGCTCATGACCTTGACAAGGATTTCAGCGCTCTTTTCCACTGTGTGCATAAGACCAAATGTGAGGTCGAAGTCATATCCCGAAGCGAACATTCCATGGTGCGCCCAGATTGCCACATCGTATTTCTTCATCAATTCAGATGTTGCTATGGCGATGTCGCGCCCGCCTGGAACCATCCAACTTACCACGCCTACGCCATCAGGGAAGACGACAGGGCATTCGGTGGCCATTTCCCATAGTTCTCTTGTGAAAACCTCGTCCTTTAGAGGTAGCACAAATGTAAGAGCGATGGTGTTTGTCGTATGCGCATGATAGATGACGCGGTAATTCTCGTTCTTGTGTTTCTTGACCTCGTGGTTCATGAGATGACTAGGCAACTCGGAAGTTGGTCTGCCGCCATTGACAAGTCCCCATAGAATTCGATAGTTTTCCCCCTTGTCATCCAACTCAATGATGCAAGTGGAATCTTCTGGGTCAAGGATGACATTGCGGAAATATTTGCCCGAACCTGTGACCATGAAATATTCATTTGCCAAGTCTGGGACAGATGTTCCGATTTCCTTCCATTCCCCTGGCTCATGCAGGAAAGGACGGACTTCTTCAACTTCTTCATCCTTCATGCGGTAGGAAAGGTTTCCCCCGTTTCTCTCGTGCCAGCCCTGTTGCCAGCCGTCATTGCAAAGGCGGATGAATCCTTGGACAAATTTTACGTCTAAAATACTCATAATGGCTTTACCTCCTTGATATCAAAGCTCTTTCTGATTATATCTCTGGCTTCCTGCAGGGAAGCGATTTGCTGGGTTGCGATCATCTGGACTAATAGGTTTCCTAGCGCGGTTCCCTCGGTTGGTCCCGCAAAGACGGTCAATCCCGTCGCATTGGCGGTCATTTGGTTCAAATACATGTCCTGACTGCCGCCGCCAACGATATTGACGGATGTATATTTCTTTCCCGTCAATTGTTCCAGGGCATCAATTGCTTTCTTGTAGTCCTTAGCAAGCGAGGCATAGACAACCTGCATCACTTCGCCGATTGTTGATGGAACAGGTTGCTTGCTATCGGCACAAGCTTGCTTGACTTCCTCGATCATAGACTTGGGAGCGAGGAAGCGATCATCATCGACATCGACAATGGAAGGAAAGGAACTTGCGGATTTTGCAGCATCGATCAAATCTGGAAAGGATGGAAGATTTCCGTTTTCATCCTTTAGCTCGCGTCTGATGTTTTGGATCATCCAAAGACCCATGATATTCTTCAAATATCTATACCTATACTCATAGCCGCCCTCATTGGTGAGATTGAGTTCCATGGATTCACGGTTGGTAATGGGATCCATGTTTTCCACGCCAAGCAGAGACCATGTTCCCGAGGAAAGAAAGACGGCGTTGTCATCCCTTGCGGGAACAGAAAGATATGCGGATCCAGTATCGTGGGATGCAGGCATGATCACAACCGTGTTGACGCCTGTCTCTTTCTGGATCTGTTCGCTGAAGTCGCCAAGAACCGTGGATGGCTGTAGGATCGGCAGGAAAATCCTCTCTGGAAGACCAAGTTTGTCGATCAATTCCTTGTCCCATGTCTTGGCATAGGCGTTGACCAAGCCTGTTGTCGTGGCATTGGTGTACTCTTGAGCCTTGATGCCAGTCAATAAATAGCCAAGGTAATCGGGAATCATCAACATGGCATCGGCTTTCTCTAGAATCTCTGGATTCTCCTTTTGCATGGCGACCAACTGATACACTGTGTTGAATTTTTGGTACTGGATGCCGGTTCTTGCGTAATGATACATGAATGGCAAGATTCCCTTTTCTTCCCGTTCGTCACGGATTCCGTTGGTTCTTTCATCGCGATATGCAACAGCATCGCTAATGCGGTTGCCGTCTTTGTCCAATAGGACAAAGTCTACCGCCCAAGTGTCGATGCCCATGGATGCGGGCATGAATCCTTGTTGTCGACATGCCTTGATGCCTTCCTTGATATGTGTGAACAAGCCATCGATATCCCAGCACAAATGACCGTTCTTTTCAATTAGTTTGTTTTCGAAACGGTAGATTTCCTTCAAATGGATTTTGCTGTTTTCAATATAGCCGATAATGTGTCTTCCTGAAGAAGCCCCAATATCAACAGCAAGATGATAGATAGGCATGTTGTTCCTCCTTGGTCTTTCTGTTTTTTACATTTATAATTGTAATGATGCAAAGGGTGTAATACAATAGTGATAAGTACTGGAAACTTTTGAAAAAGTCCACTGGAGGAGAGCGCATGTTGAAGTACAACCTTGATATTGAACCAGGAAGTTTGTGGCTAAGGACAACACCTACAGACATGGCCTTGAAGCAACCGTTCTATTGCACTGAGGCTGGGATTTTCTATGCGCTGAAGAAGTTTAGTACAACGCGCGATTTTAAGGATAGCTTCCTGTTGTTCTACACGTTGGAAGGGGCGGGAATTATCCAGCAAGGCAATGTCAAGACAAGGCTGTTGCCAGGCCAGGCACTGTTTCTTAATTGCCGAACGCCGCAATCGTATTACACGGATCCTGAACCAGGCAGATGGGTTCACTATTGGGCACACATAGATGGGGCAGGTGTCATGGCGTTTGAGGAATTGATAAACGTGGAAGATAAGATCGTTCCATACGATGTCATCCGCGGGACATTTGAATCCCAGTTTGACATATTGTTGAAAAGCATGGAGGACTCCTCGGTTGAAACGGTATTGGTGGAAAGCTTGGCAGTGCATCAGCTTCTTGATGCACTAGCAAAGGGAACCGTCAAAGTCTATACAAGAAACCAGAAGATCGTCCTAGAGACCGTGGAATACGTAAAGCAACACTATAGCGAGTCGTTGGAGATCAGCACCTTATTGAAGATGGCAGGCATGTCCAAAAGCCAATACATGAAGGTGTTCCGACAATACATCGGCACAACGCCATACAACTACATGTTGTCTTTGCGCATGACAAAGGCAAAAGAGCTATTGGAGGTGACAGATGAACCGATTGAAAGCATTGCAATGATGGTTGGCTTTCCCGATGCATCGGCGTTTTCGACAAGATTTACAGGCATGGTGGGCATGAGTCCCTCAAAATATAGGAAAAATGCTATTACCCACAGACAGATGCCCGTAAATGAAGAGTGAATGATTAGGGATTATAAAGATAATTGCCTAAAAAAGTGATAGAATAAAAGTCAAAAGGGGGATTTGTATGACAGTATATCCTAGAAGAGTACGAAAGGGATCCGATGGTATTTATCGTTGGAGCTATGACGAAGCATTGACGTTCGGCAATCCATTGTTCACAAGGTCATTGATCTTGGGCGTTGTTGTTGGAGCGATCGTTTGTGCGGCTATTCTTTTTATCGACAGGAATTGGCTGGTACAGGCATTAATCGCTTTTGTCGTCATAGTGGCACTGCCTACGATGGTTTGGACGGTGAATATCAAGTTTCTTCGCATGCATATTCATGGGGAATATGAGATGGGCGAGGACTATATAAGCGTTGTTGGGGCGATCAACAAGGAAAGGCACGAGTTTAAGGATATCAAGAGCATTTTCGTGGACGCACGCCATGACACTATTGAACTCAAAGATGGCTTCATTGGCACGCGTGTCATGGTGAATGAGGACGATATCGACATGGTGCAAGGATTTATCAAGGAACATGCGGCGCATGTGGCGGTGAAAACAAAATAGAAAATATTTGGCGCTAGGTCGTGAAGAGGTAAATGCATGAAATGCAGTGTTGGAAAAATCGCCGAAAACGTGTATCAACTGAATGAATCCGGCAGCGTGGATGCCTACTTGATTGTGGGGGAAACATCGGCTGTGGTTGTGGATGCCTTGGAACATGCGGTAGATGTGTATGAAAGGGTGAGGCGCGTAACAAACCTTCCGCTGACTCTTTTGTTAACGCATGCGCATCCTGACCATGCAGGAAAGAGCGTGGCGGCATTTGTCGAACAGGGTGTTCCTGTCTATATGGATGAGAGAGATGCTGGACTGATGAATGAATTCGGCATGGACTTTCCTTATGTTGCGTTGACTGACGGACAACAGTTCGATTTGGGCAATACTGTATTGAAGTGCGTGTTTTGCCATGGGCATACGCCTGGTAGCGTGGTGTTCATTGATGAAGACAACCAGCGAATGTTTTCTGGGGATTCCATTGGTTCGGGAGGCTTTTGGCTTCAGCTGAAGCATTCCTTGTCAATGGAGGAATTCAAGGGGCAGCTATCGCGTCTAATGGAGATGACGAAGGAAATGAAAAGCCTTCGCATTTATCCTGGTCACCGCAATCAATCAATGGTTCAATTGACATACAGCTACATGGAAGACGAAATGTCCCTTGTAGAGGATATTTTGTCAGGCAAGGAAAGGCACGAGAGACAAATCATGTTCCTTGACGGGGAAGGTCTTGTGTATTCCAAGGCAGCAAGAGGGTTATTGCATGATTTCTGCTACAACCCCGACAATTTGCGTTTATCCAAGAGTGGAACCATGAGGGATGTCTTGTGCATTGGCGCTGCGACTTGGGACACGTTGTTAACGGGAATTCGTGGCGACATTATGAAGATCGATGGGCAAAAGTCGATAGGGCATTATGTTGGCAGTGGCGGGGATGCGGTAAATGCGGCTGTCAGCTTTGCCAGGCTGGGAATGGACGTGACGCTTGTTTCGTGCATTGGCAAAGATTTCGTTGGTGAACTTTTGTTACACTCCCTTGAAAAAGAGGGGGTCGATGTCTCGGCAGTAGTTGCAAGCGAAAACTGGAATACATCTGCGCCAGTCCTTTTGGTTGATGAGATGGGTGATCGCCATATCATTCGGATTCCCGATACGGGAAACCGTCATTTATGTCGGGAGATGATCCCTGATGCATTATTGTCGAGACACAGGCATATCCATGTTGCGTCAGCCAATTTGTTTCCATTGCTCGATGGCAAGCCAATGGGGGAATTGTTCGCAAGAGCGCATTCGCTTGGGCTGACCACTTCGATGGATGCCTGCTATGACGAAAATGGCACATGGGAAAAGGTGTTAAGAGATGTCGTTGAGCATCTGGATATCTTCATTCCAAGCTATGAAGAAGCAAGGATGTATGCAGGGTCTGATGAATTGAAGGAAATCGTTGGCTTTTTCTCACGCTTTCCGTTTTCCTGCTTTGGCGTCAAGCTAGGGGAAAAAGGCGTCTATGTTACCGACTTTAAAGATCAGGAATATATGGTGCCAAGCTTGTATAAAGGCGTACCCGTGGATACCACCGGGGCGGGCGATGCATTTTGCGCGGGATTTGTCAGTGCTTATCTAAAAGGTTGCGATTTGCGAAAATGCGCTTTGGTTGGCAGCGGGCAGTCTGCTTCGGTCATGCGGGGCGTAGGTGGAAATGCGTTTGCGGCATCATGGAGCGAGAATGCGATGCTGGTGGAAGAATACGAAAGGGAATTGAAACAAGAAAATGTGCATGAAGACAAAGATCGCCTTCTTTGACGTAGATGGAACGCTAAGCGTGCCGATATACAACGACAACGGGGAAATGAAGATCGGGTTTTCCGATGAGGGATGGATTGCGTATTGCGTCAAGGAAGGCGAGGAATCCTATCAATACTGCAAGCCAGTGCAAATGACGATTCGCTATGCCCGCAAGCTGAAGGATCAAGGTGCGCTGTTGTATGTGTTGACAACTTCGCAGACAAGCTTTGAAACCAACGGCAAGAAGAAATTCCTACAGACACATTGCCCTGGGCTGTTTGACGATGTCATATCCGTCAGCCAAGACCAGTACAAACTTCTTGTGATCCAGGTGATTGCTGAAATGAATGGCGTTGCATTGACCGAGTGCGAATTGATTGAGGATACGTATTCCACGCTTTTGACAATGTTGCCGTATGGGATCAAGCCAACCCATGTCTCCTCGCTTGATGAATCATAGGGCGCGCTACAGTTGTTTTGCATTGTGCTTGTTGGCAGATTTGCGTATAATGAAAGCAGTGATAAACATAGGGCGTTGATGCCCTTGGCTGGTGCGGTTGGGAAATCATCGCAAGGAAAGTGAAGGTGAGACGATGAAGAACGTATTGGTGTTCGCAATGCCTTCGTTGCCAATGACAATGGGTGACAGGCTGCTGGAACCAGTAGACTACACAATGGGCAAAACGGTTGTGAATGGGTGCATATCCCAGGCGGAACCGTGTGCCAGGTATATTCAGGAAAACATGGCTGGCGAAACAGAACTGATCATGATCTGTCCGCCGGAAACAGAACGGGAAGTCGTGAATTTCGGGACTTCCGTAGAGCCAATGGAAATCCTTAGTCCAATCAGTGCCGTAGGCTATTTCATTTTGCGTCTTGTCAGAAATGGACTGATCGATAGCCTGGATAGGTACATAGTGTACGAAGAAGACGAAACATTGGCGAAGTTTTCCCTTGGCAGGAAAAAAACGGTTACCTTTCTGCTGGTAAGAAGCCAAGACCAGACCGAAATGGCAGATATCGTTGTCAAAGAAATGAAGGCACTTGGCAAAGACATCAACCTGTATATTTCTTTGATCAAGGGGTCGCGTCGCTTCTCTCTTTGGATGAGCAATGTCTTGAAGCTGTTAAAAAACGATGGCATTGATGTTGCGAAGATTTATGGCGTGGATCGAAGAAATAGAACGATTACAAATGAATCGGACTTATTTGAATTGAACGATTATGTTGACGCAACAAATGATTTTGTGCGTTATGGCGATGCGGATGGATTGTTGTCGTTCTATCCGAAAGATGAAAAGTTGATGAGGCCATTCCAATTGATCTCAAGGGGATTGCGGCAGGCGAATGTAAATGTGTATCGCGATGGCTTGGAACAGCTCAGGAAATTGTTCAGGAACAAGCCGACATCCGATGCAATGTTCAGTCCAGAGTTTTCCCTTCTGCGCGAAGCGATTGAAAGCGACTATGGCAAGCTTTTGACAGACGAGCGATTCCGCTATGTCGATGCGGCAATGCATTGTTGCCAAAAGAACCAACTTTTCCAGGCATTGTCTTTTATCGAAGCAAAATTCACGGATGATCTGTTCTACAGCGGGGTCATTTACTATGAGCCAGATGAAGAGGTCATCATCCGCAAGTATGATGCGCGAAAGAAGAAATATGTGTCCATTGAAGGTGATGCCAATGACTACATAACATATGTCACAGGCATTTCGCAAAAATCGCATGTCAAGGATCAAGTGCAGTTTGTTCTTTGGAACCATTGCAATGTATATGGCTATCGCAAGCCTAAGAACAGCAAGCAAAATGACGACCCCAAGAGCAAGGTTGACGCGCTGTATGATAAAATTGGTGCGTTCTCGAAACTCTTGGACATGTGCCGCAACAACAAATCCACTTTGGAGGATGTCGTTAAACAGGCAAGAAAGACCTCTGTCATAGGCAAGGAAGAATTCATGGCAGTCAGCTATGGAAAAGAGGGAAAAGTCAGAACAAAGGCTGTTCCTTCCCTTAAATACCGCTACAAGGCTCACCAAAACGGAGAACACATTGCGATTGACGATGGCATTACCCTGATTACCGTGCTTCCCGACAAAGGAAATGGCAGAAAATACAGAATTCTTGCTTCAGCGGTATTGTGTTTCTACTCTGTCTTGAAAGATTTGCGTGGAGTATATGCGCGTGGTGATTCGTATGAATTGCCTGAAGAGGAAAAGGTGCGTGCGTTGATTGGTGTCTTCCATGAAATGTCCAGTGCTTTGCTTGATTACGCGGAAAAACTCAACAGAAACCTGCAAGGCAATGGAAACGCATATTGATGGGAGTCTTTCATGAAGGATAAGCTGATTTCATTGGTAAAGCGGGTTTTGGCGATATGCTCTGAAAAGGACGTTTCGGTTTATGCGGGATATGCAACGCTGTATATCTTGATGGCGCTAGTCCCCTTGTTAATGTTAATTGTGGCAGTCGTAAACATGATGCCATGGTTTTCGGCGGAGGATTTTACGCAACTGGTCCTTGATCACATGCCGGATATTCCTGCTGTTAGCGCTATGTTGCGCAATACTATCTCCAATCTAAACCAACAGTCTGGCGGATTGCTTGCGTCCGTGACAGCGCTAACGACATTATGGTCCGCGTCCAATGGAGTAACAGCGATACAATTGGGTTTGCAGAACATCATGGGCACGCCAAGAAAAGCAATGCAGGGAAAGCCAATCGCCTTGGCTTACACGGTCTTGTTCATTTTGCTGGTTCCTGCCTTGATGGTGTTCCAGGTGTTCCGTAGCACGATCATTTCGCTTTCTTCTAGTTTTACGACATCGCTTGGCTTGCCCGACCTTGGCTCCAAGATTATTGCGGTTATGCGCATGAGTAATGTCATTACGCTTGTTGCCATGGCGGCGATTATCCTATTGTCCTATACCTTTTTGCCATTTGGCAAAAGAACCATCAAAAGTCAACTTCCAGGTGCGTTTTTAACAGCGGTATTATGGGGCATTTTCTCCTATGGCTTCGCGTTCTTCATCAAGAACTTCTGGAAGGCATCCGCGATCTATGGATCACTTGCGGCGGTTTTTCTCAGCGCAATGTGGCTAAAATTCATTATTACGATCTTGTTTTACGGAGCCGCCCTGAACCAGGCGCTATCGGAAGAAAAACAGGATAAAGCATGATATGTCAAAAAAGAATCCCCTTGTTATTGAGGATTCTTTTTCATTCACCTTGAGGGCTATGAATGAGAATGCAATGAGAAGCAGGCTGGCTTTCTGGTTCATCACTCTCATATATGTAGTTGCTATTGGTGTCTAGAATTCTTACCACTGCCACATTTGTTTCACTTGTAAGATATTCTTGGGGAATAGAGATAGGTTCGTCTGCCTCAAAATAAAGCATGTCAGTTCCATTGATCTGCCATTGGCTTCTATATCCCTTGACATAATAGAATTCTCGGTCAGTGTCGACGGTAAATAGATGGGAACTTTGAAAGGCATTGATAGAATTCAACAGGATGAAGTAGTTTTCAAACTGCTTGTCCAGCCAGTTGATTCGGGTTTTAATAAACTTCTTGAGCGAAGCGAATGCTTCATGATAATGCTCTGGTGTAGCGCCACAATAGTTTTCTGGGGTATATGTATATTCCCATCGCTCATCATTTCTTGTTCCATCAAAAGCAAGATGGTTTTCATATGCATCAAGCGAATCCAGAAAATCCTGTAGCTGCGCAGGGCGAATCTCCTTGTATTTGTTGTAAACAAGCCAAATGAAATAAGGATCCTTGATGAGATATCGATTCCATTGCACAGATTGGAAATAGTATTCCCTGGCAAAGTAATCGTTGGTCGTATGCCATCCCGTGGGCTGGAAAGTGTCGATATTATACATATTGATATTGCCATATGCCCAATCGAAATCCCATGCTGGTCCCATGTAGGCGATTCCTTCAATATCCTTGTAGAGATATGTCGAGTTCTTCATGCCATCCCAGTCCATTGTGATTTCGCAAATCAAGAAGTTATTGATCAAGGAATCCATGTCGATCAGTTCGCTGTAGTGCTGATTGTCAAATGTTTTGTCATGGTATTCACTTTCCACAAGCTCACCAAGCCAACTGCCATCCTCTCCCTTTCCCAAGGCAACGGCTTCATAGTGCTGCGCGTTGGAGTGATAGATAAAATCTGGTGAATGCAAGGCGTATTCAAAGCTTTGGATATAATTGCTTGCATATTCCTTTAACGCTTGGCTTGGCTGTTCAGGGTCGTTGAAACAAAATGGCATTTGGAAAGAGGTAGGAATGTTTGCCTGGCTTTCATCGTCCATGGAGAAAAAATTCTCTTCCAGCAAAAATCCCCCAGTTGCGGGATACTGGCTTCCAGAGCGTATGTTCACCGTGCTTTCCCCAATACGTATATGTTGTGCAAGCTGATAGACACCTTCATATTCGTTATTTAGAAACAAAGACACGAGAATAGATTGGGGCGTTGAGTCCATGCCAATGGAACGGGCTAGATCCAAGGTGATCTTGTTTCTTACAAGCGTGTGGTCGATGTCGTTCGCAAGCAGTACCCAATGCTTGGAGGAACCCATTTCAAACAGATTGGTACTCGCATGTAGCTTAAGCTTATAGGGATGTTTGTCGCGATAACGGGTGGAATTACCCCTGAGCTTGATTTCGGAATTACCGCTGAACACAAGCGTTCCATCGATGTCGTGAATATCCAATATAGCCTTGATTGCCTGGTCGTTGATTTCTTCTTCCGTTGTTATGTTAATCACAGGCAAGACGGTTTCCTTAGAAGCCGTTGCTTGTTCTGGATAGGAGAATGAAAATTGGTTTTCTTCGTATACTTCAACACTGGCATTGGTGGAACAAGCGAAAAACGTCAGGCATAACAACCCGATGATCAAACGATGGAATATGGTGCGATGCACGCATTTAAAAGTCGGTATCATGTAGTTCCCTCCAGCTCTTCAAATTCAGGATTTTAACACATTTGAATGATGATCGGAAGATGTGAACAAAGCAAGCATTGACAAAAAAAGCGAAGAATCACTTCTTCACTTTCTCAAATATGACATCTTTTGGCGTTCCCGTCTTGGCCAAGACACCGGCATTGACAAGAATCTTGATATACCTGGATGCTGTTGCGGGTGATTTGCCAAGCAATTCCTGTGCCTTTGTAAAAGTAAACGAATCATGTCGCAACAAATAGTCGATCAATGGCTGTACCTTTGGACGGTCTTTTTCATCCACAAGGCTTTCCATTTGCGATTTCTTGGAAGTGAACTTCCGAACGGTTCTCTTGACAGGCTTTTCTTCCGCTTTCTTTGGTTGCTTGCGTTGTACCTTTGTTGGTAGATTGGGCTTCTCGGTGCTTTCTTCTACGCTCTCATTTTGCTTAGTCGTATCCTCGATTGACACTTGAGCTACTGATTGGGCATCATGTTCCTTTGTCGCATGGATTGTTTCGACAATGACTTTGGGTTGGGTCAATGCTTCTGCTTCGATTTGCGGTTCTTCAATGTCTTCAACGGGGCTTGGCGCAATGGTTGAGACATCTTCTTCCGTGGTCAATACAACTGTATCAGTTTCTTCTACAAGAGGTGATGTAGCAAAGATTGCCAACGCCTCTTCTAAGGAAGGGGATTCAACATCCTCTTCCCTTGGCGGTATTTCCTCAATGATGGAAAGAGCAGTTTCCTTGGCGTATTCTTCAAATTCAAGAAGATCCGCTTCATCATAGAAAGACTCGCTTGGTCCTGGGATTTGTCCATAGATCGGTTCAGGTTCTGTTGGCGAGAACAATTCCTGTTGAAAATCCAATTCCTTGAGTTCATTGGCAATTGGCTGGATTGCCTCTCGATCGACTTCCGTAAGCAAGGGAATCTTTGGCTCGATTGGCTCAGCGTCTTCGAAGGGAATATACTTTTGTATTGCGACAGGCGCATTTTCACTCATGAACGATGGATGAAGCTTGATAGCAATACATATTGCATTCAGGGCAGATTCAATCGTGATCTCTGGCTCGGGAGAACCATTTTGCGCCAGAAGCTTCTTCATGCTTGCTACACAATCCGCATCGGGATAGATAAACCCTGCTTGGGCAAGATAGCGTTTCAAAAGACCGTTTTGTTTCTGGTGGCTTCCCAAGATCGAGATACTTTCTGGCTCAACGATGATATGGATCGGCTCATTGAAGCGGGCATGGATAAAGGCATGCACAAGCGCTGTCCGCAATGCGGCAGGAGGGTAGTTATATGATGGCTTTGTGCCAGTAGATTGCTTGATGATTGTCTTTTCCAGATAGTCCATGATTTCCCTAATGGCGGAAGGAATAGTCGTATGGATAAACTTGCTGTCGGTGAAACCAGCAAGATCCTGGTTGCTGTTGGCGGGATACACGAGTATATCGACATAGAAATCAGGGAAAAACTGCTTGATGTCCTTGGCGAACAACAGGATCCCTTCATTCTTGACAAATTCACGGTCTCCCTCGTTCTTGGTGAGGTTCATCTTGTGAAGGGTTTTCCTGACATCGGTTATATTTTGTTTCATGAATGCCGAAAGAAGTTCCTTGGAGATATCGGAAGATGTGGCGATTGGATTCCAGTTTACTTCAGGCACAGTGTAATGTTTCATAGTCATATCCTTTCGTACTTGACTATTATACTCGTAAGAAGAATACTTTGCCAATTGTATCACAAAAAAACCGCATGCAATGCGGTCTTTGCTAGAACAGGAATTGGAAAGCCAAGAAGCTGAAATAGATTATCAGCAACAGGATTCCTTGCCATCTTTCAACTCGTTCCTTTAACAAGGTTGGAACAGTCATGATCAACATGACCGTTAACATGACAGGTATGTCTAAAACGAGGGAAGCATTGGTGCCAAACAAAACCTTCTCTGTCGGAATGTGAAAGGGCGAGATTGTCATTGCCATGCCAGAAACAAGAATAAGGTTGAATAAGTTTGCGCCAATTACGTTGCCAAGAGACATAGAGCTGACTCCTTTGCGCAACGAATTGATGGCAGTGATCAACTCAGGCAAGGATGTTCCTAGGGCAACGATGGTCAAGCCAATGACGGAATCGGGGATACCAACGGCCGAGGCAATCGCCGTGCCGTTGTCTACCAAAAGATTTGCGCCAATCGCAATGAAGCCTGCACCAGCGACCATGTACATCCATTGTTTCCACAAAGGCATATCCTTGATTTCATCGCCAAGATCACCATCGTTGCTGTTTCCCCGCGTGATCAAGGTGTACATGTAGCAGGCAAAGATTACTAGGAAGATAAGCCCGAGGATGCGGGAAAAGAATCCAGTCGTATATGCCGTGAAGCAATAGATCGCAGCGGAAACGAAGAAAAACGAAACCGGCATGATCAATGTCTTGCGGGAAATGGCGGAAGGATTGGCAGTGATGGTAATCGCGGAAATCAATGCCGTGTTGCATATGATGGAACCGATGGCATTTCCATAAGAGATGCCGGCAGAGCCTTTTAGCGCGGCTTGCGAAGATACCATGACTTCAGGCAGCGTGGTGCCGATGGAAACGATTGTCGCGCCGATCAACAATGGCGACATATGACGGCTTTTTGCAAAGCTGGATGCGCCATCAACAAACCAGTCTCCGCCAAAGATCAGGCAGACAAAGCCTACGGCGAAGAGAAGAACATTCATAATCATGTTTTATTACCTCATTTTCATTATTCATGGCTTGGTAGCCGAAAAATATTTTACATCTAATTGAAGAATGCGGCATATATAAAATCAGATTCAAAAATGGACGTTTCAGAAATGGATTGCTGGAGTGGCGTTGCCTATTTGCGAAAAGACGGTATAATATTTGACAAAGGAGTTTTTGTATTATGAGTGAAGTGGTACTAGAGACAAAACATCTGAAGAAAGTGTACAACCGTGATACGATGAATGCGGTGGAAGCGTTGCATGATATTACGATTCAAGTGATGAAAGGGGATTTCATGGGGGTCATGGGACCTTCGGGTTCTGGAAAATCCACGTTTATAAACAATATCAGCACGATAGACACGCCTTCGGAAGGGAAGGTTTTTATCAATGGCAAGAATGTGAAGGCAATGTCCGCCAATGAGATCGGTCATTTTCGCTTTGAGAATCTTGGTTTCATCTTCCAGGATTTTAATCTTCTCGATACCCACACAGTGTTTGAGAATATTGCATTGCCCTTGAGCTTGGCAAAGCAAGACAATGCGATGATTGAAAAAAGGGTCAAGGAGATTGCCGAGCAATTGGACATTACGCAATTGTTGCACAAGCTTCCACCCGAATGTTCTGGTGGACAGAGGCAGCGCGTGGCAATTGGCAGGGCTTTGATCAATAATCCTGGCATCATCATTGCGGATGAGCCGACAGGCAACCTTGACTCGAAAAATTCCGAGGAGATCATGGAATTGTTCCAAAAGCTCAACCAAGAAAACGGTGTCACCATTGTCATGGTGACGCATGATTCATTTGTGGCATCCTATACTTCCCGCTTGATTTTCATCAAGGACGGCGACATTCAACAAGAGATTGTCAGAGGCGACAAAGACCAGGACGACTATTTCGCTGAGATTGTGTCCATCAGTTCCTCCAAGAGGAAGAGGATGCATGTATGATCTTTAAGGATGCATTGCGCTCGCTTCGCGATAGCATGGCGAAGTCAGTCTTCTTCTGCTTGACATTCTACTTGACAACCACCCTGATGTTCCTGTTCTTCAATGTCGCGGAATCATCCGTAAGCGGACAGGCAGAAGTATATGTGACAGGCGGGCAAGCGGATATTGGGCAATTGGTGATGAATGGCGATATTGGCAATCTGATGATGGTCTTTATCGTTATCATGTGCGCAATTGATTTGATCTACGCAAATGACTTCTTTGTCAAGGACAAAGCGAAGGAAATTGCGGTCAGAATGATATGCGGGGCAACGTACATCCAGGTATCGGCGTATCTCTTGATCCAGACAACGCTGTTAATGTTAATTGCTATTCCCCTCGGGATCATCACTGCCATGGCTTTGTTCTCTTTGATGAATTCCCTTCTTATCTCTGTCGGGTCCACCTTCTTTGTCAGCATTCATTCCTTTGCGATTACGCAGTTTGTCGTGGTCATCTTGTTCATTATATTCTGGACGATGATGCTAAACCTGAGCTTTACCTATCAGTCAGCCGCAACTTTGATGCTGTCTTCAAAGGCGAAAGTGCCGCAAAAGAATTCACTTGGGGTTAACTACAATAGGGTCTTTGGCATGGTCAAGAAGATCCTTTGGATCATTGGTCTTGTTGCGTGTCTTGTTTCACTTCGCAATGGAGGTGCGGCTTTTGGCGTTTTCAGTGTTGCCGGGAGCATTTGTCTCAACAATGTGATTGGTGAGACGTTGTTGCCTTTGTTAACGAAACATATCCAAAAGCATCGTCTTTCCCATGCGGAAGCAGGCTATGCCCTAGGCTTTGCTAGGCAAGACATCCTCTTGAGCAAACGGACATTGTTGTTGGTGATCGCCGATATTGGCATTGTCTTGTTCATGATGTATGGTCGTGACAACAACATCATGGAGATGTTGTTGGTGTTGGTAACATATATCTTCATCTGCATCCTGCAGACGATGGCAATGATGTTCAGCCTGGACATGGAGCTTTCTTCTAGAAAAAGGCCATTGCGTATCCTTGGCCAGATTGGCTTCTCGCAAGAACAGATTTCCCGCACGATGTTCAAGGAAGTAACTTACTACTATGTGTTTGCACTATTATGCATTTCCTTGTTCTTGGTGCCAATCCTGGGCATTTTGTTTACTTCGAAACAGATTGTGTTGGATAGGGCGATGTTGTTGTATGGCATTGCCTTGGCACCATTGGCAGTGACATATATATTGACGCTGCGATTCTACCATACCGTCAAGGATTATACTTGGACGCACAGATAGGTAGAATCCTGCATCGTCTGTCTGCAGTCATATGCGTGAAATATCGTTAGGAAAAAGCAACGCCCCTCATATGAGGGGCGTTGTTGAACTAATAGCCAGCGCCTTCCATGATCTCCATGAAGTTGTAAACTGCGCCAACAAGGTTTGCGTCACTTTGATAACGGCATGCCATGATCTCGGGCATCGTGATGCCAGGGAAAATCGCTGACTTGAATTTCTCTTCGATGGCTTCCTTTGCCAAATCGATGAACATTGGCTCATTGGAAATGCCACCGCCGATGACAATGCGATTGACATCAAGAATCGCCTGAAGATTGTAGACGTAGAACGCGAGATACCAACAGAAATCCTTGACTCCCTGTAGGACTTTCTCGTTATGTTCTTCCTTGATCAACTTAAATGCCTGTAGGCCATCGATGTCCTCTAATCCAGAGGCTGCCTGGATTGCTGCCTTGAGTCCGCCAATGCCATTATGGAAGGCAAAGACATCGGTATTGGTTTCTCTTGCATTGTAGATACCCCTGATAAAGGAGAACTCGCCGGATGAGTAATGGCTGCCATCGACCAGTTGGCCATTGATGACCACGGCTCCGCCAATGCCGGTGCCAAGGATGATTGCTACACCATTGCGAACACCCTTCAGGTTGCCAAAGCCGATTTCAGCCATGGCGGCGGATTTGGCATCATTGCATATTGTGACGTTTACACCAAGTCTTTCCGCAAGTTCGCTGGCCACGGGTGTCTTGATGCACCATCTATAGGCTCCACCCGTGTGAGCAAAACCTTTGTAGCGGTCAATGACACCAGGCATTGAAATCGCAATGCCACATGTCCCTTCGCCGTATTCTTTGTGGATTGTTTCGATATCCGCAAAGAACTGCTCCTTGGTTTCGCAACGGGAAGGAATCTTTCCCTTGGACAAGAATTCGAGATCTTCGTTCATGACACCGTATTTTATCGCCGTGCCACCCAAGTCAATCGCAAGATATGTTTTCATGATTTCCTCCAATGTTTTCAACATTATATCGCAATAAATCCATGAATGAAACGGCTAATTTGCATACATTAAGGCATATGTACAGAAAGTTGGAAACTGAATGCATTTATATGGTGGAAAAAGTGTGGATTGTCCATGACTTCCTATGAATTTTTCGAATGAAATAGAATAATTTCATGTTATACTAAGGGCAACGATGGAAAGGAAACATAAATATGGCATTATTAACGAATGATGCCCGTAGATTCAAGTTCAATGTCTTGACGGAAATCTGCAGGCAGTGTTACCAGTCTAATTTGAAAGAGGAGTCGGTTCACGCCATGGCGCATAACTTTGTGTCCCTTGGCGGTCCTAGATACAGATGTTGTGTCTATAAGGAAAGAGAGATTTTGCGACAAAGAGTACGTCTGTCCATGGGCTATATGGCAAACGATGCGGTGGAATATAATCCCCGCCAAATCGTCCAGGTCATTGATGCGGCATGCGATGGATGCACCATTATGAAAATCCGTGTCACGGACAACTGCCGCAAGTGCATGACAAAGTCATGTCTTGGCGCTTGTAATTTTGGCGCTCTTTCGATGGGACAGAATAGAGCACATATCGATTATGATAAGTGCAAGGAATGCGGCATGTGCGCAAAAGCATGTCCTTACAATGCGATTGTCGTGACGGAAAGACCATGCTATGCGCATTGCCCGGTTGGTGCCATCAGCTGGGATGCGAATAATATCGCGGTTATTGACGAAGAAAAGTGCATCAATTGCGGACAATGCGAATTGGCATGCCCATTTGGAGCCATCGAAGATATCAGCTGGGTTGTGCAGGTTATCAAGGGATTGAAGAGTGGCAAAAAGACATTTGCGATTGTTGCGCCTTCGATCCAGGGACAGTATGAAGGAGCGTCCCTTGGCCAGATCAAGAAAGCGGTGGAAATGCTTGGCTTCGAGAAGTGCTTTGAAGTCGCGACAGGCGCAGATGCGATTGCCTACTATGAAGCAAAAGAGCTTGAGGAAAGAATCGCCGAAGGAAAGCCAATGACAACATCGTGCTGCACGGCGTTTGTCAATATGCAGGAGAAACACTTCCCTCAGATCTACGCCGAAAACAAGTCAACGCTTGTCACACCGATGGTTGCCTTGGCAAGAAAGCTAAAGAAAGAATATCCTGATTATACAATTGTCTTTATTGGACCATGTGTTGCGAAGAAACAAGAAGCGATGCAGGAAGGATCGAGTGTCGATTATGTCCTGACATTTGAAGAACTGTATGCAATGATGTTGGCGAACGAGATCGATCCCGCTAAGCTGGAAGCAATCCAGAACGAGACACCAAGTAACTATGGACGTAATTTCGCATACAGTGGCGGTGTTGCGGCAGCTGTCGCCGAGGCGCTGAAGGAAAAGAATGGCGTACAAGTAACGGCGGTCTTGGCCAATGGTGGCAAGGAGTGCTACACCCAACTGCAGTTAATGCAAAGAGGCAAATTTACGGCGAATATCCTTGAAGGAATGGGCTGCATGGGCGGTTGCATTGGCGGACCTGCGACAATGCAGAAGCCTGCCTTGGTCAAGGGTAGGATGATGAAGGAAAACATGCCAAACAAGGGAAAGACCCTGATGGCCGCAATCGAGGAAAACTCTTTCGCTGATGTCGACCTTGAGGTTGTAAAATGAATCGTCAATACATAAGGCTTGTTCCTTCTTCATGCCATAATTGCATGAAGTGTGTGCGCGAATGCCCGACAAACGCATTATCGTATATCCAGAACAAGCCTGTGATCGACCCGGTTGAATGCGTTCTTTGCGGCAAATGCTTTGTCGTTTGCCCTCAGGAAGCAAAATCCATCATGACGCATCTCAAGGATGTGTTCCGCTGGATTGACAAAGGAGAAAAAGTCATTCTTTCCGTTGCGCCAAGCTTTGCATCGGTGTGGCCGAACCTGAAGTCGCTGGAGTCGATTTTATTGGAGCGTGGATTCTATCGGATCGATGAAACCGCCAAAGGCGCAAGAGAAGTTTCCAAGGCGTTCATGAATTTGATCGAAGCAAAGGAAATGACGAACATTATTTCCACTTGTTGCCCAAGCGTGAATGCACTGATCGAGAAAGAATACCCTGATCTTGTGAAATACATGGCGCCGGTCGTTTCGCCGATCATTGCGCATGGGCGCATGATCAAGAAAGAAAATCCCGATGCCAAGGTTGTGTTTCTTTCCCCTTGCATTGCAAAATTCAAGGAGATTGAGGACGAGAGATTTGTCGGATCTATCGATGCGTGCATTGGCATAGAGGAATTGGTGAAGTACATCAAGGCCGACTTGAAACAAAGCGAAGAAGAAAGATGGAATGATTTCGAGGGATCCATTGCTCGCATCTATCCTACCGCAGGCGGTGTATTGGACACTCTAATGCCAAGCGACAAATACACGTACTATGCCATTGATGGCATCAAGAGAATCCGCAGCGCCTTGGAGTCGATTCGCAGTGGCGAATTGACAGATGCATTCCTGGAAGTCAATGCATGCCGTGGTGCTTGCATGGGTGGTCCTCTTTTGTCCCACTTTACCCATAACGAATGGGTTGGTCAATCGAGGATTCGCAAGAACATCCAGCTGAACGACAAGATTTCAGGTGGGGAACTGCCAGTGGATATGCACGCTGAATGGCGAGGCGAGAATATTGCCCATCCAAAGCACACCGAGGAAGAAATCAAGAAACAATTGGTCGCCATGGGAAAGACCAGCCGCATGAAGATCCATGATTGCGGCGCATGTGGCTACGATACTTGTCGCTTGAAGGCAATTGCCGTCCTTGATGGCAAGGCAGATCCAAGGATCTGCTTGCCAGAGGCATTGGAAAGGGCTCAATCATTGTCCAATGTCATCATCGACAATTCCCCCAATGGGATCATTGTGGTCGATGAAGACATGTTAATACGCGACATGAACCCGCACGCCAGGAAAGAATTTGGCTTTGAAATGGACAATCCCACTGGCTTGCCGATCCAAGGAGTGCTGCCCGAGCCACAGCTGACAGAAATCCTAGCGACCATTGGACGCAAGGCGCAATACCTGACATGTTATTACGATATATATGGCAAATTGTTCCAACATGCGATTGTCAAGACACCAGAAAACCTCAGGGTGATTATTTTGATGGATCGCACCGAAGAGGCGAAAAACCAGAAGGCTTTGGCGGATTTGCGCGAGAAGACAATGGATGTGACGCAACAGGTGATCAACGAACAGATGAGAACGGTGCAAGAGATTGCTTCTCTTTTGGGTGAGACTACCGCGAAATCAAAGATTGCCATGTTGAAACTGCAGAGCGTCATGCATGGTGCTAGCAATGAGTGAGAAACAGGTTCACATTGAAGCGTTTTGGCGCTCTCTGAACCACTATGGGGAAGAGCTTTGCGGCGACAGGGTGATGATCAAGCGCGGGGACGGGTTCTTTGTGCTGGTATTGGCAGATGGACTTGGTTCTGGCGTCAAGGCCAATATCCTGTCCACCTTGACTTCAACGATCATCTCCGAGATGATCGTTGAGGGGACGAGTCTGAAGGATTGCATCGACACCATATCCGCCACCCTTCCCGTCTGCTCGGAAAGAGGAGAAGCATACAGCACCTTTACCATTATCCAGGTGTACTACGATGGCGAGACATACCTCATTCAATTCGACAATCCTGTAGCTGTCGTCATTTCCAACGGCAGAGTGTTCCATCCGGAAGATGCCGTTGTGGAAATGACAGGCAACCGAAAGGTACATGTGACCGAATTCAAGATGAAGCCGGGCGACTATATCGTCACATTCTCGGATGGAATTCTTTACGCGGGGACAGAAATGCAGTTAAACCTTGCGTGGGATCAAAAGGCAGTGGAACAGTTTTTGATGGAAAACACTTCGTCATATGACAGTGCCGCTGAAATCTGTCGAGTTCTTTTAGCAAACGTCAATTATCTCTATGGCGGCATGCCAGGGGATGATTCCACGGTTGCGTGCGTGAAGATCATTGAGGCAAAAGAAACAGTTGTCATGGCTGGACCACCTCTTCATAATGAAGACGATGGAAAAGTTGTGGAAAGACTTTTATCCGCTACCGACAAAAAGATTGTTTGTGGCGGAACAACCGCCAAGATCGTTTCCAGGATCACGGGCAACCCCATCAATCCTACGGCTGATGAAGTCATGACGGAGGATGTTCCCCCGACTTCCATGATCAAAGGGATTGACTTGGTTACCGAAGGGGTATTGACCTTGCAAAAAACCGCATGGTATATCCGCCATGCTAAAGATGATCATGATTTCCGCGACAGCCTGATGCTTTCCAAAAGCAAGGATGGCGCTACGCTTCTTTCAAAGGCGTTGTTAACATCCAGCGGGGTTACCTTCTTGATGGGGCTTTCCAATAATGAGGCATACGCGGATATGATCCATTCCGCCGTCTCCTTAGATCTCAAAGTGCAATTGATTCAAGAATTGTCGGAAAACCTGAAGGAACTTGGGAAAATCGTAAAAATAGAGAAATACTGAAGCCATGTCCAAGACATGGCTTTCTTACTACTCGGTATACCAGTATCCTCAAAAATCGTTACAGTATAATAGCGCCACCGAGTATAACCGGAAACTGTATCCTTTGTTCGCAATCATGTGCGGGCATTTGATTTTTCTCGGACATTCGACGTATTTGACGTATGCTGCGCGCGGAAAACGAAAAATCATTAGACAATTTGTGCGGTCTAGTGGATAATATAGCAATGCGAGTATTAGAGCTAGGAGGGAATATGAGCAGAAGAAGTGAAAGAATGAAAAAACGCGCGGAAGCCGAGCATAAAATGAACAAGCTTGCTGAAAAAGAAAAACAAGACAGGATCAGCCTGATTATTGTCGCAATATTGCTAGTGGTGTTTGGTGTTTCAGTTTTCAATGTCATGCGCATCGAACGAGCGCGCAGGGCAGAGCTAAACCAAATCGCCGAGGCAAATGCGGATGAAAGCTTCAAGAACAAGGAAACAGGACGCAAGCTCCATGAGGATATTGCCAAGCTGATCGAGAGCGATATTGGCTCGGTGATATGCCTTGGCGATAGTTTCATGGACAAGACCTTTCCAACCAGCTTGAATGATGTCATTCAAGGCGAGATTATTGGCGATATCAACGAAGAAATTCTAAGCAAGGCGAGTGTGTATGGCATAGGTCGTCTACAAATACCTGTGTTTGATGAGGAAACAAAAAACGAGACACTCAACAGCATTCTTGCTAGAAACACGGTTGTACCAATTCGGCTTGCGGAACACATAGAGATTCCTGGTGGCATCGAAGGCGTTGGCATTTCCCTGGTCGATAACGATGGTCGCGAGTTGCGTTTCAACAACGATATCCACTTGACGATCAATGGCATTGAGGGGATTGTTTCCAATGTCTCTGGTGAAGGAATGGTATTTACCAGGTTGGCAGTTGGCGATCCCGCTTCTTTGGACGCAGGTACAGAAGTGCTGGCTGATTCCATTGAATCTTTCCAAGGGGCAGTGATGGTCTTGATGTTTGGCGAATCCTATGCGGAAGGCGTTGGTGAATTGGTGGCGGCGAATAGATCCTTGATCGAAGGATATCACAGTGATAGATATATTGTGGTAGGAATCACGCAAGAAGGATCTGAGCTTGACCGGGAAATGATAAATGCCTTTGGCGATAGCTATCTGCGGATTGACAAGAGTGCGTATGTGGCAGAAGAAGCCGCTAAGCAGATATTTACTGTGCTATCTGAAAGAGGATATTTCGCTTCCATCAAGCAAGCGGTGGAAGATGCCCTGGTTGAATTAAGTGCCATGAAGTAAACATTATACCCACAAGCACAAAATAGAGATCTCTTTCGGATTTCTAATGCTTCTAGTATAACCCGTTGCAAGAAAAAGGCGTTGCATGCAACGCCTTTTATGCGCAAAGCCCAAAGTGCTTCAATGCATTCGCAATACCATCTTTGTCTACATCGGTCGTAATGTAGTTAGCGTACTTCTTCAGCTCATCATCGCCATTGCCCATGACAACGCCATGGCCGCATTCCTTGATCATCTCAATGTCATTGAGTGAATCGCCAAAGCCATAGGCATTCGCCATGTCGCCATGGTAATGCGTGACAACCATGAGAACGCCATTCCCTTTGTTAACATCGATTGGGGAAATTTCCGCTCCTGTGGCTTCTTTCATCTGGGAATTGACTGGAACGTATGTCACGAGTGGCTTGATAAATGCATCGAATGCTTCCTTGTCGGAATCTGGGAAAAACTGGATGTTAATCTTAAAGACTTCCTCGCCGGCAAATTTCTCAATCGGATAATTGCCTACGGCATAGAATGGCAATATGAGCATGCGATTAGCAACCGTGACGGGCAAAGACAGAAGTGGTCCATAGACCATGTCATGCCAACGCTTGTTGCTGAAGCCATGGTCAAAGCAAAGCACGTTGAAGCCAACGCGACATTCTTCCGCCTTCTCAATGATCGCAAGTACTAGGTCCTTGGGAAAAATCCTCTTCAGCACGATTTTCCCATCCAGCTCAAAACCTCCGCCCGACGCAAAGATCGTTCCATCGCGCTGAATGCCAAAGCTCTCGCGAAGTTCATAATACGGTCTGCCAGAGCAGATGAAAATCTTGCTGCCGCGTTCCTTTGCGCTCTTGATCGCTTTTGCGGCGCTTGCGGGGGTGGCAGCGGTTTTGGGATCGATCAAGGTCCCGTCGATGTCGAAAAACAAAAAATTATTATCCATGATGAAGTATTCCTTTCTCATCTGATTGTATGTCATCAAAGAGAAAGAGTAAATATATTCAGAGTATGTGGAATTCTGCAATCTCTGCTTGCAGTTATAAGCCTTGTGCTATAATCATCTGGGTCTTTTGGCACAGAATGGTCAAATGACGCAAAGGAGGAGGAATGAAGAAAAAGAAGACGTTTTATAGTGAATTAGCGTATGTGTGTGGCTTGTTGTTCTTAGCGCTTGGCACAGCGATGATGGAAAAGGCAGACTATGGCGTGTCGATGGTGGTTGCGCCAGCGTATCTCTTATATCTGCGTATTTCATCTGTGTACCCTTTCTTCACCTTTGGCATGGCGGAATATCTATTTCAATTGCTTCTCTTGATCATGATGTGCGTTTTCTTGCGCCGTTTCAAGCTATCCTACCTGTTCTCGTTTTGCACGGCACTTGCGTATGGTTTCTTGCTTGATGCAAGCATGTCCATGGTGGCTGCGATGCCACTTCAACAAAAGGTGCTTCTATACACAATAGGGCTACTATGCAGTGCCATTGGCGTAGCCTTGATGTTTCGTACGTATATATCGCCAGAGGTATACGAATTGTTTGTCAAGGAGATTTCCCTTGCCAAGCAACGTGATATGTCAAGAGTGAAGACATGCTATGACATAGCCAGTTGCCTATTAGCAATCACCATGTCATTTGCGTTTTTTGGCATGGGACGCTTTGAGGGAATCAAGGCTGGGACACTGATTTGCGCCTTGGTAAACGGAACGCTAATTGGGCTAGCGGGAAGCGTCCTGGACACATTGTTTGTGTTCACAAGATTTGACAAAGGAGAACAAAATGCTTGAAAAATACAAGGCAGCAGAAAAAATGATGCCGTGGCATATCAAAGACACTGTGCTGAATGCAAATGTCGATGCCAAGCCATACAAGGAAGGCTTTTTCTACCATCGTCAGATAGATCCCCAAAGACATATGTTTATAGCGGTAGATGCCCAGGGAAATGAACATCCTCTGTTTGACCATGAAAAACTCTGTGACATGCTTGGCGTGGATCACATTCCTTTTGATGCTTGCGAGGCAGATGATACCATGGTTCACTTTGTCTATGGTGACTTTGACTATGACTTTGATGGCAATACCCTGCAAAAGACAATCCACGATGCTAACAAAGTCACAGGCGATGGAAAGCATTGGGTCTATTGTCAAAACCACAATCTGTTTGTGGTTGATGAAACGGGAAAGAAAAGACAGTTGACATTTGATGGCGAAGAAAACTTTGCGTATGGAAAATGCGCTGAATACAGCGGGTATATAAGCGATGGCAGGAAAGACGAACCAGATGTCCTGTTTGCACCAGATGGCATTCACTTCTTGACGGTGAAGCTGGATGAAAGAGGCGTCAAAGATCTCTATATCCTCAAGTCCTATGATGAAGAAAACATTGAAAGCATACGTCCCCGCTTGCTTACATACAAATGCTCGTTCCCCGAAGACGACCGCGTTCCCCTTGCCTATTACTATATTGGAAATGTCCTGACAGGCAAGATGACGAAGGTTGATGTTTGTGGCCAGATGAGTGGGGGAAGGATGTTGGGCAAGAGTAATTGCCATGCTAGATGGTTGAAAGACAGCCGTGGTCTCTATGCGACATGTGTGGACAGGGGTAACAAGAAAGCTGGCTTGTCATGGCTTTCCGTTAGTGGCGAAAGCCGTGTATTGGTGGAAGAAACAAGCGAAACATTCCTCAATATCTGCACGGGAGGACAGTTGGATGGATACAATGGGTATTGTGCCAGTAATTTCGTTAGCGAAGATCTTTCAACGATTGTATGGCAAAGTGAAAGAGATGGCTATGCCCGTTTGTATCGCTATGGAGCCAATGGGGATCTGTTCAATAGCATGACGCCAGAAAACGTCATCGTTGGCGAAATACTCTATCACGATGATACCCATGTGTATTTTTATGCCAGTGGCTTGCCATGCACGAGCGATCCGTATTATCAGCTAGTATGTCGGGTAGGTTACGATGGCAGTGGGTTTGAAATCCTTACTCCCGAGGATGCAATGCATCGGTGTGTTGTGGCGAATGGCTTGCTGGTGGACACATACAGCAGGGTCGACATGGTACCGATGACGGTTGTGCGAAGACTGGATGGCACTTTCGTAAAAGAACTGGTGAAAGCGGATATCAGCAGGTTGTTAGACAAGGGATACGTCATTCCCGAAAGGTTTAGCGTTACCGCTAGCGATGGCGTGACAAAACTATATGGCATACTTGTCAAGCCACAGGATTTCGATGCGAAGAAGCTGTACCCAGTGATTGACTACATTTATGGTGGCATGCAGTGCTACAATGTGCCAAAGGCATTCGCTTGCGAACCGATCATCAAGGGACGCGAAGTCATGGGAGGCCTTGAGGCTTTTGCGGCATTGGGCTTTGCGGGAATCATATTGGATGGCCTAGGAACCCCTGGCATGGGAAAGGCTTTCCATGAACATAGCTATCAAAATATCCATGGCTGCGCTGGTCTGAAAGACCATGTGCATGTCTTGAAAGAGTTGAAGGAAAAGTATCCGTTCCTTGATCTAGAGCGCCTTGGCATCTGGGGTAATTCGGGCGGAGGCTGCGCCACTGCCAGGGCAATGCTGGAGTATCCAGATGTATACAAAGTTGGGGTTGCCTCGGCAGGCAACCACGACCAAAGAATGTACAACAACATCTGGACAGAGAACTATTATGGTCTCTATGACAAGCAGATTTATCTTCAGGGAGACAATACCGCTTTAGCAAAGAACTTGCAAGGCAGGCTGTTCATTGTCCATGGTGCCATGGACGATAATGTCGCAATGTCGCAATCATTGCGTTTGGTCGATGCCTTGATCAGGGAAGATAAAGACTTTGATTTCCTGATATTGCCGAGGGTGAACCACAATGTTCCGGCTGATCCATATTTCATCCGCAGGAAGATCGATTACTTTGTCAAGCATCTGCTTCACGAGGAGATTCCTTCGTATCGTTTTGCAAGACCTGTAAATAAATAAAGAAGAGGTAAATGAACATGATAAAAAAGATTCTGGGAACTGTATGCGCACTATTCCTGCTTGCAGGATGCGCATCAGCCAATTCCGAGGCGACAACCACCACGGCAACAACAAATTTGTCCGCTGCGAGTAATTCCGTTTCAAGTGATTCCGATGATGAAGCCACAGAGGGCTATGGCATACACCATGTAGAGATCACGGTCAAGGATTATGGAGTGATATCTCTGGAATTAGATGGTGATACAGCGCCCGCTACGGTAAAGAACTTTGTCGAGTTGGCAGAGTCTGGTTTCTATGATGGCTTGACCTTCCATCGCATCATGGATGGCTTCATGATCCAGGGTGGCGATCCACTGGGAAATGGCTTTGGTGGCTCAAGCAAGACGATTGTTGGCGAGTTTGCGAGCAATGGGCATGAGAATAACATCAAGCATGTGGCGGGAGTCATTTCCATGGCTCGCTCAGGAAACCCGAATTCCGCTAGTTCCCAATTCTTCATCATGGTTGGAACAGCATCGCACCTGGATGGCAATTATGCGGCATTTGGGCATGTGACGGAAGGATTGGACATCGTTGAGCAAATCGCCAAGGATGCCCATCCCATCGATAACAACGGAACAATTGAAGCAAAGGATCAGCCTGTCATTGAAAGCATTGTTGTCTTGGATTAACCCAAGATGGGCATTGCCTTGATTCTTGTGATAAAATACGATCAAGGCTTGCGGGAGGAAATCAATAGAATATGGCGCATGAAAGAATTAGGCTGATCGCAACATCTGATGTCCACGGTACAATCTACGCGCATGATTATGCGGTGGGTAAGGAAATAGACCAAGGATTTGCGAAAATCAGCACATTGGTAAGATATTTAAAAGACGAAAACACACTGCTGTTGGACAATGGCGATGTCCTGGAAGGGTCCGCCTTGACCACATACCACTACAACAAGCGTTCCGAGGATATTTCCCCCGTCACGGATGTGATGCGGGAAATGAAATATAACTATGTGAACGTTGGCAACCATGACTTCAACTATGGCGAACATGCTCTCATGATGCATTTGCAGAATGTCGGTGCGCCATGTTTGACAAGCAACTGGTTCTACCACAAGAAACCGTATGGTCCAACCTATGCGGTAGAAGAAATCGCTGGTCTCAAGATTGCGATCTTTGGCATCGTGACACACTACATCCCCCATTGGGAGAGAAAGGCGAATATTCGCGACTCACGCTTTGTCGATGCGTTCAAGGCCGCAAAGAGCGCGATAGACAAGATCAAAAAGTTCGAAAACCCAGATATCATCGTGTGCATGTACCATGGTGGCTTTGAAAGAGATCTACAAAATGGCTATTTGACCGAGGCAGATACGGGCGAAAACATCGGATACAAGATTCTCAAGGAACTTGGCGACATAGATATCCTGATTACAGGTCACCAACACCGCTCCCTTTGTGGCAAGCTGGGCAATACCGTTTACACGCAGACAGCCGCCAATGGCGAAGAGGTTGCGGTCATTGACATCTATGTGGACAACAAGGCAATCGATGCCCGCATCCTCAAGACCGAGACACCGGAAGACAAAAAGATCCTGAAGTATGCTGAGAAAGAAGAGGCAGAGTGCCAGGAATGGCTAGATACGACACTTGGCATCATGAAAAACGACTTGGTGATCGAAGACGAGTTTGATGCCCGCCTGCATAAGTCGCAAGTGATCACTTTCTTGAACCAGGTGCAGCGGGATGCGACTGGTGCGGATTTATCCTCTTGCGCGTTGTTCACGGGAGCTACTGGCTTCAAACATGAGATCAAGGTGCGTGATCTGGTTGGCACCTATGTGTATCCCAATACGCTCGTTGTCAAGAAAATCACGGGAAAGATCTTGCGCGAGTATTTAGAAAGATGCGCTGAGTTCTGGACGGTTCGCGCCGAGAACATCGCGGTGACGACACGCTTTGAAGTTCCTAAGCCGCAATACTACAATTATGACATGGTGGATGGCGTGGAATACACGATCAAGGTGTCCAACCCCATTGGCAAGCGCATTGTTTCCCTGACGTATAACGGGGAAGAGGTAACGGACGACATGGAATTCACGCTTGCCTTGAACAATTACCGGGCAGGTGGCGGAGGCGACTTTGAAATGATCAAGGCAGCTCCTACAGTTGGCCAGACCACTTCCTCCATGGTGGATCTCTTGATCAAATACATTTCAAAACACGAAGTCATTGAATTCGAGCCAGTGAATAATATCACTGTCATCAGGTAGGTAAAGCGGGGCAATGCCCTGCTTTTGTTGTGTATTGCGTTCAGTCCATCCG
>OMYM01000519.1 GCA_900315225.1 uncultured Erysipelotrichaceae bacterium | reverse complement strand
TGCGTGGAAATGGGGGCAGCGGCATTTTTGCGTCTGCGGGCAATGAAACGGGATCCTTGCTGGATAGGGTGCGCAGAATGATAAAATATGCTTTTATGATATATTAATATTTCCTTTGTAATTCTATATATTCCTGGACTTGAGTATATTCCGCCTATAACGGGCTTGGCTGGGCAGCTTCCTACAACACTTCCAGCCCGGATGCGGCCTATAGCCTCATCTCCTACTTCTGTTCCGAAAAGGGACAGAAAGAACAGGCTTCACTTGGCGTTACCATGGGTGGCATGAAGGGTATTTCGGATGATTTTGCGGATGCTTTCCCTGGCATGGATGTCTCGGCGTTTGTCCAGATTGAAGAAGAGGGTACTCTCTTCTTCCGTCCATACACAAGAAATACCACGGTATGGGAGGACGGCATCCAACTGAACGCATTCCTGCAGGCTTGGCAGAATCCGACCGATGCATCGATCATGGAAGCCGCTTGCGACAAAGCGCAAAAGATCATTGAAGACGCGATCGCGAACGAATAACTGGCAAATTATAATTATACAATGGCCAAGCCAGGTTTTGGCCTGGCCATTGTTCTGTTTATCAAGGAGAAATCTGATGTTTAAGAATTTGACAAATGCAGAAAAACGAGAAGCAAAGTGGGCATATTTTTTTGTTGCCCCAACCATCATCGGGCTTCTTATCCTGAATTTCTATCCGATTGTCAACACCATCTACCAGTCTTTCTGCAAGACCGGCGACTTTGGAAGAGGGAATAAATTCATTGGCCTAGCCAATTACCAAGCTGTCTTGACCAGTGGGGAAACATGGCAATCATTGTGGAACACCATCAAGTATGCCTTGATCGAAGTTCCCTTCGGCATCATGATTGCGCTGATCCTGGCGGTTCTATTGAACAAGAAGATCCAAGGCAGATCTATCTACCGGACAATCTTCTTCCTCCCCATGGTTTGCGCTCCGGCGGCTGTCGCCATGGTATGGAAATGGCTCTACAACACACAGTTTGGCTTGTTGAACAATCTATTCCACACCAATATTTCCTGGATCTCGGATCCCAAGATCGCTTGGATCTCCATCGGCGTCATTGGCGTATGGTCGATCATTGGCTATAACATGGTACTCTTTATCTCCGGCTTGCAGGAGATCCCTGGCGATTACTACGAAGCCGCATCCATCGATGGCGCTACCGGATTGCGCCAGTTCTTCGATATTACGATTCCGCTTCTAAGCCCGACAACTTTCTTCATCGTCCAGACCAGGATCATTGGCGCCTTGACAATCTTTGACTTGATGTTCATGGTCATGGACAAGTCCAATGTGGCTCTTCCCAAGGTGCAATCCATCGTCTACTTGTTCTACCAGTATTCATTCACCAACGGAAACAAGGGATACGGGGCAACCTTGGTCATTGTCCTCTTGGTCTTTATCCTGATCTTGACCTTTATCCTGCAAAAGCTGGAAAAGAAGATCGTCTATCATAATTGAGGAGGAGGCATTTGAAAAACGCAAAGACAAGCACAGTCATTACCCATGTCGTGCTGATTATCATGGCGATCATCATGCTGGTGCCTTTTGCCTGGATGATCTTGACTGCCTTGAAGACAAACCAAGAGTCTATTTCCGTCAATCCATTCTACATTCTTCCCCATAGCGGCTGGCATTGGGAAAACTTTGCTACAGTGTGGAAGAGCTATAATTTCTTGATCCTGTACAAGAACACCTTGTTAATGATCTTCTGGCGCGTTGTCTGTGCTTGCCTTACGGCCACCATGGCAGGCTATGCCTTTGGCCGCCTGAATTTCCCGGGCAAGAATATCCTCTTCTCCCTGGTTCTCATACAGATGATGGTCCCAGGCCAGATCTTCATTATCCCGCAATACCTGATGGTGTCCAAGATGGGCATGTTGAACACAACGTTTGGCTTGGTGTTCCCGGGATTGGTCACTGCCTTTGGCACCTATCTCTTGCGTACCGGCTACCAGGGCTTGCCAAAGGAATTGGAGGAAGCCGCCATGATCGATGGCTGCAACGTTGGACAACGTTTCCTTCGGATCATGATGCCGCTGACAAGAAGCTCCATGGTCTCTCTTGGCATATTCACTGCTGTATTTGCCTTCAAAGACCTGATGTGGCCAATGATCGTATGCACAAACGCAACAACGACTACCCTGTCGGCTGGTCTTGCCAAGATGCAAGGACAATATGGCAGCGAATATCCTACCATGATGGCAGCCGCCACATTGGCTGTCTTGCCCATGGTAGTCATCTACATCATCTTCCAGAAACAGTTCGTGGAAGGCATTGCCACATCAGGTGGAAAGCTATAATCCCATTGCTGGAAGACGCAAATAAGCAGACGCCGTATGAACCTGATTGAATATCTAAAAGAAGAAAAAGCCAAGGTATCCACCTATCCCATGGAGAAAAAGCTCTTGTATCTGGCAGACTACTATGCGCTGTGGATCATTGGGATACTGTTTGTTCTAATATTCTTGGTATATCTTATCTACCATATGTTCTTTGCGATAAAAGAAAACTGGCTTTATGCTACGTTTGTCAATGTCATGCCCGAGGACCGGGTCGTGACAGAAATACGCGAGGATTTTTCTGACTACGGGGGATACAACTTGAAGGAAAAGAATATCGTCTTGAATACATCTTCTTACTTCGATGCATCCATGCAAGGCGGCACAAACAACACCTACTTCGAGGTATTTGTGGCAGCAGTGGAAGCAGGCGATCTCGACATAGCGATCATGGAAGAAGACAACCTAAAGGCCGTTGGTGCCAGCGGAAGACTTCTGGATCTTTCAAAAAACGAGATGTTTGCGGCATATGAAGACTTGTTTGTCTATTGTACGCCATACGATGAAGAATACAAGGCAGAGGTACCTGTAGGAATCGACATTAGTTCTTCGATCCTTGTATCCAAATACCATCTGTATCCCGAGGAATGTGTCCTAGGAATAGGAGCATATGCCGAACATACAGACACTGTCATTGCCTTCTTGACTACATTGGCATACCTCGATAAGGAGAACATATGAAAGGGTTCAGAGATCGTCTCGCTTATTTTCTTGATAACAACAGCACATTCGGCAGGATCACCGGCACCCTGTGGGTGCTGGTCGCTGCCAATGTCTTGTTCTTGATCTTCAGCATGCCGGTCATTACCGCAGGGCCTGCCCTTGCGGCAATGTACCACATTCTTTTGAAATCAATGCGTCATCCCGATGACATATTGCGGCCTTTCAAGGAATTCTGGATTGGCTTAAAGGGAAATTTCAAGCAGGCGATCATCGTCTGGCTGGGTTTCCTTGCATTCATGGCCATCGCTATCTTCGACATTGATTATATTCAGGCATCCGGGAACCTGGGGTTCATGCGCTGGCCAATCTATCTTATAACAGGAATGGTTTTGATCTTGACCAGTTTTCTCTTTCCAGTCATGGCCGCTTTTGAAAGCCCCCTTCCCCGCTTGTTCCAAAATGCATTATACTTCGCTGCCAGGAATCCAATCAGGGCAGTCGGCTGTGCCGCAGCTTATGCGTTGCCCCTGGCTCTTACATACCTGGATCTGCAACGTCTGCCACTGTATGCATTCATTTGGAGCACGGTAGGATTCGCTGTATGCGCATCCCTTGTTTCCCAGATGCTGATAAAAGATTTCAACCGTTTTCTTCCCGATCCGAATATAATCGAGGACGAGGAAGATTAACCATTCCCCTATGCAAGGAGATTATATGTCTATTATATTTCATGAGAACAGCCGAGTTTTTCATCTAAGCAACAATTCAATCAGCTACATCCTACGAGTTATGGAGAATGCGCAGCTGGAAAACATATACTATGGCAAACGTTTGCATGATGCCGAAGGGCTGGAACGTCATCACGAGATGATCCAGCGCTCTCATAGCGCTGTCGCATTACCCGAACCATCGCTACTTTCCATGAATTTTGCAACGCAAGAGTATCCCGTGTACGGCACAGGCGATTATCGGTCGCCTGCCTGCACCATTCGCCAGGAAAACGGCAGCCGGATCATGAACTTCCGCTTTGCTTCGTGGCGGGTGGAAAAAGGCAAGCCTGGCCTGGATGGCCTTCCTTCCCTGTATTGCGAAAGCAATGAAGAAGCCGAGACATTGGTCATTGTCCTACAGGACGAGCCAACGCAGATACAGCTGCATCTCTTCTACACGATCTTCAAAGATTATCCCGCAATAGCAAGGCATGTGGAGTTCCACCATCACGGTGAGCAAACAGCCTACATCGAGAAAGCCCTCAGTGCCTGCCTCGAATTCAAGGACATGGACTTTGAACTGGTGCAATTATCCGGTGCCTGGGCAAGAGAGAGATACATCCATGTACGCAAGCTGGAAATTGGCCACCAAGGCGTACAGAGCCTTGCAGGAACCTGCTCCAGCGCCGAGCAGAATCCCTTTATTGCCTTGCGAAGGCCAGGCGCAAATGAAAGCCTAGGCGATGTATATGGCTTCAGCTTGATCTACTCTGGCAACTTTAGCGCTGATGTAGAAGTATCGCCCTTCGACATGACAAGAGTTGTCATGGGGATTAACCCCGAATATTTCACTTGGAAATTAAACCCTGGAGAATCCTTCACAACGCCGGAAATACTCTTGGTTTATTCCGCTTGTGGCATGAATGGAATGAGCCAAACCTACCACCAGCTCTACCGAACACGGCTTGTCCGGGGAATCTGGCGCGATACGCCAAGGCCTATTCTCTTGAACAACTGGGAAGCAACTTTCTTCGATTTTACAGAAGAAAAGATTCTGGCCATGGCTGAGTGTGCCAAAGACCTAGGCGTGGAGCTATTTGTCCTGGACGATGGCTGGTTCGGTTCTCGAAACAGCGACTACGAGGCCTTGGGCGATTGGTATTGCAACATGGCGAAACTGCCATCCGGCATCCAAGGGCTATCGGAAAAAATCGAAGCAATGGGATTAAAGTTCGGCCTATGGATCGAACCAGAGATGGTCAATGAAAACAGCGACCTCTACCGCATGCACCCGGATTGGGTCATTCATGTTCCCGAACGCTTCCGTTCCCACTCCCGTCACCAGTTTGTCCTTGATTTTTCCAGAAAAGAAGTCGTTGACTACATTGGCGACCTGATTGTGAAGATCCTGGAAGCATCCAAGATCTCATACATCAAGTGGGACATGAACCGCTACATGACAGAACCCTATTCCATTGCCCTGGCAAGCGATCAACAGGGGGAAATGATGCACCGATATATCCTGGGCGTTTATTCCCTATACGAACGTTTTATCCGCCAGTTTCCAAACATCTTGTTTGAATCCTGCGCCAGTGGCGGGGCAAGGTTTGATCCAGGCATGTTGCACTATGCTCCCCAGGCTTGGTGCAGCGACGACACCGATGCCTGGGAACGCAGCAAGATCCAGTATGGAACATCCTTGGCCTACCCCATCTCAAGCATGGGTTCCCATGTTTCCATCGTGCCCAACCAGCAGATCTTCCGCATCACTCCTTTTTCTACACGCGCCAAGATCGCCACATTTGGAACTTTTGGCTATGAGCTGGATATCCAGTGCCTGACAGATCGGGAAAAAGAACAAGTTCGCCAACAGATCTGTTTCATGAAGAAATACCGCAGGCTGATCCAGCTTGACAGTGACTTCTATCGTATCAGAAGCCCCTTCGAACACAACGAAATGGAAGAAATCGTGGTAGCGAAGGACAAGAAGACTGCCTTGGCCCTATTTGTGCAAAAGACCAACCGGGTCAATGGATCCTGGCTTCGTTTCCACCTTGCCGGGCTAAACCCTGACTTGCATTACCAGATCACCTGCCAGGTTGGCGATAAGACGAAAGAATTCACCGCCTATGGCGATGAACTCATGTACGCTGGAATCGTCGTAGACCGACAAGATCTGAACGCTAACGGAGGCGATTACGCTTCCCTCTTGTATGAAATCATTGCGATTGAACAATGATCAAATACATCAAGTCACTATAATGGATTACAGAGGAGAATAGAATGTCCACAGTAAGTCTTAAACATATTGTTAAGGTATATCCCAACGCCGTTCCTACGAAAAAGAAGAAAGCCACCGAACAGCCAGAGAAGAAGCATAATCTTCTCGTTACCGAAGAAGGCGTCTTGGCAGTCCAGGATTTTAACCTAGAGATTGGCGACCAGGAATTTATCGTTCTGGTTGGTCCTTCTGGCTGTGGCAAATCCACCACATTGCGAATGGTTGCCGGCCTTGAGGACATCACAAGGGGCGACCTGGAGATTGATGGCGTTCGTGTCAATGATATAGCGCCAAAAGACCGTGATATCTCCATGGTATTCCAGAACTATGCGCTGTATCCCCATATGACCGTAAGAGAAAACCTGGAATTCCCGCTAAAGCTAAGAAAAGTCCCTCGCGATGAAATTGAAAGATCCGTTGAACAGGCAGCCGAAATCCTAGGCATCACCCAGTATTTGGACCGTAAGCCAAAAGCCCTCTCTGGCGGCCAGAGACAACGCGTAGCAATCGGCCGCGCCATCGTTCGTGAGCCAAAGGTTCTTCTGATGGACGAACCACTCTCCAACCTTGACGCAAAGCTAAGAAACCAGATGAGAGCTGAAATCATCAAGCTCCGCCAGAGAATCAAGACAACGTTTATCTACGTCACCCACGACCAGACAGAAGCCATGACCCTAGGCGACCGCATCGTCATCATGAAAGACGGTGTTGTCCAGCAGATCGGAACGCCACAGGAAGTCTACAACAACCCAGTAAACATCTTCGTTGCCGGCTTCATCGGCGTTCCTATGATGAACTTCTATACTGCCAAGCTCCTTCTCAAGAATGGCACATATTATGTCCAAGTAGAAAATGCTGTCATTGAACTCTCCGCCGAAAAACAGAAGAATCTCAAGTCCCACAATGTCAAGGCACAAGATATCACCGCAGGCGTACGTCCAGACCACATTGTCTTGAAAGGCGACCCTAGCAAAATGATCCACGGCAAAGTAGATGTATCCGAACTCATGGGTTCCCAGGTGCATCTCCACATCAATGCCATGGGCAAAGACGGCATCATCATCGTTCCTACGCTTGATCTGACTGATAACTTTGCGATTGGCTCCGACATCAGTTTCACCTTTGGTGGTAACGTCGTTTCCGTGTTTGACCAAAACGGCGATAACCTGGAATACAACTCCTAACAGAACGCCTGGATAAAAATCCAGGCTTTTATACTTTATTTCAGGAACAACAGTTCAATGCATTTGAACACGACATAGAAAACATGGATCATGAAGATGCAGAAACCGACAAGCCCGACTGTATAGGCAAAGCCGCCGCCGGTAGCCTTTGTGATG
>OMYM01000520.1 GCA_900315225.1 uncultured Erysipelotrichaceae bacterium | reverse complement strand
GCGCAGGTTTTCATTTGACCGTTCGTTGATTTGTTGCGGTCAATTTGATCATCGTGTGACTGATGATTATGCTGTGGATTGGTCAAAAGATGGGCAGTGATGGATTAATAATGACTGGCATAGAAACGGTATTGTCCCACGATTAAATAGGTAAATACCACCCTTAGCTGGATAGAAAAACGAGATTGATGTCAAAGTACTCTTAAAGAAAGCACGTTCATATGCATAGTGCCGTTCGCATATAACTGTAGACAGGGGTTGAACGAGCAAGGTTTCTTCCGCTGGATATAGTTGATTATGAGCAGTGCGGTATATTCAGGAAAAAGTTATTCATTTTCTTCTTTACAGTGTGACTTGTATCTTGTCTAATGATTGGGAAACCTTGAAAATAATACAAAAGTACATTATTATAGTAGACGGTTTCCAAAGAGGGAGGTATCAAGGATATGAGTTATCTGGTGGTCTTGGAAGTGTCTCAGAAACAACAGTTTATCTTTAAAGCAAATAAACTGAAACAGAATATTGGCGCTTCGATTATCATTCGAACAATTACAGAAAACCTATGGAAAGATACGGGATGTTGTGCTGAATCCAATGTCTTGTCCGTAGGCGGTGGGAAAGGCTTGTATAAATTTGAACATGAGGCTGAAGCAAAGAAGTTTATATCGGTCATCAGTGAGATGGTTCTAGTAAGATATCCAGGGGTGGAGTTGTTTGGAGCCATCGAGACGTATGACAATGAAAAAGAAAGCGTAATTGCCAAAATTGAATCGCTTTACGAAAAGCTTGAGAAGAAGAAAAGCCAAAGGTATACAAGCTTCCGTGTGAATGGGTTTGGCGTAGAACGGTTGTCTACTGATTCACAGATGCCAGTCGCATTGGAGGGCTATATTCCAAAAGAGAATAAGTTCATTACGAATGAAGCTTACATCAAGGAAAGCAGAGTGAATCATAAGGATGATTATTCAGGGTTGTTGCCAAAGAAAAATGGAGAAGATGTAGGGTGTTCATTTGCACAGGAGTTTGATAATATTGGAGTCACGAAAGATTCCAAAAGCTACATTGCGGTGATTGTCCTGGATGGAAATAAGATGGGCGCTCACTTCAAGAAGTTCAGAGAGTCATATGAGAAACAATATGGACCATCTTGTAACTATGCGGAAATAAATGATTCTTATCTCAAAGCAATGAAAAAACTGTCGAAGAAAATAGATGATGGATTCCTTGAAGGTGTAAAAGAAACGAATCAGTACATCTATGATATGCTTGACCGGTTGGTGGAGAAAGAGATTATCAGTCAGCCAAAAGACAACCAACTGCCGATTAGACCATTGATTGTTGCTGGGGATGACATTTGTGTCGTAACAGACGCAAGAATAGCAGTGCCATATGCGTTGAAACTGATTGAAGCGTGCAACAGGAACATCAAGTATGATGAATACGGAAAAAAAGGAAAAGACAAAGGGAAGTTTAGACTAAAGACAAGTGCAGGCATAGCGATGGTGAATAGTCACTATCCGTTCTTCCTTGCTCATGAATTGGCAGAGGAATTATGCCATAATGCAAAGAGCGTTGTGTCTAAAGATGAGGATGTATCGGTGTTTGACTTCCATATTGTGGAAGGTGAGATAGAAGGGTCGATCAATGACATTCGCAGATTAAAGTATGATCGCTCAAGAATGACCGCGAAGCCATATGCGATTGACAAGGTAGCAGGGATTACCTCGTTTAAAGACTTCCAGAAGAAATTCAAACAGTATAAGGAAGCTGGTGTAGGTAGAAGTGTAATTAAGGAGTATCGTAATGCATTGTCTGCTGGAGATGACGCGATGAAGAAATTCTGGTCAACGAAACGATTGGACAAGAAATTCCCAACTGCTAAACCGGAACGTTCATTGGATTTCGATGTCATTGAAATGCTGGATATCTATCACGACTTAGAGGAAGAAGTATGAGAGAATATACAATCAAGATAAAAACGTTTTCCGATACCATGCTGGGAAGCGGAGAATCAATACCTGCGGTGATTGATAGCGATGTAAAGTATGATGAATATGGTCTTCCCTATATGTTCGCAAAGACATTAAAAGGGCATATACGAGAGCAGATGGAACTCATTGTTCGCTTTGACAAGAAATATGAGTATTCGGAAAAGGACATTCCGTTGCTCATGGGGGTAACGGATACAGATACAGTCATTCAAAAAGAAGATGGAAGGCTCAGATTCAGCGATGTCAGGATGTCGGAAGGTGTTCAAAAGGCAATCAAAGCGGCACTGAACGCCAATGATTCCTTGACGAAGTATGACATTTTGGATGCTTTGACAGTGACTTATACGACCACAAGAATTGATAAGAATACAGGAACTGCTGCAGACGGTTCCTTGAGGCGAGAGAGAATGGTGAGGAAAGGCGTCATCTTTGAGACAAAGGTATACTTTGATGACAGTGGCTTGGAAAATGTCGATAAGTATGATTATATGATCAAGACTGCATTCGCTATTCTTAGGCATATTGGAACGCATAAGAGCAAAGGAAAAGGCAGGATTGCCTTTGAAGTGGTAGAGGTAACAAACGTATGAAGTATGTAGGGTATCAACTGTTTTTGGAAGAGCCTGTGAAGATGGGCACCCATGGGGATATGGCAAATACAGATAGCCTGGGCTATATCGCTGGATCAACGATAAGAGGAACGTTTATCAATGCATTCCTGAAGATACACCAGGGAGAGTATGATACACAGTCGTTGTTTGTGAATACACGTTTCAGCGATGCATATCCCATGTTTGCTGAGAAGAAGCTGATTCCAATACCAGCGTTGTTCTACGCAAACAAGTATACGTATCGCAGCATTCTAAAGGCGAGATCTAAAGCACTCGATGATACAAAGGAAATAGATGTTAGATCGCTTCTTGCCAACAGTAAGCATGAAGACAATGATCAAAGGCTGGATATGGGAAGCTTTGGGGAATTCTATGAAGATGTATACGTAGCACATGCGACGAAGAAATGTGTTAATCTTCATATCAACACTGTGAAGAAGGATATGTTCCGATACGAAGCGATTGAGCGTGGTCAGACATTCTATGGGTATATCGCATGCGAGAATGAGGAAATGGCCAAGGCATACAAGGATATGCTACAGGACAAAGTATTTTATCTCGGAGGTTCCAGAGGGTCGGGATATGGAAGATGCCGCATTGTATCTGTAGATGATATTGTGGGATATGAAGAGGTTCGCAAGTGGTATCCAGAGCGTAAAAACCAAGATGGAAAGCTATTTGTCTATGCGTTGTCAAAGCTCTATATGCTTGATTCCTACGGGAATGCAACAGGAGAATTCGACTTGGCTTGGCTAGGAGAAAAGCTGGGTGTTACGATCACTGGTTGTGAAACCGCTTCTATTGGCATATTCCAGACATCTGGATTTAACAACCATTGGGGTGCGGGCAATGTCCAGGCATCAGCAGTTGGCGCAGGAAGCTTTTATGTATTCACATGCATAGGAACACCGGATGAGCAGAAAATCAGAGAACTGGAAGAAACTGGCGTTGGAAATCGTCGTCAAGAAGGATTTGGGAGAATTCTGATCAATCCTGGTTTCACGCAGAACAAAAAGAAATTTACAAGTTCCCAGAACAAGCCAAATGAAGAACCGGTAGAGCTATCATCGGAAGATCATCAGATGATTCAGATGATCAGAGATCATGTGAATGCCAGAAGAATAGAGTCGAATATTTCTGCATTGGCATTAGACATCATAGATGAAATCAGTGATGAACACAAGGAAAAGCTAAATACGACACAGCTCAGCCGCATATATACATTCTTGGATAGTGTGTTGTACAACAGTGATAATCTCACTGAAAGGGCGGAAGGTTTCATTGCAAGACTGAAAAATGAAAATGATGAATATAAAAACAGCAATGTTAGACGGACATTCAAAATCCCATGTTTGTTTA
The DNA here is from genome assembly GCA_900315225.1 of uncultured Erysipelotrichaceae bacterium. Classification (GTDB taxonomy): domain Bacteria; phylum Bacillota_I; class Bacilli_A; order Erysipelotrichales; family Erysipelotrichaceae; genus Bulleidia. The sequence continues at coordinate 16,813 of OMYM01000520.1, read as the reverse complement.
TCAATGGTAGGAAGAGATCATTTGAGGATGTTATCTTGAAAGATGTTGAACTGGGTGTGGAAAAATGGAATCTTTGGACAACAATCGAAGATTCGCTTCCATATACTCAGGAACAAATGAAGCTAATGCTAGTACGTGAAATAGCGTATGCTTACGTCAGGCAAGAAGGAGGCAATTCATGAACCCAATGAAGCATGTTGTATATGCCAAACTTGAATTAGAGTGTGAAAGTGCGCTTCATATCGGAGGCGAAGATGGACTGCTGAAAAATGGGGAATACCAGTATATTCTCCCTGCTACCAGCTTCATGGGAGCAACGCGTGAATATCTGGAAAGGAAGCATCAAGACAATCAAGATCTATTGAAAATTCTTGGAAACAACGATGACAATGGAAGACTCTTTATTGAGGATGCGATCCTGAAAATAGATGAATTGGAAGTCAGGAAAGGATTGGTCATTGATCCTGACAGAGGTTCCAATGAGGATGAAAAGTTATTCACTACTTTCAATATCCCTGCTGGAACCACGGTCATGATAAAAATGGAGGCGCAATGTCTTCATGAGAAAGAATTTGATGAGATCCTTGAGGACATATGCAATGGCATAGATAACGGAGGAATTTCTTTTGGCGCAAAAAAGACCAATGGCCAAGGGAAATGCAAGGTAAAGAGTATTGAGGTATTCCGCATTGACTTGGAGAAAGATTTTGCAAAATATGTAGAGGGTGTTGGAGATGAAGACTATCAGCCCTTTGTTTATGATAATTCCGAAAGCAAAGCCAATGTGGATGCTGTCGATGACATTTTCGTCCTCACCACAGCAATCCCTCAGGGATTGCTGGTAAAGGATGGAGAACGCCATCAAGATCCTGATAATCCTAAGCTAATGAACCTAAGCAGGAATATGATGCACAATAACAATACCCCATATATTCCAGGTTCGACAATCAAAGGAATGGTCAGGGCAAATTCAGATCGAATTTGCCGTTTCCTTGAGATCAATCCAGTGATTGTTGAAGAGATCTTTGGATATTCAAAAAAAGACAGGACAGATGAGAGAATTAACACCCGTGGGCATGTCATTGTGGATGATTGTGATTTAGGCAATTGTGTAACCATCACAAGAAACAGAATTAAGATTGATCGTTGGCAAGGTGGGACAATCAAGGGGGCATTGCTAAAGAATGAGTTATGCTGCACAAAAGAAGGAAACACAGTGACGATAAAAGCGGTCATTCGTTATCCCGTTGAACACGATTCCACGGAAGAGTTAAGAAGAAAACAGGCGGTAGCTCTTGTGTTCTTGGGACTCAGGGATATGGGGGCAGGCTATCTTCCTTTAGGCAGTGAGACAACCGTAGGCTATGGACGCTTTGAAGGGAAGAAGCTGGAAATCAATGGATATACATACACATTCTCATTTGAAAATGGCAGAGCATCATTGTCAGGAGATGAAAGCTATATTCAGGCATTCCTTGACAGTCTGAAAGAGGTGGCAAACGATGAAAAGAATTAGCGCGAAATTGGAAACCAGTTTAGATCCCAAAGAATTGAGGGAGACGTATACGTATGCCTGGATTCAAAGAATCGGCTCTGTTACATTAGGAAAGATAACAGAAGAAGAGATTATTCCCGAGGAACTTCTTGAAGCAAGGTTCTTTTCAACAGAAAAAGAACTTCATGTATATTGGCACAATGATTCTCTTTGGACAACAGAGACAACCAAAGAGGAAAGCGATTCTCTCCTTGAGACAGATTCTCAAGGAGAGAAATACCGTCAAGAAGGTTGTCACTATTTTGAGGAAACGCATGTTGTGAGAGGAAAAGGTACTCCAAAATTGACATTGCGTCACTTCATAGAGCATGATGAAGATGGATTGGCATACATTGGGCATACTGTACTATGTGATTACAAGGAGAAATGAGATGGGAAAGAAAAAGAAACCAATTAGATTCAGTCTTCAAGATAATCGTAAAAAGGATAAAGTCATCTCAGAATTAAAGGAAAAGAAGCCTATGATTAAAGAAGAAAGTCATGTCGATATCCCAAAAGAAAAAGAGTATAAGTCTGTTGAAGTTAACGGGAAGTCATTTGCTCCATATAACTATATCCCTATGGATGAGAATATTCGAGTGAATGATCCGTATAAAAATGGAGAAACAGAAGAAGGAATGGAAGAGGGCAAGCTTCCTTCATTCCGCAATCAATTCAAACGGAACTCTGGTTATGTGGATTTCACAATGAGAGCCTTGACTCCAATTGCGGTGAATACAGGGGCAGAAGAAGGGGAATTCTGCAAGGATGTGAATGGAAATTATGTCATTCCAGGGAGTACGGTAAAGGGCTTCATCCGTTCAAATGCCGAAAAACTAAGCTTTGCAAATCCGGCGATCAACGGACTGATCGAAAATGAAGTCTATCATTTCCGAGGCTTTGCTTCTGCAAGCAAAAAAATAAGAGAAGACTATTCGAAGGTAATGAAATCAGATCGGAATGAAAAGAGATCACTGAGAATAGCGAAAGGGGTTATGGCCGGCTACATTTATAAAACAGAAGATGTGGATGGAGATCATTACTGGATTCGTCCTGCGAAACCATTTGGCGTATATGATGCTACATTCTTCAGAATTCACGAAGCTGATTTGTATGACGAAGAAGATCGTGGAATACTTGATGAAGATTGTTACATGTATACCACGAGAATTGATAAATTCTATAATGATCCAAAAGATCACACGTCAGATGAAACAAAACTGAAAAATTACAATGATGAATTGGAACAAGTTAAAAATGATGATTATCATCCTTACCGACTCACAGAGCCTGTATGGTTTGAATATTTTTCAAAAGATAATAAAGTGAAGCATGTGGGATGGGATCGAGAAAAACTGATGCAAAAAAGAAAAGCGGATGGAAAAAATGAGTGGCGCGATCAATTCAATCAAGGATTTCTTGTGAACTCTGCATACATGAGAGGCAAGACATCCCACTATCTTGTGTCAACCCAAAAGGATAAAGTGGGGACGGAGCTTGAAATCTCTAAGGAAGATTGGGAAAGCTATGAAGATGATTACAATCGTAGTTGTATTCAAAACAAAGAGCTGATACAGAACGCGGAATTTTATAAACTCCCTGATCAATATGGCATAGATAATGCAAAGCTGTTCTTCTTTATCCAAAAAGATGGAAAGGTGGTGGGCTTTGGTCCATCTCCCTATTTCAGAATCAAGTATGAACATGAGTCAACATTCGGAATTCCTAAAACATATCAGAGGGAAACAATGGACTATGTCAGTGCCATGTTTGGGTATATTGATGAAGATGGCAAAAGGAACGGTTCTTATAAAGGAAGACTATCCTTTATGGATGCCAAAGCGGATAGATCATGCACTGCCTCTCATGAAGAAATGGTATTGAATAACCCAAAGCCAACAGCAGTCCAAATGTATCTTGACCAAACTGGTAAAGACAAGAGAACTCTTTCGACTTATAGTGATTCTGATTTCAAAATGCGAGGATACAAGATCTACTGGAAAAGAAACGGGGTTGCTAAGTGGACACCAGAGAATGATAACGAAAACATTGTCTCTCACATTGAGACAGTAGAATCGGGAGTTGGTTTTAAAGCCAGGGTGTATTTCGATAATTTGAGAGACGATGAGCTTGGGTTATTATTGAAGTCGATCCGTTTCTCAGACAAATCGGATGCCAAAGAAACACATATGATTGGCAAGGGCAAACCCTATGGCTATGGAAAAATTGAAATTCAAGACGTGAATCTTTGCCTGTATGACAACGCCACAAGATTTACATCGTTTGGCCTTGGTTTCGTGTCAGAACACCGCGCAGAAGAAAAGTACAGAGAAGCATTCGTGAAACGTATCATGAACAATGAAGCTGTTGATAGCGCGAACTTAGATTATATGAACAGTACTACGATTGCGGATTATGCGAAGTATGTTTCGCTGGAAATTTGCGGGCAGTACACAAATCCTGATGACAGAGTATACATGGATTTAGATGGATATGGGGAGATGCTGCCGCTCCCATCAATGAAATCTATTCTTGGACATTGGTAAAACAAAGGAAGGAGGAACCATTTCCTCCTTCCTTTGCTTCTAATTCAAGTTTGCCATTTGAGCAAAAGTGTCTCCATATGGAATGCCAGATGAGGTGGTGACAAAAACCAGTTCTTCTACAAGTACGAACACATCGAACAACAACCAGAGGATGTTCTGATTGGTTTTGGGACAATCCTGTATCCCCGTGTGTTTTATACTCATACCATAGGTGAAGGGATGTCTGAAAACTATCGTTCCAAAACCAGTGAAATGGACTATATGGAAGCGTTGTTTGGCTTTGTCGAGAAACCCGTTAGGAAGAGAAATACGGCTATTGAAGTCGGATTTCTTTCCGAAATGCTGTAATCGATGCCGAGCTAACAGCGAAAGCAGAAGATATCCTCATGGAACCCAAGACAACTGCGATTAAGATGTATCTTGACCAAAGCGGAAGGACATTTGAAACATAGAACACGTATTCAGCTGTTGAATTTAGATTAAACGGTTTCTTCCCATAAAGGTGACATGGCTACTGCTCAACCAGCTCTGTGAGGCATGTGTGCTTCTTTGTGGCGGTGCTGTAGTTGATTCCCACCAGCAGGACGCGCTTGTGCTTTCTGAAGCGGTCGATGTATCCACGCTTGTGGATGCATTCAAGTGCATTCTTCGCGGAGTGGTTGTACTTCAGCTCCATGATAATCGGGAGGCCACCTTCGATTCTCGGCGTGAAGATGAAGTCGGCGTAGCCCTTGCCCGCCTTGTCCTCGCGTGAAATGTCGTACCTGTCTTTCGCCGCAAGGTATCCGAGCGTCACGACACACGCAAGGCTGTTCTCGTCGTTGTAGTAGACATGGGGGATGTGTTCGTCGTGGAACTGCTCGACGAGCCGCGCTATTTCCCTTTCGTCCCTTGCCAGCGTCGCATCAAGCAATGCCCTGGAGTCCCCCAAGGATTCCTGAAGCCCCATTTCTTTCATCAAAAGGGCATCACGGAACTGAAGGAGCAGCTCCTTGTTCGGGATGCAAAGCCTCCCGTTGGAATATGACAGAAAGCCGTACACCACCATGGCGGAAAGGATTTCATCGCGGGTCGAGAGCCTTGTCTTCTCGGAGGAAAAACCACCCAGTGCAATCCCTAGAGTCTCCCCGCTCGCCATGCGGATGACGTCATCCTTCAGTTCCTGTACATTCAACCGAATCATGTCCTTGACTGCCTCCATTGAACCGGTATGGTTCCAGTAGTCGTCGCAGACCCCTACGCCAAGCGCCATGGAAACGGACGCGGGGTTGTAGACATGGACGCCGTCGTGGCGGACATACCCGTCATACCATTCCGCCAATTCGCCAATCGAGGGCTTTTCGATCCCTTTCCTATGCATGAGGGATGTGATCTCCTCTTCCGTCAATCCGAAGTACGGATAGAACATCGCATCCTTATAGCCATTAAACTCATGGAACATGTTCAGGGGGGAGCCGCTGGAATACTTGGCAATGGGCAGGATGCCCGTCATGTAGGCAAAGTGGACATACGCCTTGTCCTTCAGCAGGTTTTTCAGGAATTCAAGGTAGTCTACCTTGTCATCGGCCATCATAAAGTCCATTTCAAAGATGGCGTCCCATTCATCGATCACAAAGATGAATTTGTCGTTCGTCCTTTCCAACATCTTGGAAACCGCCAGACCATTGAAGTCAAGACCGGGGTATGCAGCCCCAAGGTCTTCTTTTACCTGTGTTTTCAGGGATCTTATGAAATCATCGTAAGAGTGAACATCTTCGGTGAACAGGTCGATCATGTTGATGCGGATTACCTTGTGCTTCCCCTGCTGTGACCAGCACAGTGAGCGATCCTCTGTCTTGAGCCACTTTTCTTCCTGCTCGTCCTTGAGTCTGCCGATCTCAAGCCTCTCAAACAGTCTGCGGCTTTTTTCCGCCGTGCTTTCGTCAAAGAAAGCCGCGATCATGTTCGCCGCAACGCTTTTCCCAAACCGCCTGGGGCGGGTGATGCATATGTACTTTTTAATCCTTGTCGCATATCGGTATACGTCTTGAATCATCAGGGTCTTGTCAACGTAGGTGTCGTAGTTCGCCTCCTCATTGAACAAGCTATATCCTTCTCCACTGTTCAGAAAATTCATGTTTCTTTCTCCTTTCATAAAGTCCGCTGTATCAGCTACTTTCAATATAATAAACGAAGACTCCATTCACCTCTATTTCTTACATACTATAGCATGAAATAGATTTAATGTCAATACTATAACTTTTTTGTTAATACAGAGTTAACTCTCGTCATCTGAGAAACCAAATGATCCAAAACCACACTAAGACTTTCTTTGTCTTCGGGAGCGTCAATGTGTTTAGCACTGCTTGTTTGCGTTATTGCCATTCGTGTACCTATTTTGTTATCTAAATTATAGTGAAATGAATTCATTTTAACAAGGATGTTATTCGGTTTGAAGTGAATCTTAGCTTCAAAGTCTAAATGAAGGCAGAAGATGTTGGCTTGTCACTCTGCTTAAGAGCCGTGTAAAACCCAAGTCATTTTGGGCATGAATCGATAGTGGCACTACTGTCAAATGAAAGGAAGGAGGAACCATTTCCTCCTTCCTTTGTCTCTACTACTGTTCATATCCTCTGTAGCCATACCTTTCTTGTACAATATGCTGATAACCTCTTAGAAGTTTCTTTCCAGTCTGTAATCTTCCAATGACGGTAGATCTGGGAAGGTGAAGCTTTTTGGCTATGTCTGACAGACTGAGATCATTGTAGTACTGCTCATACAACGGCTTGCTGTAACGTGGATCCATATTCTTGAGAATCTGGGTAATCATCCTTTTTAGTTCTTTCTTCTCCAGAGTGTACTCTGGAGAGTCATAGTTGCCAAGGAAATCATCAAGCACGTATTCATCTTCACCAAGGTCTGTCTCGTTGACAGTATGACGCTTCTCAGCGGTATCGATGAAGTTATATGCACTGTTACGGACAGCGGTTCTTAGGAACCCTGAGAATGTCGTGGGATCTTTGACACATTTCGGGTTGAGGAAGATGTACTCGATGGCTTCAAAGAATATTGCTTCCGCATCCTGTGGATTTCCCACGATACTGGTGATGAAGGCAATCATGCCTCTCTTGTAGTGAGAGATGATCATTGACAATGCTTCTTCGTCTTTGTCCCTGAGTCTAGCAAACAAGACTGTCAGGTTGTTGTTCCAATCGGTGTTGTTCATGGTTGTATCCTCCTTGTCTACACAAGAAGGATACAACAATGTTTTAGATATGAATATAGGAATGATCTGTGACCTTGTTTATGAGTTCCAGTGCTTTTCTGACTCTTTCATGGATGCCTTCCACAAGATCCAGAGGCTCTTTGACACTAATGTAGTCTCCGCAGGAGAGGATATCTCTCATAATGTCAAGTCTCTCGGTATCCAGGTAACGAATGGTCATGCGTAGCATGTTGCGGTTGTTGTCGTATTCCATTTCTCTGTCGTAACAAGAGAATAGTCTTACCATTCGTTCCAATGCGTATTCATTGGGTTCCAGTTCCAGGACTGCCGTTCTTTCGTGGTGAAGGATGAATTCGTTCCACAGTGCATCAAGGTCTACCTTTCTGGCATTTTCATCAATGTACACATTGCTCATTCTTCCCACGGTATTCTTGATGAAGCAACCCACCAAGGGGGACCAGGTGATGACCCTCAAACGTTCATTTGAGGTGTACTCAAAGAACTTTGGATATAATAGTTGTCCATGGAACTGAACGGTTGTACGGGTCTGATAGTCGCAGCGTATGGCTTTGTGATGCTGGATTGCTTCCCTGATAAGGGAAACAATCTCAGCATAGCTATCATTCTCTACTTCTTCCTTTCGTTTGTTTTTATGTTCCACTTGGGAGAAGTCCCAGGCGGGGGTAATGTCGGAGAATAATTGTGAAAGGTGTTGCAATTCCTTGTTACCGAGGAAATACCTTGCCCTAGGATCATGCAAGGCATTAACAATGGCTTCTTTCTCAAATGTAGAAAGAAGCACGGGGACTTCCTTGTCGCAGGGAATGTCTGGCATTTCCTCGTTAGCAAGTATTTCCGCCGTCTCTCTTTTTCCACCGTTTAGTTCCATCAGAATGGTGGAAATATCTGTGACTTGTCCATGGGATGCACGGTTGGAAAGAAGTGTAAGCGCTTCAAAAAGAATGTTGTTGTATTGTCGCAACAACGATATTTTGTGTTCGCGCGCATTAGAAAGTGCTTTTCTGGGGATGACACGTAGGACAGGATCTTTGATCCTGATGTCTTTTCCGTTGAATCTTTCCAAGACGTGTTCCCAGTCTTCTCTAATCCAATCCTGTAGTTCTTTTGTCATAGGGATGGCATAGTCTCCATAGCTTCTGATCCATGTCACAAGCTCATGTGGATCTGTGACATGCATGGAGACAATGCCATCCTTGTATTCTTCGTTACGCTTTTCAAAGCGTAGTCGATTCTCTTCTTCCGCCCCCATCTCTCCGTCAAAGACAAAGCGTATCTGTACGTCCTTCTCGTTGCTCAAGTCGTTGGAAGCGACCCATACATCTTTGTACACAGAGGCGGCTTTCATTGCTTGTTCATGATCAACCGCTTCTACCTTTCCCATCATCTCCACATCGTAGATACGGTTGATACGTACAATGTCCGCATCATAGGTATCGCTATGGACAAACAACAAAGAAGATCTTCCTGTGCTGTCATCTGTGATCATCTTCACAGGAAGCACTTCTTTGGTTTGGATGTGACCTGGATCGCTATGGTCATAGCGTTTCTGCGTGAGATATGTGATCTTGATTCTCTGTTTTTTGTGCAAGGCATACAACAACTGGTACATCTGTTCATCGTCAAGGACATCAAAGACATAGTCTTGTCGATACACCATCTCGTTGTCAAGACACAGATCCCTGGCATGAGATTTCAGATAAAGACGTATCTTTCTCGCCGCAAGATAGAAGGGCGTTTTACACACCGTGGCAGAAGAACAAAAGTCAAGAAGACGGAATAACCCGGCAAGCTCAAGATCGTTCATACAGCCAAGCAAATCGCTTGCCAGGGCATATGTATACGTTTTCCTGTCCCTGTGGCAGATGATAAAACCTTCTTCCTCTAAGGAAGAGAGAAACTTCTTTACCGTTTTGCTATCAAATCCAAAAGGAAGACAATCCTTCAACTGCTTCAGGGTAACACTGCCTAGTTGTTTATGAAGGAAAGGAAGCACGGCAAAGTAGAATATCATGGCGTTATGTACATATGCGGAGAACAAGTACAACTGTATCATAGACCCATCGTTTCTCCCATGCACTTCATATCTTTGAAAACGTATCCGGTTATTATCAAAGCACTGGTCAGGAAGATAGTGCTTGAATCTCTTGAAGTCAATCTTAAGCATTGTGCTTTTATGTGGCTTTGTGCCAGGATGGTAATCTACCATCCTGGCACCATTATAGTAATCGTCTTTCTCAAAACAACCATACAAATACAGACTTCTCATCAGTTCCCTGACAACATTCACATTTGCTATGAACAACTGTTCCTGATTGTTTGATCCATGCCTGTTATCCATAGTTTAACTCAAGAGAACATCTGCCAGTTTACAATACATGCCAAGAACAATCTTGATATTCTCCATATCCGGTCGATTCTCATTGGCATGGTTAAAGAAGTTACGACAACTCTTCAAAGCCTTATGCATTAACAACAAATAAGCCAATGCTTTTTTCTTATCTCCTGTCACCTTCACATCGCAATAGTAAGGATATGATGCAGGATCACCTGGCTTTTTCTTCTCGGAAAGAGTAAAGCTTTTCATATTGTTATATTGCAACGTAGAATTCACAAGAGCGAATGAACCAGTCTCAATGAACTGATCAAAGCTTCCTTTCAGCCTGACAAATTCATCAATTGCCTCTTTGGTATCTTTGTTCTGTTGCTCTTCCTTTGGAAGACCGGGTGTCTTATGGCTCTTTGGAAACAGGAATATTTGGGTGTTGATCAAGGCATCAAACATGTATTTGACAATATCTTCACGTTCCAGCTTGTCATGCTTCCTTGCTTGTGTGGCATTGTTTCCGTTTTGGTCAAAAGACAACACGCCACTCTTTACAAACTTCTCGCCCATCAGTGATTCCATAAAGGTCAACGCTTGCTGGTAGAGGTGCTTGTCAAGAGATCTTTGTACAATGAGAAGAGGGTCGGGATCATTGCTGATCAAAAGATCCCCATAATTGCTGCGGATGTATTCTCCGAATATCTTGAACTTGGTGTCGGCTTTTTCAGCGTCACCTAACGCATTACGGAGTTGTGTCAGACCATGTGTATACTTGCCTGGATCACATTCCTCTGTGCCAGAGGAAATCAACTTCATCGCAGCGATTGCCTTCTTGATTTCCTCGCGTTGATCATCCTTGTAGTAGTCTCCAAGGGTTTCGGCATCTCCATATTTGACAAAGTCATCCATAGATGAGAAATAGTCAAATATACCAAAGGATTCACTCTGTTCCCTGATGATGGATTGATTTCCGTCATATTCACAATCGTAGATCTTGTCGATCTTGATGCCATACACTCTCGCAAGAGAGAGAAGGGCACTGAATACCTGCATCACGTTTCTTAACCCGCCATGCGTATCCAGCCATATCTGGCTGTAGTTCTTTTCAGATGATAGTTCTCGTAAGAGTGCCAGAACCTCATCAATCTTTGCGATAGGATTCATTAGGTCGAGTTTATCAACCACATAAAAGGTAATCCTGTCTTCTTGTGCCAAATATTTCTTTTTAAGTTCATCTTGGAAGAACTGCACTGCGCTGCAAGATGCATCCTTGTTAATTTCCGTTGTTTTATCTGTCGCAAGGATGATGATATCAAGATCATCATCCGGATACTGATGAAGCATCATGGCGGGAATGGGAACCAGCTGGCTGGTGTATTCTATTTCAAAGTTGTTTTCACGACATATCGCCGTAGATTTATCGGTTATATTTTTTGGCAATGTACTCATTGCTAATACGATTAAGTTTTTCATGTTCTATCTTTTCTATCGCGTTCTACGCGTATCATCATATCATATCTTTGCTAAATTATGAAGGGGTTAAGATTCTTTTGCTCCCTTCAACCTATAGACAAGATAAACCACTACAGTTAAAAAATTTGTTTCAAACATTTACACCATCCGCATATGAAAGTAGACTATGCAGGATTCCATTTATTCACACCTCTCCTTTTAGAAATCAATTTTTCCTTGACAATATTGAAACTATGATGTACAATAGATATATAATGCTTTTGAAAATATGAATGATATAGATCGTATTATGAATCAATATAGGAAGGAGAACATGAATGGATATCGATAATAGTATAGTTGAAAATATTCTTAAGATGGCACATGATATTATTGAACACTGCACTGTGGAGAATGATCATATTGAATACAGGAAATCCATAACCTATAAAGATGGCATTCTGAAAACCGCGTGTGCATATGCGAATAACTATATGAATCGTGAGATTGGCATGCTTTTTATCGGGATAGAGGAAGTGGATGATAAAGCAATGATTGAGTCTGTGGAGAATGAACTGAAATCCCTTCTGGCGCATATTCATCCCAGGCCTGTCTATCATTTGATGCAGGACCAAATTGACGGACGATTCTACGTTATCCTTGCGGTTGAACCTGGAAATGATGGACCATACACAACGGACCAAAAGGCGGAAACAGACAAGAAAATCAATCTAAAGGCTGGAAGGTATATAAGGGTGAGGCGTGACACCCGTCTTCCAAATAAACGCGAAGAATATGAGCTACTCAAGAAATTCGCGGAAGTCCACTTCACTTCTGAGTTGAATGAACGAGCAACCCTTGATGACTTGAGCTACGAATACATGAGGGAGTATTTGGTTCGCACAAATGAAGCAAAGGAAATGCGCGAGCTTTCAAAGCTTGACATGGCGCGAGCGCTTCATTTGATTGATGATAGTGAATACGGAGGATATCGCGCAAAGAACTTCGCTGTGTTGATGTTTGCGGACCATCCAGATGAGTTTATCCCATATGCGTATGTTCAAGTGATTCGGGAAGTCATTGGCACGGATAAGATGGAATCGAAGATATTCAAAGGTCCAATTTGGATCCAAGCACAACGTGTACGTGATTACTTCAAGGATTATGTAATGGCTTCATATACTGTTCGTGAACCTGGAAAATCTGGGGCACATAAGGTTTTCAACTGGCCGTTGGAAATGTTTGAGGAATTATCAACGAACTGCATTCTGCACAAAGAGTACTCACGACCACAGTACATCGGGATCTATGTATACCACGACCACTTGTCTTTTGTGAATCATAACCGTCCGTTGCCTCCAGTGACAATCGAGGATCTGAACGAAAATACCGTCTTTGATGATAGGCAGTATCTAAACGTAGAACTGAAAGAGATGTTCTATAAACTGGATTTGATTCAGTCATATGGCTCTGGAATTAGACGCGCTAAGATGGCCATGAAGAACAATGGATCGCCAAATCTCTTGTTCAATCCAGATAATGATATAGATGATTACACACAAGCAATTGCGTATATAAATGAGGAATTTGCAAGGATTCGTGAAGAAGGAGAGTTGCGTTACGACAGTCCTCAACCCAATGATGAAGTAATCAACAAAGATGATAACCAAGAAATTATTCAGAATAACAATCCAGAGATAACAGAATCTCTGGAATTAATAGAAGAACGAATTATCGCGATGCTTGTTGAAAATCCGAGGATGACAAGAGAAGAATTGGCTGAAAAACTTGGTATTTCATTTGAGAGTGTGAAATATAGACTTAAAAAGCTTAAGAAATCCGGAAAGATCGAACGTCAAGGTTCGAGAAAAAATGGCGAGTGGGTTGTATCCAAGTGAGAAGCTTCATAGGGTAGTTCCTAGGATCTTAACTGCTTGCTGTTTATAGGGGTATCAAATGGCTGTTATGGACATTTGATACCCTAATATTTGGATGCCCCCATAAAAGCCCCTCTGGGCGCTGGATGCCCCCATATACTGGAACGATCAAATATCTGGAACAGATATTTACAATCGTTCCGCATATAACTGTAGGCAGACATTGCAGAGTTCCACTTAATTGTGCCTCTGAGTATAGACAGCTATCAGAGTCTGTTGAATATCATGGAGGCTCTCTAGCAACATACGAATGAAGGATGAATAAACAATTCCTGTTTGGTTGGCACAGAACATAAGTTTATCTTTTCTTCGGCTGAATTCTACACCTCATGGATTATCTATGCGCTGATCCTGGTACATCTGAGGCATATGGCTCATACGGCGTATTCTTGAAGTGGGCAAAAGAAGGCTGCCAAGAGACACTGGATAGTCAATCATTTCCGAAGAGACTTTCAATCGTAGTGAATTGTGGCATAAAGTCTCTTCGTCTCGGGGTCATATTCAAGGAATGTATGTGGTCCAGACTTAAAGTAAGGGGGATCGATCTCTATTGTTAGGCCAAGCTCATCCGCAAGCATGGCGACCTCAAAGAAATTGAATGTACATAAGTTAAATCCCCCACCTGGATGTCCTTGGCGATTCAGATTCTGAAGGTATTCATAGCATTCCTCTGGCGTAGTGAAAAGAAAAAGCCTGTTGCTGACGCATAAGATCTGCTTTATGGATGTGATATTTTTATACTTGACTTCAAGATCCAACGTGACCAAGAACCTTGCTTCTAGGATATCTGAGATTCTGTTCCAGTCATCTGGATTTCTGGAATCCTTGCCTAGGAGATCTTTGATCTCCTCAAGCTCGCTGTCCTTTATGAGGTAAGGTATTGCTTCTTCGTTGATCAACGATAACAACTCTTCTCTGCTAGGCTTCTGTAAATTGATAAACGTTTTTCTCATTTCGCTTTTTTCCATTGGTATTTTGGAGGGGAGCTTCTTGATCAATTGATTACGCTTCTTCGCTTCTTCGTATCTATTGCCAAGATCCCTTATTGTCTTTTGATCCCTAATCTTTACGTTTTGAACCATTAAAGCGTCAAAGACAATTCTTCCCGCATATGGAAGAAGCGTTGTCTCTACTATGCACGGTAGAGTAAAGTTCTTCATCTTATACTTAAGATCTTCTGCTATTCCGCTTACAAGATAAACCATTCCCGTCTTGGTCGCGATAAACACAGCCCCGTTCCTGGTAAAACGTTCAATAAAAAAAGTATCGTGGACATAATGCTCTCGCCAATTCCGAAGGATTCTCCATTCTTCATCAGAGAGAACATTCCCTTTCTCATTTATGTATTCATCTATGTATTCTGGTCGTTCCCAGACAAGGGATAAGAGCAAGACGTTGCCCTCGATAGACATCTCATTGTCCCTCTCAATGGCTTCCTTGCCTGCCTCTGTCTCTTTTAACCATTCCACCAATGGGGACATTGTTTCAAAGAACTGTTTCGCTTTTTGTTCAGTCAAGTTCATGTTTCTTCCTCCTATACTTGGACGCACAAATAGATAGAATTCTGCATTGTCTGCCTGCTGTTATATGCGGAACGATTGTAAATATCTGTTCCAGATATTTGATCGTTCCAGTATAACGCCCAGATATTCTACCACAGCATAGAAGAACTGAAAAGAAGCGACATGGGTACATTCAATCTCTATGAATCATCAAAAAGGAACATTGCAGCAATGACCCTACATGAATATAATATGATGGAGAAGAGTCGCGACAAGGACTACACAGGCTGCCTTGGGATCTACGCCGGTAAACATCCTTTGCGTGGGTATCAGCTACGAAAAGACAGATGTTCATGACCCTTCGTACAAGAAGCACACATGTGTCGTTGAACAGTTGTAGTAGCTGGCGAATCGTTATGATTCGCCAGCTTTTCAAAATATCTTTCGTTTCTCACCAAATACAAGTATAATAGTCGTAGATAACGAGGTGTATGATGATGAAAACAAACTGGTATAAAAACGCTGTGGTGTATCAAATCTATCCGTTTAGCTTCATGGATGCTGATAATGATGGATGGGGAGATATCGCAGGGATCATTTCTAAACTTGACTATATCAAGGATCTTGGTGTTACTGCCATCTGGTTTTCGCCACTGTATCAATCTCCTGACTATGATTATGGGTATGATGTCAGTGACTATCGGAAGATAGATGAGAAGCTTGGAACGATGGAAGACTTTGACAGGCTATTGGAGGAATGCCACAATAGGGGTCTTAAGGTGATCATGGACATGGTGGTCAACCATACGTCCACAGAGCATCCATGGTTCAAGGAAGCGGTCAAGTCAGTTGATTCGCCGTATCGTGACTACTACATCATCCGCAAGGGAAGAATGGTCGAGGGGAAGATGGTTCCTCCTTCCAATTGGCAATCCACCTTTACGGGGAGTGCCTGGGAAAGGATAGGGGGGAGCGATGAGTTCTACCTCCATCTCTTTTGCAAGGAGCAGGCTGACTTGAACTGGGAGAATCCTAGTGTCAGAAGGGAAGTCATCGACATCCTGAATTTCTGGCTGGAGAAGGGGGTTGATGGTTTCCGTTTTGATGTCTTTAACATGTTCTCCAAGGTTTATCCCATTCAGGACGACAATGACAAAAAGAGCTTTCAGAAGGGTGCGCCATACTATGTGGATGGACCACGCATGCATGAGTTTTTACAGGAACTGTATGAGAAATCTTTGTCTCTGTATGACACATACACGGTGGGAGAGTCTTTCCATCCTTCCAAAGAGAATGCGCATGCGTATGTCAATGAAAAGAATCATGAGTTGGATACGATCTTTAGCTTTGGTCATTTGGATTCTGATAACATTGGTGGGAAGAAGTTCTTCAAGAAGCCTTTCGATCTCATTGAATTCAAGAAAGGGCTTCTTGATCCACAGGTATCGTATTACCAAGAGGGATGGAATACGTTGGTTCTCGAGAATCATGACAATCCTCGTGGCGTGAGTCGTTTCTCCATTGACACAAAGCATTACCGTTATGAAGCATCCACCATGCTTGCGACAATCACGTATATGGGTTTTGGCATTCCGTTTATCTACATGGGGCAGGAAATCGGCATGACCAATTGTGACTTTAAGAGTATAGATGACCTTAAGGATCCTGTCAGTCACTTTGTCTATGACTTGTTATGTTCATACAGGATCCCAAGGAAGCTGGCGTTTAGCTTTGTCAAGTATGGGGCTAGGGATCATGCCAGGGTGCCCATGCAGTGGGATGATTCCGTCAATGCCGGGTTCAACAAGGGAACAGAGCCCTGGCAATGCGTGAACCCGTCATACAAGGTCATTAACGCCAAGAATGACTTGGCCAGTGATAAATCCATCTATCGGTATTACCAGAAGCTCTTGGCGATCAAAAGGGGCAATGACACGGCAATCTATGGCGAGACGGAAGAGTATGACCATGACAACAGGCAAGTCATTGCATACTGCAGGCAGTACCTTGGCAATCGGTTGTTTGTCATAGGCAACTTTAGCAAGAGGCAAGCACTGTATACACTTCCTTCATGGCTTCAAGGGGCAGAAGTCCTGCTTTCCAATGAATCATTGGAGAAGGATGGATTGACACTCAAGCTGAAGCCTTACCAGGCGATTGTCTTCGAAAAGCTCCCCATTAACAAGAAATGAAGCAGGGTCATATCATGAAAAGACACTATATCAGTGAATTAGTGAAGAAGATGTTTTTCATGGCTTTTGTTACAGCTGTGTTTACCGAGTTTACCCAGATC
>OMYM01000521.1 GCA_900315225.1 uncultured Erysipelotrichaceae bacterium | reverse complement strand
ACTTTTCGTTTTGGTTATCGATCTACCTAGAGATTTATATAACTTGAGCGCCTTAAAACGTAAAAATCAAATGCGTTCACTATAAATCCTTAATCCTCTAATCCTGAATCGCCACAAAGCCGGTGTGGAGTCGAAGGAAGATATAGAAGAATTAGACCCTGCATTCGAAGGAGTGGCGATGCAAGCATAGAAAGAGCAACCTGATCCCCGCTGAAAGAAGGTCGCGCATGGTTTTTTTTGACAAGGGTAAATTTTCTTCAAGATTATTGGAAAAAAAGGAAATAATGTATATCGTGTGTATTTTGTGCCAGGGGCTGATAATTACTTATAAAACCAAAATCTTGGCGATAAAATAACCTCAAGAAAGGGGAACGAATTATGATTCAAAAGATGATGAATTGATTGTTTTCATGGCTGATGATCATCACATTGAATGTCAAGGACGAAATGGAGCGAACTATTGATTCAACTTGAAGGGTACGGAGAATATTAGGCTAAAATGGAATTCACATCATGCGCCTTTGATGTTTACACTTCCGAGGTTGACGATCACGGTTTTAACTTTGTGAGAAAGAGTGCAAATGGCGTTTTTTATGATGCCTAGGTGAAGTCGGTACGGAATGATAGCCATGCTTTCATCAGAAAGAACAAGATCGTTCTGGACGACCGTCATCTGATATGATTCATCGTTTTATTGATGAAGAGATGCTGGACTGCTATGCCAGACTGTTTACGCTGTTCGGTGTCTTGGTCGGGTTCCTTTTTGTCGTCACGAGATTATGAGGGACTGAAGCGTTCGCCAGAGTTCGGCATAAGCATGATAAAAAGAATTTTGAGGTCCTACAGAAATACAGCGTAGGATGGGTTTTGACTGATATGATGAGTAAAGGATAGGATAGAGAAATGAGAAAAAAAGACATGAATTTCCAGAGCATGGAATCCATGCAACAGGTGGTCAATGTTATTAATGAGGCGGCGGCCGCACTGAATGATAGGGACAGAACAATTAAGAAAAGCGCAATTCCTGAGGTATTGGCTGGCGCTCTTGGCGCAGGAATAGGCGGGGTAGGTTCGTTTGCAGCTCTCTATGGTCTCGGGGTAGTAGGTCTGTCGGCAGTAGGCATTACTTCCGGTCTTGCGACCGCAGGCGCAATTGTTGGTGGTGGAATGGCCGCAGGTGTGTTCGTACTTGCAACTCCCGTAGCGGGGCTTGCCGCAGTTGGAGTCGGCGTGGCTTCACACTTGAAAAATAAACAGCTTCGCCAGGAAAAGGAGAGGCTGTATAAAGAGGCGCTGAGGAAACATGGAGCCATAATAAGAGCCATGAAAGAAGAAGCATATGCTGGTAATGAACGTATGGATTATCTTCAAAGCCTGAATATTCTGCTCCAGCAGGCAATTAAGGATCTACGGCAGGATATAGGATCGTAAATGGGCAAATACAGGTACAGCGAGGTTGAGCAACAGATAAATAATGTTCTTCTTCATCAGGCAATAGAGCTGGCTGAGATCCGGAGACCTTCAACAGTCGGAATGGAAAAGCAGATTTCTGACAGTGAAGCATTGCTTCGAAGTCTTGGGTATGGAACACAGCTTTCTACCCTGAAAAATGCGCCCAGGAAGTCGTCCGCTGGATCGCAGCAAAAAGTGATGGTTGTTCCGTCTTGGGAAAAACTGTGTTTGGATGCTGAAAAGCATGTGGGTGGTGGAAACAGACTTGAAGACTTGTTTACTGAAGAAGAACTGGCAAGCAATGAACTCGCCATCCGACAGCTGAATGCGGATTACAACGCCCTGCATCATTTGGACAAATACGACATAGCCATATGTGCAGGTGCGGGATTGCTCGGTGCTGCTGTAAACATTCTGCTGGTAGGCATTCCCCAAAGGACACCGGAAGGGTTGAAGGGAGGAACCCTTGCCAATTATGTGAGGGAATGGTTCGACAAGAAGTTTCCAGCAGATGAGATGGAAAGGCTGGCAAATTCAAAAGTAGGCAAAGTCCCGTATGATTCTCAGGACAACCGTAATACTGAAATCTGGGTCGAGGGGTTGTCGACATATTATCACAGACTTCTGTCCCTTGGTCACGATCCTCTGTTAGGTTTGGTTGTTGGTGTTGCCGATATACTTACCGGGAGAATGACGACCATTGATAAAAAAGGAAAAATCGTGTCACAGGTAATAAGAAATTATGCGGACAGAAAAGAGCGTGACATCTTTGCGGCAATCGCAAAGCAGATCATTCATTTCAAGTCGGACATTACCACGTCCATGGGACTGCCTGCCCCTTTGATGGGATTGTTCAATCTTCTCCAATTTGGAAGCATTGGAGAAGAAGAACAGACGATTGCTGAAATCGTGCAGGGGATGTACTACGAAAGATATGATTTCATCCATTTTTGTACGCTTTCCATTCCGGTCATGATTGTTGAGGTCGTTATCCGCATTGGATACGGCATCAAGCGAATCAAGGAGGGGTACTCCATAAAGGATTCCATACCGTTTTCAATGAGCAGTGAAAAACATCCCAAACTCGGTACGATGATGTTTATCGGTCATTCTGCGGCAACGGCTGTAAATGCGGGGAAGGTGTTCTTTACGAAGAATCCAATGGCCATCAGCTATCCGCAATGGATTGCATTTGCCAAATATTCGTTTCGGCAACTGAAATGGGCACTGATTGAAAAAACAGAAGCAAGGGATGCGTATGTCCGTGGAGTTCTGAATGAAGAACTTGAGGAGATATTTGTTTCGGTCGGCACAACCTTTGCTGAAGTATCGGCTGAATACATGGTTGTTTGTGAATAATCCGTAATTGACGAAAGCAATTAGAGAGAATGGATTATCAGGATATCCAAAAACTGTTGGGGTTTAAATGACAAATAGCCGTGTCTTTGGACACGGCTATTTCTTGACCATGCGGATCTAGCGTCATGACAAACTGGTCAAACGAGAAGTTGGCTTTATATTTTCCATTTCGCAGATCATCTCTGTAGCGGTCCCACAGATCTTCCACAAAGATCGGTTTTTTTAATATAGGTCAATAGATACGCTCAAAAAAAAAAAAAGGATGCTTCCAGTGGAGT
>OMYM01000522.1 GCA_900315225.1 uncultured Erysipelotrichaceae bacterium | reverse complement strand
GAAGTAAATGCAATGGGTCAAACCATCCTCATGGTTACCCATTCCGCCAAGGCAGCAAGCTGTGCAGGCCGTGTATTGTTTATCAAGGATGGCGAGGTTTTCCATCAGATATACAGAGGAGAAAGCACCAATGCACTCTTCTATCAGAAGATTGCCGAAACCCTCACCCTTCTCTCCCAGGCAGGTATTAAGTCATGAAAGCCCTGTTTTACCCTAGGCTTGCCTGGGATGGCATAAGGAAAAACAAGCAAATGGTATTCCCCTATGTGTTGACATGCATATGCGTGATAGCGATGTTTTACATCCTTTCGTTTCTTTCTTCACCAGAAACAGTGTCTCTTTTGCCCAGGGGTGGTGATACCGCACAACTCATCATGATCCTTGGATGCTTTGTGATTGCAGTTTTTTCCATGATCTTTCTTTTCTACACCAATTCATTTCTGATCCGTAGAAGGGCGACAGAATTCGGACTTTACAATGTCCTTGGCATGGACAAGGGAAACCTTGCCAAGATCATGACGCTTGAAAGTCTAATTACATCAGCGATTTCGATCTTTTCTGGTCTGTTTGTGGGTATAACTCTTTCAAAGCTTGCTGAGCTTGGCCTTGTAAAGATCATCGGAGGCACCATAACCTACAGCCTCCGTGTTGACATGGACTGCGTAAAGATAACAGTTTTCATGTATCTTGCAATCTTTGCAATCATATGGCTTTTTTCGCTCATAAGGGTGAGCAGCAGCACTACTGTGTCTCTTTTGAAGAGTGAACAAGCAGGTGAGAAAGCTCCCAAAGCCAATTGGTTTCTTGGTATACTGGGAGTGGTGATCCTAGGCATAGCCTACTACATTGCAGCAACCATTGACAATCCCATTGAAGCCATACCATGGTTTTTCTTGGCAGTCATCATGGTCATTATGGCTACCTATCTCTTGATGATTTCTGGAAGTGTGTTGCTTTGCCGCATGCTTCAAAACAACAAAAGGTATTATTACCATCCCAGGCACTTTGTTTCTGTTTCCCACATGGTCTATCGAATGAAGAGAAACGGCGCAGGACTGGCTTCCATAGCGATCATTGCAACCATGGTACTTGTCATGATCTCTGCCGCATCCTGCCTGTGGTTTGGCGCAAAAGACATGCTGAAAAAACGTTTCCCTGGCGATGTCAATTTTACTGTGAGATTCCAAAACAGCGATCTTCTAGAAGAAGAAAACCTGAATAACTTCAGAAAGACCATCGAAGATTTCGAAATAGAAAACAACATAGAAACAAAAACCATCCTAGATCTTCCCTATGTGGAAGTGTCAGGCGTAATTGAAGAGAATACGTTGGATTTAGGATATGGAAATGATGAATTACTGATGATAAGCAAGATCAGAGAAGTATGCTTTATCCCCTTATCCACCTACAATAGGCAGACCAGACAGAATATTGTCCTAGACGAAGGAGAAGCACTTGTCTTTACCGCAGACTGTAGCGTAGATTCCGATACCATAGAACTGATTTCAGACGATAGGACCTTGAACTACAGACTTGTAAACCCAGATGAGAGCCAATTCTATGCTGAAGAACACTTGCGGGAAGTGGTTCCTCAGATCTATCTGATCATTCCCGACCTTAATGCAATTGCTAAGCTTTTTGGGGAGACGAAGGAAGATGGATGGGGTCTGATGAGTCGCATCTGGAGATACAGCATTGACATAAAGAATTCCTCCCTGAGCAAGGTCGACTATGCTAGTGCAGCTAACACAGCAATACACAATGCCATGGAAAATGATCCAGAGAATGCAGGAAACTATTTGGTCATTGCAAAAGAGAGAGAAACCGCGAGCCAGGATTTCATGACCGTCATTGGAAGCCTGTTCTTTATCGGAATTGTATTGAGCACAGTATTTGTCTTTGCGGCAGTTCTTATAATTTACTACAAGCAGATTTCCGAAGGCTACGAGGACAATAAACGCTTTGAAGTGATGAGAAAGGTTGGCATGACGCGGGAAGAAATCAAAAGAAGCATTAACTCACAACTTCTTACAGTATTCTTCATTCCCTTGGTATTTGCGGGAGTGCATCTTAGCTTTTCTTTCCCTATGATAGGAAAACTATTGACTCTTTTCGGTCTATACAACAAAGGACTCTTCATACGTACAACCTTTATTAGCTACACGATCTTTGCGGTATTCTACGCCTTAGTTTATAAGGTGACGTCCAATGTCTACTACAAAATAGTAAGTGATGCAAAACAAACATAGAATCATTCTTGAAACAGAGTGTGTCAGTTATTTTCTTTTCCTCATCTGTCTTTCCCAGAAGTTGACGGCATTGTTGAGCCATCCTTCTGCTATTGTATTCGTCCCAAGACCGAACCCGTGTCCCAGTCCTGGGAAAACTTCAATCATAGCATCTGGACCGTTTCTTTTGATCATGTCAATCCTTCTTTCCATCGTTTCGTATGAAGCGATCCAGTCGTCTGTTCCCACACAGTTATAGGTCGGCGGTTCATTGCCGAAGACTTCATCCAGTCCAGTATACTGCATGACCACTGTTCCAGCATTGGGATATGGTTTTTCCCCGAAGGCAGCTGTGCCGTATGATCCCAGCCAGGCTGCCATCCTCGCTCCGGCGCTGCCTCCCCATAGGGAATAGCAGTCCGTATTGACCTGTAGTTCTTCTGCGTGTTCAAAGATGAACGCGATCGCTCTTGCCAGATCTTCACAAGCTGTCTGTGACCCAGGTCTGTAGATCAAAGCGAAGGCATGATATCCCATCTGCGCCAGCGTATACGCATGGGGAAAGCTGTCATGAATGGCACCGACATAGGCAAAGCCGCCACCAGCACTGCATACCGCGAAGCGGTTTCCCGGTTCTCCTTTGAAATACCAGAGGCCGGTATTGTTTTTATGGGGATCTTCCTTCTTTTCTTCTTCGCTGTAGATGTCAAAGAAGATCTCTTCACCTCTTTGTGCCTTTTCCTTCAAGGAATTGCATATGGTGACTGTCATGTCTGGGTCAATCTTTGAGTACCATGTCAGATCCAGTGATCCAAGGGTGCTGCCGGACATGTATCCTCTGTGAACTGGGAACAGCAGTCTTCCTTTTCCTTCGAAGACGGGATCGTTGATCGCTTCTCTGATTTCTGTTTTCTTTGTATATGTCAATGATTACTCCTTGTTTTACAAAAGGTCAGCCAATGCTGACCTTGATTATGTCGTTTAGTGAACGAGAGCTGTGAATGTGAACTGGATCAGTTTCCAGTCATCTTTTTGATTCTGGTAGACTTCCGTCACCATGAAATGATGGGTTGTGGGACTTCCATCCAGCATCAGTCCATAGTCAACGTCTGTCAGCACGATGGCGGTATCGCCGAAGGCATGCAGTTCACGGTTGTGGACGGTGATCTCTGTCGGCTGGAAGATGCCGTCGGTGTAGTACTTTACTTCCTTATCGAGGTTGGCATTCACGCCGATATGAACGAAATTGCAGTTGGGATCAGCAATGGCGTACATGGTTTCGCCATCTCGGTTTTTCATCGCGTTCCAGAATGCGTCAGATAATGCAAACAGTTTTTCCTTCATGGGTTTCTCCTTAGTCATGAATGCTTCTTCTGTTCAGGAACTGAACAAGTTTCGGATCGAAGTGGTTGATGATCTCAGAATGATCCAGGGACTTTGCGGTGATCAGTTCCATTTCCTCATCGGTCAGTGCGAAGTCAAAGAGGTCCTTGTTTTCCAGCATTCTCTGCGGTTTTGTGCTCTTGGGCAGGATGACGACGCCTCTTTGCACATTCCATCTCAGGACAACTTGGGCTGCGCTCTTGCCATACTTTGCGCCGATCTCAGTCAGCTCTGGATCAGTGAAGATGCCGTGTTTTCCTTCTGCAAGCGGTGCCCAGGCTTCTGGCTGGATGCCGAGTTCTTTCATGTTTTCCAGGGCGGCTGTCTGGGCAAAGAATGGATGCAGTTCCACCTGATTGACAGCTGGTTTGATTTCAACATTTTCAACGAGGTTCATCAGAACGTTCGGGAAGAAGTTGGATACACCGATTGCCCTCAGCTTTCCTTCTTTGTATGCATCTTCCATAGCTCTGTAAGCGGAGAAGTAATCGCCCATGGCCTGATGTAGCAGGTATAGGTCGAGATACTCCAAACCGAGTTTTTCCAGGGAAACGTCAATGGCCTTCTTTGCCATGTCATAGTTCTTCATATCCTGTACCCACATCTTGGAAGTGATGAACAGTTCTTCCCTTGTGACAAGACCTGTTTCAATGGCTTCTTTGATGGCAGCACCAACTGCTTCTTCGTTCATATAGGAAGCAGCGGTATCGAAGGATCTGTAGCCTGCCTTGATAGCATCGATGACGACTCTTTTGCATTCATCAGCATCGGGAATCTGGAAGACACCGAAGCCGACCTGGGGCATTTTTGCGCCTGTATTCAATGTGACATATTCCATGTTTTTTCTCCTTACTCCTGGGTGTTGAAGTCCAGGCTCATCTTTGCGTATTTCTGTGCTTCCTCAATCGTTGCGTTATAGTAGCGGATGTTCTTGTCGACTTTTGCGATTTCAGCCATTTCTTCGTCTGTCAGGGAGAAGTCGAAAATGTTGAAGTTGTCCCTGATATGGGCGGGATTCCTGGAACCCGGGAAGATGACATTGCCGGACTGGACATGCCATCTCAGGATGATCTGAGCATTGGATTTGCCGTACTTTTCCGCCAGCTTTGTGAAGACCGGTTCATTGATCAGGTTCTTGTCGCCATGTCCCAGCGGATACCATGCCATTAAGCCCATGCCCGTTTCCGCAAGCACTTTCTTCAGTTCTGCCTGCGGGTAGTAAGGATGTGCTTCAACTTGGACCATCTGCGGTTTGATTTCCGCTGTTTCGATGATTTCCTTCAGCCAGTCGATCGGGAAGTTGGAAACCCCCAGCGCCTTGACCTTGCCTTCCTTATAGGCTTTCTCCATCAGCTTATAGCCGGTTCTCCAGTCGCCTGCCGGCTGGTGGAGGAAGAGTAAGTCGATATAATCTGTGCCAAGCCTTGCCAGTGTTTCATCAACGGCATTTTCGTCTGTGTAGACGGTTGGCCATAACTTTGTGACAAGGAAGATGTCCTCTCTTGCCACGCCGCTTTTTTTCATTGCCCGACCGACCGCCTTTTCATTCATATACGCATTTGCCGTATCGATCAGGCGGATCCCGTCCGTCAGGGCGCTAAGGACTGAAAGCTCGGTTTCTTCGGGTTTCAGGAGAAAGACACCGATTCCTGCCATCGGCATTTTGTTTCCGTTGTTGAGTGAGAAGTATTCCATAGATTTTATCTCCTTTTGTTTACGCTCATAGAATAACACTTTTTTTACCTCTTGTACAATGCCGACTGATTAACTGTGCTATAATTAAAACGCATAGTGAAGGAGGTCGTTATGATTGAGATCTATTTGCTTGAGGCATTATGTGCCCTGCATGATTACGGTACCCTTTCCAGTGCTGCAGAACAATTGCATATCTCCCAGCCAGCCTTAAGCCGCTCCATGCGAAAACTTGAAGGTCTTTTCGGGGTCGGATTGTTTGAAAGGACAAAGAACAGGATTACCTTGAATGATACTGGAAAGATGGCAGCCGCCATGGCCAGAAGAGTATTGGAATCGGAAGAAGATATGATTATGGCTGTCAGGAATTACGATTCATCCCTGCATACTATTTCTGCTGGATACTGTACGCCGGGACCAATGATGGAAATGCCTCTGCACCTGTCGCGGCTTTATCCAAAGATGAAAGTCTCTTCGGAAATGGAAGACGAAAAAAAACTTATCCAAGGTCTGAAGAACGGGAAATACGGATTTATCATTCTTTCCGCTTCGTATGAGGATGAAGACACTTTTTCCATTCTGTGCGGGACGGAAGCTCTTTATTTCTCTCTGATTCACGCTCATCCGGCAGCCCTATTTAAAGAGCAAGGTTTGACGTTCAGCCAGATGAACGGGGAAACATTTGTCATGGTCGGTGAGATCGGGATATGGCGGGATCTGACCATGAAGATGATGCCGGATTCACAATTCGTCCTACAGGACTCTCTTGAATCGTTGAGCGCTGTCATCAACGCCTCTACGCTTCCTGCTTTCGCTACCGACCTTACAATCCGTCTTTTCCGCAGCAGGGAAGACAGTGGACGCGTCTTTATCAAAATTCTTGATCCAGAAGCAACCTTGCATTATCATTGCGCCATACTGAAAAAGAACCGTGAGAGATATGCTAGGCTGATCAACTTCTTCGAGAATATCTGACGAAACAGCTGTATTATACTGGAACGATCAAATACCTAGAACAGATATTTACAATCGTTCCGCATATAACAGCAGGCAGATGATGCAGAATTCTACCTATTTGTGCGTCCAAGTATAGAATAACGTTCAGCTGTTCACAATGGTGGTAACCTTCTTGAACAACGTTTACATTGCGGTGGAAAGGGCTAGAGGCAATGCTGGTCGGATCTTTCGACCGAATCTGATTGTGATTGCCTTGAGACAGTTGTATTTGTATATATTTTGAATGAAGACCTGTTCATGATTGGACTTGCTAGCTTGATCTCACAATTGTCACTGTTTGTGTCTGCCTTGAGAAACAGCTTTTTCACCGATGGTGCATTCAGCTTCTCTTTGAAGGCAATCACAATGGAGCGGGAATTCACATCGCCAATGCTTGCTCGCTTTTAGCTGGCAATTGTGGAAAAAGACGCTGTTCTCCTTCGGAAAGATGATTGTCAATTCTATGTGTACGCTGTATGGGAATACGATTGCGCCGCATCCATCATCAGCCAGAACCTCGGTGCGCGAAAGTACAAACGTGTACTTGAAGCATTTCGTGCCGTTCTGATTGTCAATATCATCCTTGGAGCAGTTATTTCCTCCCCTGGAGTTATGGCAACTGGATGCATTAGCGGGTCTATTTAATTCGGGCAGTCCCGAGTTCCACGTATCCCGGTATCCTGGTTCTTGCAGAACTTTACGAATTTCGGGAAAGCCAGTGTCAGCATTGTCATGATGCTCAGCAACATCCCCGTTGCTGTGTTATCTTCAGGAATTGCTGCATACGTGATCCATGAATTCAAGAATCTTTACGGGATCTTCGATATATGATTCTGATCGATGCAACCATTGTCATGGCAGGGAGGAGAAAGATATATGAGAAGAAAAAATGTCGTTATAGTTCTGGCTTTGATTGCGGTTTTGATTGCCGTTGTTTCAATTTGGAGCATGCTTTCAGCTGAACCGCCACAGGCTGCCGAAGACGAAATCATGCTGAAGATCCAACTTGATCTGAAAGAAGATATTGGCCTCTTGATTCTTGACTGCAAAATGAATGGGGTTGAAACAAGTGGTGGCATCTCTAATGTTAATAAAACCATGCTAAAGCATGATGAGGTATTATACTGGACGCTCAATAAGCGTGAGTATGACCATCCAGCGGATACAGGAGAGCTGACCATACGTTTCCGAGTCATAACAGAATACTGTGATCCAAACTACGAAAACATCTATCCTGAAGAGTATGTGATACTTCTGGATCCGATTTCTATCAACGTTGGTTTTGGGGAGAACTATGCCACTACGATTACGGGAGACAAGGCAAATGGTTATCAAGCCGTCTTTGAAGAACCATGATGTCATGTGATTTAACTAGAAGTTAATAGAATGATGTTGCATATAAACAACTGTTCAATAGGAAAGCTTCTGAGGCTGAATTATACTTGATGTACAAGGAGGTCGATGATATGAAGATCAACGAACAAATCAGGAAATACAGAAAGGCTGCCGGCTTGACGCAAGAACAGATTGCTGAGTATCTGGGTGTGACCACGCCTGCCGTCAGCAAATGGGAGAATGGGATTACGTTCCCAGATATAACCTTGTTGCCAGCATTGGCAAGGCTTTTGAAAACTGATCTCGACACACTGTTTTCCTTTCATGGGTCTTTGACTGATGTTGAAGTCGAAGACTTTATCCACAAGCTTGCAACCATGTCGCAGGACAATCCTGACGAAGCTTTTGAAATGGCATCCCAGAAAATTCAGGAATACCCAAAAAGCGATAATCTGCTCTTATCGGCAGCCAATATCCTGAACGCAAGTCTTCTCCTATCCCCAATGGAAGCGGAAAAGAAACAAGCGTATGAAGCTCTTGTTGTGAAATGGCTGGAACGGGCTGCAGAAAGCTCAGATGTGGAAATCAAGAATGCTGCTGTTGCCATATTGCTTGGCAAGGTGATGGAGACAGGGGATTATGATCGGGCATCGTCTTTGCTGGCACAGCTTCCCCAACAGCAATTTGACAAGACACCATATGAAGCGAATATTCTGATCAACAGGGGAAAGCTGGATGAGGCAGCTGTTCTTCTGGAAAGCAGACTTCTACAGTCACTCTTTTGTGTTCAGACATACTGTCTGAAGCTGCTCGAAGTAGAACTGAAATGCAATCATCCAGACCAAGCACATCAAATCGGTGAAATCATTGAGAAGATGATTCCACTATTTGGTTTGTGGCAGTATGGCACTGTTGTTCCCCGCCTACAGACAGCATTGTATGAGAAAGACGAAGAAAGAAGCCTTACAGCAATCAAAGAAATGATGGCGGCAGTAGGTCTTCCATGGACTCTGTCAGACTCCCCATTGTTCTATCGTATCGCAGATGGAACAGTGAAGAATGCCGGAAAGACCTTTATCCCAGCCCTTATTTCTGAACTGAAATCCAGTGCGGAGTTTGATTTTCTCAGGAACAATGCCGAGTTTCAAGAATTCCTGACAAGACTTGACGGAGATAAAGGCACCCCTGCCAACAGATAAACCGCTGCCTGCCAAAATGTAATCCTTCATCTGATTTACCCGAACTGCACACCAGATCTTTGAACAGATTCTGTAGCGACTGTGACCGCCGTAACATTACGGCGGTTTTTTCACATCTATCGGAAGTCACTGCCTTTGGATCATGCGGTATTTATAGTGAACGCATTTGATTTTTACGTTTTAAGGCGCTCAAGTTATATAAATCTCTAGGTAGATCGATAACCAAAACGAAAAGT
>OMYM01000524.1 GCA_900315225.1 uncultured Erysipelotrichaceae bacterium | reverse complement strand
TCGAAGATTTGCTTGATGGTCATCTCGACGCCGTTGAACTCAAACTTTGCATTGCCATGCTTGAGGACGGTTATGACATGCAGGCCGGTGGCGTCCCTCAGGGCTACGATCTGCGCCGGGCTGGAAAACCATCTGTCCACGCATATGTGCCTGACGGATTTCACATAGGCGAGCGCCCTTTTCACGAGCGTGACCAGCACGTCCATGGTGGCGCTCCTGGCAAGCTTTCTTCTCTTGTACGCGAATCCCCTCTTGTCAAGTCCCTTGGTGTCCTTGTCGCCGACGACGCAGTCGTCCCTGCGGGACGAAAGCAGCGAAAAGCAAAGCGGGATGAAGGTGAATCCATCGGTAAACCCAAGCGTGAGCATCCTGAAGCCGATGGAATGGCGCTTCCTTGCGTGGTCGTACTTGCGTGCCGCGAATTCGGTCCGCCTGCCCTTGTTCTTCTTTTCTTTCTTTTCCTTCTTTTCCTTTTTTCCTGTCCGCTAACCAAATTAATCAACAAACATACAGAAGTGTCATTCTTCTTCCAGTTTTATCACTAAAGTGATATAATTGTAGCCGAAAGGAGAACATAGAATGGATAAAGTGATAACTATTTACCATGGTTCAAAACAAATCGTCGAAAGCCCGACTTTTGAACAAGGAAAAAAGAACAATGACTATGGACTAGGTTTCTACTGCACTGAAAGCAATGACCTAGCAAAGGAATGGGCAGTTTCATCTACCGCAGATGGATTCTCAAACAAATATACGTTAGATACTGAGTATCTAAATATCCTGAACCTAAACAGTTCAGATTATACAATTCTCAACTGGATCGCAGTACTTGTAGATCATCGGCTATTCAAGCTCAAGGCTCCTGTCGCAAGAAGGGCAAAACGTTACTTGACCGATCACTTCGGCATCAATGTTAATGCATATGATTTAATCACAGGATATCGTGCGGATGACTCGTATTTCGATTACGCCGAATCATTTTTGAATAACACAATCACGGTAGAACAATTGTCCCAGGCAATGAGGCTTGGCAAACTTGGAGAACAGATTGTAATCAAGTCAAGATTTGCTTTTTCAAAGATCAAGTTCGAAGGTGCTGAAATTGCTAAAAGAGACATCTACTACGCCTTGCGCAAAACAAGAGATGATGAGGCTAGTCAAATGTACCTCAAATTACAAGACGAAGAAACAGATGGACTATACATCCTGGACATCATAAGGGGAGGAATTACAAATGATGATTCACGCATACCCAGAAATATACCTAAGCAAAGCCCAAGCAACTCTAGGTGATGCCTTCGACTACTCGATTAACACTTGCCTGATTCCCGGATCCGAATTCATCGATATGTTTTCTGTCAGTTCTTTTAGCAAGCGCTTTGAAAAGGGCGAACCAGCCATCTTGGCTGGAAAAAGCGGCATAGAACTAGCCATCGAGATTCTGTTCGAAATAACGGGAAAACGATTTGAAACAGAGCCTCGGATACAAGACGGCTGTTCCAATGAATACTGGATCGGGTGGGCAACTTGTTATTACCAATGGTATTCTGATCGAAGTTTTATAGATATTTTCAATGTGCTCTCATTTGGTGATTTAGAAAGAATGTACTACACGCTTCATGAAGCTGATATCACTAAGTTTGTTGATATTGCAAATGATAAAATGCAAGAATACTACAAAGAAACTAACCTGAAACGCATCCGCAGTTACTTTGGATGCACACAGGCAGAACTTGCAAAAAGATCTGGGGTATCACTTCGTTCGATTCAAATGTATGAACAACGTCGGAAAGATATCAACAGGGCAGAAGCAGAAACTCTATACCGCATCTCAAAGATCCTTGGTTGCGGCATGGAGGATCTTTTGGAAAAGCCGATCAATCGATGCTGATTATACCAGAAGCCTCAGAAATCTGGAACAGATTTCTACAAGGCTTCCGCATATAACAGCAGGCAGACAATGCGGAATTCCAGCCAATTGTGCATCTGATTATATTTGCATTCAAGCCAAGCCTTTACATCCATTAATGCCTCATCTCAATGAACATAGCGCGGCGTAGCCGCAACCAAAAAGGAATTGCCTCAATTCATCCCATGTGCTAAACCCAGCAACATGCCTAAAAGAACGGATTGAAAGGAGCAATTCCATGGCAAAAATGCAATGTTTCCTTGGGCGCGATGAAGAGAAAATCCAGAGAATGAATGAATTCGCCAATATGGTTAATGCATTTTACTACAGGATCGATACTCCGACAAAAAGTATGAAGGCAATGCGTGCTGAACTGGCTGATGATGCGTATAATATGCATGGCAGCGAGCGTTCAGGGCAAAACATCATTAACCTTTTGTTCTCGCTCGGAAGATGGAGATCTGACGAACTGGATAGCAAGGATGCTGTTAAATTCAGAGAAATGCTGATGACTTCCGACCCAGAGGTGAAAAGAGAAATTGAGTCTGAACTTTCCAATCTGGAGCATTATTCATGGTCGGCCTGGCTGATTTGCAATGGACGGATGCGATTCCCGACCGCAAAGGAAATGAGCCTGTCTTGTGTTGAAAAATACAAGACAGAAGAAGATTGGCTAAAGGATAGCTTCTATTTTGAAAAAAAGAAAGATGGATCGCCTCAATACAAGTTCATTGACAAAGTCAACAAGATCCATCCTGTTTTGGTAGCAAGCTACTACCCTCTGGATTTGCAATATGACAGGACCCTATGGGACAAGAAGATTGATGAGCTTGAGGAAATTCTTGATCCACTGGATAGAATGAGCGTCATTATCAGGAATGTTGCATTGGCATTAAAGATACGAAGCAATCTTATCGTAATTGGAAAGCTTTTAGCAAAGATATTGAGAATGTATGTAGCGAAAACAAAGAGGCTTTAACACAACTTCAGAACTTGCGGTTTGCCTATCAATCCATCTTAGATGGCAGGGTAAACGCTATGGCGCAATGGAAAGATGCGGTAGAATCAATCTCGGTTCACTTGCCTAAAAGATATAGGATAAATCTAAACGAAATGACAGGTGATTTGCAATCGTTGTATTTTGCCATGAGCTACAACGACTATAAGAATATTGATGGACGAATTGTCCAAGGAGCGCCATCCATCTTGTCTAAGGTTGAGGATACGGTTTTGGTTATCCCTCAATGTGAGGACGAGGAAGTCCATAATGCCCTTCTGCATGCTTGCATCATTGAACCAGACTATATTTATTTCGATGGCAGGGATGAGGCGGATGTAAAGAAATACATGGATATCCTGAGCAAGCTGGGAAGAGATGAAATTGAGCTATATGACAAGGAAATAACGGCAGAAAATGATACTTCCTACCTTGTCAATACATCAGTCATCCAGAATCGCCAATTGAGCCTCATAGATAGCGGAAAGTTTATGAAGCAGCTTAAGGAAAAGCTAGGGCTGTCTGGCGATGCACATGTGTACGACTTTGAGTACCTGAATGGCAAGATCAATGCAATGGGCGATGTCCCAATCATGGCATATGATTCACAAATCAATCTTTCGGTAACAGATTACTGTAAGCTGTATGAAGTTGAATTGAGGGAACACGCACATGGGCAACTTCCTATAAAAAACGAAGTGTATAAAGAAGCACGCGACAAAGGGCTTTTCGATGATCTTCTTATCGATAAAGAACTGACATTCAGCGAGACAACACTTGTCCAAGACGCTTATGCGATTGATTTGCTTGGCATCAAAAAGCAATTCATATACATGATTCGCTTCTTCAAAGGAATGGTTAAAGATGCAGATCTTGATGATTTTGCGAAACATGCCAAGATGCTTGGAGAATCATGTGTTCCAATTGCCGTGCTGTTGGGCAAGCATTCTTCGACATTGCTGGCAAGACATACTGATCTTCATTTTGTCTATGTAGTTCAAAAGAATGAGTCGGAAGAAACGATTCTTAATGATTTTGAACATAACGAGGGCGCTGTTGAAATAGCTAAGTTGATTCTATCAAAGCTGAAAAAGAGTCCATTGGCCATTATAAAAGAACATATTCCAATTGGAAAAAACAAGAAATCGCCTAAAGAATAAAGCGATTTCAACGGTCAACTGATGCAAACGGGATTCTGGATATCGGAATCCCGTTTATCATAATAAACAAGAAATGATCGGTTGATGAATAGGATGCATGATATGTCAGGTTTGCTATAATGCGTGTGCTGTGACAGGAGAATGCATGTATGTGATTCATTATCGTGGGGTTGATTGCGAAAGCCCAATGGCATTGTGGTTAAGGATCTCTTTGACAAGCAGCATCTGGAATACCTTCTGGCTGTTCTGTTTATTCGTTTCCCACGTATCAAGAGAGTGGCGATTGCTACACCAGGGTTGTCAACGATGGGCATTTGACCTTGCGAAGCGTTGGCATTGCTGATTTTGACATCATTAGGGAATTCACGAGGAAATACCATATGATTTCGAGAAAAAATGAAAAACGAGACGCGCCGCGTTTTGAATCCTACAGGTAATGGAAAGAGCATGCAAAAGATGATAGTGAATTCAGCAAATCATACTTATATGATTTCAACAGTCAAATGATGTAAATGGGATTTTGAGTATTGGTATTCCGTGTATCACTGGACAGTCGAGAGTTCTCTAGAAATACCAGTTGATAAAAAATTTATTTTACTGGTTGTATCATAATGGAATAGGAAAGGGGATGATATCTTATGATACGGTTGGCGGTTAAGCTCGCATTTGCGGTTGTAATATTCATTGTCTTGATCGCTTTGACATATCTGTACAATTGGATCAATCATAGACCAATGACAAAAATCATGTTTGTGGTCAATTTGGTCATAAGTCTCTTGATCAGCGGAGTTGGTGCGTATATTACAAATCCTATTACCAACTGGATTGTGGGGTTTGCGGATGCAGTGGCTGATCGATGTGAGACCAAACATGTTGAAGGAATATGGGTTGAAATAACCGACTACAATTGTGGAAACTATACGGGAGATCTTTTGCGTGGCGTGCCACATGGAAAGGGCAAACTGACGTATTTGGAAGATAATGAGCATTTCTATGCGATTACAATCAATGGCCAGGTGTATAAAGCTCTTTACTATGAGGGTGAGTTCAAAGATGGCTGGCGCTTTGGAGAAGGAATAGTTTATTATGAGGGTGGTTTTTATGAAGTGGGCACCTTTTATGGCAAATGGGAAAAAGGCAAAGTCGTTTTTGAAGGTAGACGATATGATAGACTCGGACGATATGTTGATGTCACTTTCCATGCATTGAACGAAATCAAGGCGCGAGATGAGACCGAGACGGAAGAATGGATCAATACGAAACAATGATTAGAAGAAGGATGTGATGGCATCCTTTTTTGTTGATATATTCGGATGTACAATTAGGTAGAATTCCACATCGTTTGCCTGTAGTTACAATCGTTCCAGTATAATTAGGGCGTTTGGCATGATGGATACACGGGAATGCATGGATGACTTCTGCTGAGGGATATGGTATAATGCGAGTGCTGTGACAGGAGAATGCATGTATGAATATGGCATGATAATGCCATATTCATCTGTGAAGAAGTGTCGCTTGATCCAGAGCATGCCAAATCTGCTCACATCGCGAAGAGAATAACAGGAGGCTATATGAACCCAAAGGAAATGTATGAGGAATTCCATGCCTGGATTCTACAACAGACGGATCCAGCGTATAAAATCGAGATACAGAACGAAGACCAGATAGACTATGTGACAGAACATGCTACGGCACATGTGCAGTTCTATCATCTGGACTATGAGATTGTGTCGTTTACCATTGATAGCCCAAAGGCAGAGGATCCATTGTTCTTCCTGCATTTTGAATTACAGGATCTAGAACATGCCCGTCAGTTGTTCCGTGAGATGATCCAATCGCTGAAGGATGCAGGATCTAAGGTTGTCACAAAGATACTGCTGAGCTGTACCTCTGGTTTTACCACATCCTTCTTTGCGGAAAAGTTGAATTCTGCGGCACAGACGCTTGGTCTGGACTATTCCTTTTCCGCTGTCAGTTATGTCGATCTTTTCGAGACAGCAGCAGACCAAGACATCATTCTGCTTGCGCCTCAAATTGGCTATCTGATGAAGAAAGCGAAGGAAGTCCTCAAAGACAAGGTCATCCTGCAGATTCCGACTGATGTATTTGCGACATACAACGTCAATAGGATGATTGACATACTGAAGGATGAGATAGCTTCTCGTGAGAAAACAGAAGCAGTCATAGAGGATATCCATGATCCAGAATGGGATTCATCGATCATGATGCTTGCGATTGTCAAGACAAACGGAAAGTACGTGATCCATTATCGTGGGGCTGATTGCGAAAGCCCGATGGACAATGGCATTGTCGTCAAGGATCGCTTTGACAAACAGGATCTGGAAGACCTGCTGGATGTTCTGTTTATCCGTTTTCCCCGTATCAAGGGAGTGGCGATTGCCACACCAGGGGTTGTCAACGATGGGCATTTGACTCTGCGAAGCGTTGGCATTGCTGATCTTGACATCATTGGGGAATTCACAAAGAAATACCATCGTACGTTTGTCCTGTGCAATGATGCCAATGCAATGGCTGTAGGATACTACGCGATTCATCGCGATTGCGGCGACCTTCTGGTGTATTATCATCCTTTGGGAAATGTCGTGGGTGGTGCTGGATTGGTCATTGATGGCGATCTACAGATCGGCAAGCGCGATATTGCGGGAGAAGTCGTCAACTACTTAAAGTTCCTTAACTTCAGCGAAGATCGCTTCGACCTTGCAAGGACACCAGAAGGAATCGTTGAATATATCACGAAAGTCACTTTGCCAATGGTTTGCACCGTTGGACCTGATACCTTGGCGATCTATTGCGACTTATTGACGGATACTGAGGAATTGAAAGCTTACATGAAGAAATACTTGCCAGAAGAATACATTCCAAGCATCCATAAGATCAAAAACGGTCTATACGAGTTGTTCTATGGCGCTGGGGTAATGCTTTACAATGTCCTTCATGGCAACGTCGAATACCGCAAGGATCTGGAAGAATATCGCAACTAGGCAGTGAAGTAATGCTTCACTGTTTTTATCTGTTGTACTATAATATGTTAGGGGTACTAATATATGAAGTATAGAACAGATAAGAATGGTAGGGAAATATCCTGCTTGGGCTTTGGTTGTATGCGTCTAGCGCACAAAGGAAGAGACATCGACCTAGACGCAACCAAGGAACAGATTCACAAGGCAATTGAGCTAGGCGTAAACTATTTTGACACAGCGTATATCTATCCTGGAAGCGAAGAGGCGCTAGGAAAGGTCTTGCAAGACCTTGGCGTGCGAGATAAAGTCTATATTGCGGACAAACTGCCACAATACATGATCAAAAGCAACGCTGCCATTGAAAAGTACTTTCAGGAACAGTTAACAAGACTGCAGACAGACCACATTGATTATTACCTGATGCATATGCTTACCGATATCGAAGCATGGAACAATCTCAAAAAGCGCGGCATTGTGGAATGGATTGACGCAAAGAAAAAAGATGGCAGCATCCGTAACATCGGCTTCTCCTTCCATGGCAATACGGAAATGTTCCTGAAGATCCTGAATGACTATGACTGGGACATGTGCCAGATCCAGTACAACTACATGGACGAAAACTCCCAGGCCGGAAGGGCCGGCCTGCAGGAAGCCGCTAAACGCGGCATTCCTGTCATCATCATGGAACCGCTGCGTGGCGGCAAGCTTGTCACCCTGCTGCCGGAAAAGGCAAAGAAAAGAATTGCCGAAAGTCACTGGAACCCGGCGGAGCTGGCTTTCCGCTGGTTATGGGACCAGCCGGAAGTCACCTGCGTCCTGTCCGG
>OMYM01000527.1 GCA_900315225.1 uncultured Erysipelotrichaceae bacterium | reverse complement strand
TGCGATGGTATTGAACGGAAAGTTCTGATCAGTTTCATTTTATCCAACCCTTCAGCGTATTTGATCATATCATCTTCATAGTCATTGGTAAGGGTTCTTTGTTTGGAAAGAATATCGGTGTATAAGTTTGAGGTAATATAGCTCTTGATAACTTCTGGCATTCCTCCAACAATGCAGTACTCTAGAAACAGTCGTGTAAATACATCATGTTCAATCTTGGAAAATGGCTCTCCATCCAGCATATGCGCAAGCATATTGTCTATGACATTGCCAGTATATCCCTTTGCCCAAAGATACTCTTCAAAGTCCATAGATCTCATCGTGTAATTGCACTTGTTTCCAACACTGATACTGTTGACTTCATTTAACTTAATGCCAAGCATGGAACCAGAACATATGACATCATATCTCCCATCTTCCCTGAAGAACTTGAGACAAGTCGCAATATCAGGATACTCTTGTATCTCATCAAAGAAGATCAATGTCTTTCTTGGAATAAACCTCATGGAAGGGTCAAGAAAGGATATCAAGTTGGTGATGCTTTCGGCAGAGTAGCCGTTTTCTGTAATACCCTTGAACTTCTTCATTTCCGCAAAGTTGATTTCTACAACACTGCTATAGTTGCTTTTCGCAAAGTTTCTAATCGTGCATGTTTTGCCTATTTGCCTAGCCCCTTCAATGATCAATGGGGTTCTGGATGGATTCCTTTTCCATTCATCAAGATAAGCATCTGTCTTTCTCTTAAAATACAGCATAGAAAGCCTCCTTTCGCACTTTCATGAGCCACTTTTCGACTCCATACTACACTTTCATGAGCCACTTGTAAGGATAAGACAGCAAGAACTATATCAGCAATGTTTTCTGCTTATGTGAACAGATCGTCTCCAGTGATTTCATTCGCAACACTGTTCATCGAAGCATTGCGAACAAGCCCATTCAAGGTGATCATTGTAAGTAACAATGCTGCGTCTGTACCAGTTTCTTCACGGAATGTTTCTAATTTCTGAACTAGCTTGTTGCGATACGATTCGGTGATGGAATATGGTTTGGCTGAATACTTGATCTCGCAGATATTGATGACACGATCAGCTCTTTCGAGAACCAAGTCTATTTGGACTTTGGGTGAAGATTTTGAACTGATGAAAGAATATACATGTGTATCAACAGCAAGTATGTTTAGAGCTGCTTTAATTTGTTGTACATGATGAAGGCATACCAGTTCAAAAGCTAGTCCTCTCCAGGCATTGAATCCTGGGCTGGAAAAGAAACTCTGCCAAGAACTGACCTTTCCTGATTCCATGAATTGCAGGTGGAACAATGAGAAAGGGTCGATCAGCTGGTATATCCATATTTTTCTATCGCTATAGCTTTGATATTTTCTGATAAAACCACATTGTTCTAAATCAAGGAGAGATTGTGTCAAGGCTTTTCCATCCCCAATGTTCTTCCTTTTAACAAGGTTTTCTCTAGTCAATCCACTCTTCTTATCTGCCAATGCTCGGACAATCGCTAAATGCTTCTCGGGATTCTTGAATAGAGTTTCATAGAGGTTGTTAAACTCATAGTGTAGTTGTCCATTCTCCCGAAAGCACAATAAGTCAATGTTTTGTACAAGGCTAAGCCTGCTATCAAGGAGATTGTAGTAGTGTGCCACACCGCCAAAAATCATGTAGCTGTCAATGATATCCTTACGGGTAAAAGGGATATTGTTTGTTTTGCAAAGCTCTTCGATTTCTTTTAGAGTGAATGGTTTGAGGTTAATCTGTCTTGTGATGCGATTGTAAAAACCACCCGTTCCTTTTAGGAGGTTATTGATAATCCAAGATGTAGCAGAACCTGCAACGATTAACAATATATCAGGATTGGAAGATGCCCAGCTATTCCAGAAAAATTCAAGACTGCCTTTGAAATCTGATGTATATGTGTCCATCCATGGCATTTCATCAAGAAAGACAACGATCTTTCCTGTCAAGGGATCTCGATTGACAGAATCACTCGAGAGTATTGTTTTTAATCTCATGAACGCTTCTAGCCAGTCTTTCGGTGGAGCAGGGTTTTGGTCTCCATACTGCGTGAGACTGGAGTAGAAATACTTCAGTTTTTGTTTACTAGTTCCCTTTGCTACACCGGTGGAAAAGAAAGCAAACTGGTGATTGAAGTATTCTTTTACCAGATATGTCTTGCCTATTCTATAACGACCACAAACTACAAGAAACTCAGGACGATCACTACGGGTGCACAACTCCAGTAATGAGATTTCATTTTTTCTACCGATTAACTTCATATATAATATTCCTCTTTTATGTTATAACACAATAGCGAATATATGTCAATGAAATTATGGGTGATGAATGATCAGTCATCCAAATGACTGTAATGATCAAAAAATAAAATTTTCTATTGCAAAAAGTATAATTGTGATATAATCAATGTATTCTCGATGAGAAAAATACCAGATTATGGAGGAGGTGTTAAAAATGAATTCTAATAATCAACCTGAAAACTATAATCATTTTCCTGCTACAGTAGAAACACAGCTACCGGCAGTTATCCAGTATGGCATGGTCGATGGGAAAAACATCTATAGTTTTGATTTTAGCGATGATGTACACGCAGATTATGAGGATGCTACTGGAAAATCGTATGATGATCATGTGTATGCCGAGTTTGATGATTGTGTGTCTGACGATGAAAAACAATATTACCTTTTTGCAATTTCCTCGGGATTTTTGACGGGTGCAATTAGTTCGATTGGATTGCCTTTTGACAAACTACAGTTTTTAAATGATGGGCGAGAAAGTTTGAAGATATTCCAGAATATCATTGTAGATTGTGCTGGATCCATGGGATTCAAAGGCAAAGGTTTTAATAATGCTATTGCATACATAGTCAATACATTTGGGGCTAAAGCAGGCTTGAATGTTTTAGGGGGATCGCTATTATTCCATCCATCTGTTTTGGGGCTGGTTTTTAATCTTGTTGCTCAATATTCAGGTAAGATGTGTTCGCTAAGCAATGATGGTGAACTGCTTGTATATAACTGTACAAATGATTATGTCATTGGTAATACCGATGCTGAAAAAATGCTTTTAGCTGCATTGTATTGGTTGTTTGAACTTGCTTTGTTCAAGACAAAGGGATTTATTGCCGATAATGATACAATGTTGAAAAAGTATCATCTATACGAATTGATTGATTTATTTTCGAAATGGGTGAATATACAAATTCCAAAGAGCGACAAAGACATTAGAAGGATGTTCAATAACTTGCTACGGAAATATGTAAAAAACTCTCCGTTATGTGAGAAAATTGGCATTATGTCAAATGAATCATTGAGATTTTTAAAGGAGTCCAT
Source organism: uncultured Erysipelotrichaceae bacterium (assembly GCA_900315225.1). Taxonomy (GTDB): domain Bacteria; phylum Bacillota_I; class Bacilli_A; order Erysipelotrichales; family Erysipelotrichaceae; genus Bulleidia. The sequence continues at coordinate 3,542 of OMYM01000527.1, read as the reverse complement.
CCGAGCCGTTTGTCTGAATGAAGCACTAATGACAAGTTTCTATGTCATTCGTAAGATGGTCTTATACGGAGGCAGTGGTTTAGGTGGCATCCTTGATCCTAATGATCCTGTATTGATTCATATGAAGACGATTGGCAGTGCTACTTTTGTGATAGCGAATGTCGGTGTCGTAATTATTGGAAAAGCTAACGGATCATTGTTGCGTGCAAAAGTCAATATCGTGGGAATTGGTAGGTTTTTCTTTGCAATCTTTGAAGAATACAAATACTGGAACATTCATGTCCATGCACAGTGGCAAAGAAGGGCAGATGGAGTTGATGATCTAAACTTTTCTTTTAGCGATATGAATTCATTTTACTTGGAACCAGAACAGATGCGTCTTTTACTTAGCCTCAAATACGAAGCAGCAAAATATGATGTTAGTAAAACAAGAGATAGCAAGCAAAAGGAACAAAAGAAAAAATGGCTGGATGAGAACAGATCTATCGCAAACCTTTGGCGCTTTTTAGGCTGGCGAACTTATTTCTGGTGTCAAGCTCACCTCAAGCTTCTCTGCAACGATTCTCTTGCTTTTCACTGCATTCTTAATCAACAACTTGTCTCTTTCCTTTGACAACCCGATCCCTTAAGCAGCTTATCTGATGCATTTGAAGATGGTTTTTTACTATCCACAAGACCCTACGTCTCATGGCAGCCCTGTGCCCTGTAGTATTTCTGCCGTGTCTTGTATGCATTGAACAGGTCTCACTGCTTCTTTGCCTGCACTCCCCTTTGGGCGCATGGAGAATATCTCTAGTGGAGCCGAATTTCAGCGCATTGCAAGCATCGTCCTTTAATTTTTCGCCAGCCTAATACCAGCCTAACAACTTTACCGTAAATTAAAATTATGCGCAAGTTGAAAAAAGATCGGAAAAAGCGCTATTTCAACGTCTTTTTCAGCATTTTGAATCCACTTTTTTTAAATCATATTCCTACTTGATTTCCTTCGCCAGCCTAAGAATAGCCAAAGGTGTGTATCGTTGAAGAAAAAACCAAGGATCCCTCATACATTATGGATTCAAATACAATCTATGACGAATTATACCGCTTCAAGAGCGTGGATGATTCTTACAGACAGTTGTCTTTGATTGCCATGGAGCTTGTCTTGTTTAAACCATATGACGGTACGGTAATTAGCGGCAAGCTAAAATACGATGATGCATATGTTGATGACATATTTGTTACAAGACAAACCACATTCTCTCAGTCCGATATTAACAATTATCGAAAGGAATATGATCGGTATTTTGGGAGAATTAGCGGAAGTACAGGGAAAAAGATTCGGGCTTTAGCTGGTGGCACCGTTGTTACAGTGGGTTTAGGAGCTACGGCATTATTTTCCGCTCCGGCTATTGCAGTTGCTCTTATGGGTTCTTCCTTTGCTGGGCTACATGGAGCAGCTCTTACAAGTGCATGTTTAACAGCATTAGGAGGTGGTTCATTAGCTGTGGGAGGATTTGGCATGGCTGGTGGAACTGCATTGGTCACTGGTGGGGGTGCATTGATTGGCTTGGCTACATCTGGAGCCGCTACTCTTCTTGTTGGGCAGACATCCAGTGAACAAATGATAGATAATTGTGCTAAGATCGCTACCTTTTCCAAGACTACTTTAGTTAAAAGTGTTGAAGGACGAAAGACTATCTCGGTGATGTCCTACAAACTCAAGGAACTATCATACAGAATGCAACAACGTCTTGAACAGATCAAAGCAGAAAAAAATCCTCATGATAAGGAACTCATCAGCAATATGACAAAGAACATCTCCATTCTTGAGAGGACTTCAAAAGAACTGTCCGAGATACGATGGTAACCTTAAGTCATGAATAGTTCTAAGGCTTACGAACCAATTGTGCTATAGGATATTATTGTAGTCCATTAGTAAAGGAAATGGAAGGGAACTCTAGTTTCTGCCTGGGTTTATATTCTGATGCACAATTGGCTGGAATTCTGCAAAGCCTGCCAGTATATTAAGTGCGCTAAGCGGGTTGCCTCCAACCTGGACGACCGAGGTATTCATGCTTGTGCCACTGAGTATACATCGCATAGAAAGAGAGGAGCAAATGCTTACAACAAGCTTCTCTTTTCGACTCTTCCTTGTTAACATATCACGTAAGAGATATGTGTCTTGTTAATCTTACTGTAAAGGATTCCTCGCCACAACCGCAATGTAATCACTTCCTTGTATTATAATACACTTTATGTTATAATAGTATTGTTATAGGAGGTGCATGAATGGACATAACACAAGCGAACATCGCCAGCAACATTGATGTTTCCAAAGAGAGGGTAAGACTTGGTGAAACCGCAAAGAACCTGATCAGGCACAAGATCATCCTGGCATGGATACTGAAGGAATGTGTGGGGGAATTCAGGGGCTTTGATGTCGTCTACATTGCGAACAACTGCATTGGCGGTGAGATCAAGGTAAATCAGGACATGCCAAGCGGGGACGCGATGGCCGTTGGAGCAAATACTGAGGACCTCATTGACTACGACATTCTCTTTGAGGCAAGGGTCCCAGTGACGGAAAAGCTGATTGGACTGGCGATAACTATCGAAAACCAAGATGGCATGAATCTAGGATACCCCATCGTCACACGCGCTATCTACAATCTTGCTCGCCTGGTCAGCAGTCAAAAAGGGATCGTGTTCTTTAATTCAGACTATGGAAAGCTCCAGAAGGTCTACAGCATCTGGATCTGCCCAGATCCCAGCAATTACAGAAAGAATTCCTATGAGGAATACGGTTTCACCCAGCAAAAGGCGATTGGCTTTGCCGATGAACCGGTACAGAACTACGACAAGATGAAGACTATTATCCTGTGCCTGAACGACGATGGCACGAAAAGCGAAATGGGCATCATCCGCATGCTGAGCACATTGCTTTCGACAACGATGCCGGTTGACAAGCGCAAGCAGATCCTGCAGAAAGAATTTGACATTCCCATGACAAAAGAAATCGAAGAGGAGATGCAAGGAATGTGCAATTATGGCTACGCAATTGCAGAATACAATAGACAGCTAGGGTTCCAAATTGGAAAAAAGATCGGTGAAGAACGTGTCTTTCTTATCGCCTTGAAAAATCTAATTTCCATATTTAAGATGAATTTACAGGATGCCATGAACATAATAAATATTCCTGTAGAAGAACAGCCTAAATACATGGAGATGCTGCAATCGCAGACAAATCCTGAAGAAGAAAACGCGAACGCACAGTAGTATTGCCAGATCCCCATTCCATTGGGGATCTGGCTTTTTTTAGGCATGTCGCAATGATTTCGACTTATTTATCATTTTTTTAGGCAAAGGAGGAATTTTGATAAAATCATCTGTTCCGCCAGATCCCCAAACTGGAACGTCAGGAAATCTTATGTGATAGATTTCAGCAACTGCCATTGAAATCACACCAGTATTCATCATGCTGTTACTTCATACTATAATGAGATTGGCATGATGAACCCTTTGATCATTTGAAAGCAAGATTTTTGAATACAAAGCGAGTT
>OMYM01000528.1 GCA_900315225.1 uncultured Erysipelotrichaceae bacterium | reverse complement strand
TTATATCCGCCAAACTCAAAGCCACCTTGTTCATCAAATGGCAAAAGATAAACGTTATTTGCGCCATTTTTAATATTAACACCACCGTCATTCTGCCACGAGACATCCATGGAAACATAGTTATTGTTATATGGACGAATGTTATAATATACCAGGTTTGGCGTTACATTCTTTTCAGTATAGACATAGGTAAACTTCCACTTATATTCATTGCTGATGGTGTTTAGATCATTCTTATCCTCAAGATAAAAAGTCGTTCCGTCCGTAGACAATACATATGCCTTATTGTCCATTTCCGTATAGATCACATATCCTGTTGTTCCTGTTCCATCAACCTCATTAGTGGACATCACCAGTTCGTCTTTGACATCAATCGTAAACTGATCGCCATTGTTCAGCTTCACCGTCAATGTCTCATCACTGAAGAATGGCTTCAGTGAAACCAATGCCCAATCAGGTGCGCTCAGCATCTTGGCATTCATCGCATCGATCTCTTCAGCCGTCAATTCAGATGAATACTGCGTCTGTAGCCCATATTGGGATTTTAGTTCGCCAGCTGTCATGTCGTAATCGACTTGCACCGGCTTCAACAGTGATTCATTCGAAAACTCAATGCTAGAAATATCATTGACACTTAAATTGTCAATCCCAAGCAATGGCATCAATCCCTTGAAGCTTACGACATCGCCACCCTTGATCTTATATTCATATGTCTTTCCATTCAATGCATGCGAAAGATCAACCGTATAAATAACACCAAAGACAGAGAAAGAATCCGTTTCAAACGTAATCGTCAATTCTTCATTGTCCTCAACAAAAGCATCGATTTCCACTACCTGATCATTGTCAGGAATATGAACAACCTTGACCGTTGTATTCTGGTCAATGTCAAGATAATCATACAGGCTAAGCACAACATTTGTGCTACCATCAGGCTCTCCCTTGACATATCCTTCCTCCATTGGCGTAATCTCAAAGAATCTTGCGTAGATCGTTTCTTGCCCTTCATCAATGACTTCCTGCGCCTTTTCAATCAACTCGTCATACTGCTTATCATACTCACTGATTTCATTCAAGCCAATTGTACTAAGCCTTTCAGCGTCTTCCGCATTGTCATACGTCAATGTGACAGCAACATCTCCCGCCGTTGCAAACACCTGCGTAATTTCATCTTCATCTCCACCATAACAAGAACTCTCATGGACATGCTCTTTCATGCCGCAAACGAGTTCCTTGCAGGTATCATCATGAACATGCTCTTGCAACTCGCAGATTAAAAAACCATCCTCATCGAAACACGCATCCGTATGCTCGTGTTCTTCCATGCCACAAACAAACCCATAACAAGAATCCGTATGGATGTGTTCTTCATTGCCGCACGTCAAAGTCAAAGCGGATAGATTCTCCCTCATAAACATTGTTACGCCAAGACTAACAATAATAGAAAGAACGAGAACAATGCCAGCCATTTTCTTCCTTGCCTTATGCCTAGCAACATAACGCCGTGACCTTCGCTTCAAGCTATCATTCATCTTACAAGCCCCCTATTCTATGTCTTTCTAATTCAAATCACCATTCCTTAAAAATGAATAATAAAAGATGAAATATTCAAGTATCATTTGTCAATACAGCAAAGATTTTATCTCAACCAACCTACACAGATTAGCTCGGATAGAACCTAGATGCAATTAAGCTTAATTTATAGAAAGGGGTTTTGTTACTGCTAACAAAACCCCTTATATTTATGTAAACCCTAATGTATCATTCAGGACATGTAATCCTTATGATCAATTGAATGCATTTACTTTGGTACTTAATTAAGCAAGTCTCTTCTTTGCGACAAGCAGAACACCAGCACCTATAGCAAGGACGCCACCGATGACATAGAACAATGTTGTACCCATGCCACCAGTCTCAGGGAGAGCTGTACCCTTACGGTTCTCTACCTTAATAACAACCTGACCATCATTTGATGTACCAGTTGAATTCACACCACCAGAAACTGTATAGTTCCAAGTAGCTTTCTGTGTGCTAGGATCATCATAACTCACACTCGTAGGAAGATGGCATTGAATTACAAGCTTAGCATCCCCTTCAATAAGAT
>OMYM01000533.1 GCA_900315225.1 uncultured Erysipelotrichaceae bacterium | reverse complement strand
TCAGGAACATCGCCAACATATTCAGCGCTCCCGCCATAGTGGGCGAGATACTGAACAAGATGGACAAAGCGCAGGAAGAAAGAGGAAGAAACTCAAAGACAACGCTCGACGAAGCAGGTAATGTGAATGTTGATGAGAATGGTGAGGTAACAATCCCCACGGAGATTATTGTGGGTCAGGAACAACAGATTTTCGGCGACAAACTATACAGGACTTTCGACGAGATTGACAATGAGATTCCGATGGCGGCGGAGGGTACTGACAACGTATTGGATGCGATAGACCATGTAGCAGGCAGACTAAAATCAGCTGTTGAGGAAAACATCATCAGACCAGCATCGGAAGAATACGGATTGAAGCAGGCTGAGACCAAACGGTTAGTGAAAGAGTCGCAGAAGGAATTGGAAACCAAGATAGAAAAGATAAAAGGCGACTTTGAGCAACAGCGTAAGATTGCCGAAGTGAAACACGAAGAGGCTGTCAGGCAGGCAACAAGCGAGAAAGAGGTGGTCGATGCAGAAAAGGCCCTGCGCCAAGAAATGGAAGTGGCCCTAAAGGGCGTTAATGATGCCATCAAAGAAGCTACCGATGACATTATCAATAACAAGCCTAAAGAAGTCATCGAACGTATTGAGAAAGACAAGGAAGAGCGGAAAAAGAACAGCGTGGAGGAAGAAGTCCGAGCCCACCTGCGTGGTTTTTCACGCACCATCCCCAGTTTCATCATGGCTTACGATGATGGGTGTCTTACGCTCGACAATTTCGATAAGAATATTGAGGATGATGTGTTCAAGGAGGTGACCAGTATCACACTCGACGAATTCCGGTTCCTAAGGGACGGCGGGGATTACACCAACGCGACGACAGGTAAGAAAGAACATTTCGACGGTCATCTGTTTGACGAGGTGGTGTTTGACGATGCCATTGCCGAGTTCAGAAAGAAACGACAGGAACTGGCCAACTATTTCGATGAATCGCAAACCGAGGACATCTTCGACTATATTCCTCCGCAGAAGACCAATCAGATATTTACGCCCAAATGGGTGGTCAAGAAGATGGTGGATTTGCTTGAAGAAGAGAATCCTCATATCTTCGAAAAGCCCAATAAGACTTTTGCTGACCTCTATATGAAATCGGGGTTGTATATAACAGAGATAGTACGACGACTGTATAATAACGCAGAGATGTGCCGCCAAATACCTGACGGCCATGAGCGTATCTTACACATCCTGCGTCATCAGGTTTATGGGTTTGCCCCAACACGTATCATTTATCTCATTGCTTCACGCTTTATCCTTGGCTTTGATACCTCGCTGCAAACAGAACAGAGCAACTTCCGACAAGTAGATACCGTGCCTTATGCTAAAGAAAGTCGAATGGAAGAACTCATAGAAAAAGAATTTGGTTCAATCAACATGTAAATTAGCAAAGCTCAAGAACCGATTCCATTGTGTAAAAATATCGGCAGGTTCCTGCTTAGGGGCCTGCCGATATGATGACAACCTAATTCTTTCGTTGCTGTCCCAATTCAATCTGTACAGAAACTTATTTTATACTTACAAAGAAACAGGGATAATTCATGGGGCAGGAGTAACAGATGAGTGGCAACACCATTTTGAAGTCAGAAATCGTCCGCATCGTCCATCACCTCTACGACCTGACATACGATGAGGTGCTCATCATTGACCGCACGCCGCCATTTACGCAAGAAGAATACGAAAAAGAAGAGAATGAGGGTGTGTGAAATGAAAAATGCAACCTAAAAGTTGCACGTTTCAAAAATAGTTTGTATATTTGCAGCCAACATGAAGTTTGAACGTATTATAGATGGCAAAGATCATTTGTGGGCTGTACGTGACATGAACAAACCCAACAATGAGTTGGCAGCGTTGTTTCAGAAATGGAATGATGCAGAATATCTTTGGGAGTTTTTCTTGGAGAATCAGGATGATCTTCAGGAGTTTTTCCATATTGAGCGAAGCAGTAGAAGATACTATAGACGATGCAGAACAACTGGAAAGATTGATACTTGAGATGCCTTATACGGAAAATCTCGATGAACTGTTTCATCCTTTAGGTTCTACGGACTTGGTGATACGCGAACTGACCAGAGAAAAGGCCAGGAATTGGAATCGGATAGGCCATGCGAGTTGGTTAAGGGTCTATGCCATACGCGTAGAAAAGAATGTTTTCGTGATTACGGGAGGTGCAATTAAATTAACTCATGCCATGCAAGATCGTGCTCACACACAGAAGGAGTTAGGCAAGCTCAACCAGTGCCGACAATATCTTTTAGATAATGGTGTATTTGATTCGGATAGTTTTATTTCAATGATAGAGGAGGACAATGTATGAAATCAAAGGCAGTACAATTTTTGGAGCAGCATCAGTCTGGCGAGCGTTCCACGTTTGTTGATGATGCTCGTTGGAGGCAGGAAAATGCTTCCTGGCTTAGGAGGTCACGCCGTGTGGCATACGCCATCATGGACTACATGCAGGACTGTCATCTGAGCCGCAACGATGTGGCTGAGAGACTGGAAGTCAGCCCGCAGTATGTCAGCAAGATTCTGTCTGGCAAGGTGAATTTCTCATTCAAAACGATTTCTGAAATAGAGGAAAGGCTTGGAATAGAAGTGTTCCAAGCCGCAGCAATGGAAGTGTAGTTGAGGAGAAATCACTGGGACGGTTCCTGTGAGCACTTCAACATGATATAGTAATTGAGGGGATTCTCGAATTGCTGTTTCTTGATGTCACGGGCCACCGACTTGTAGTCAGCATAGTAGCGGAGTAAGTCGTGGAAAGCATCTATGACGGCTTGGACGAGCCAGAACGGAATTTCATTCGGACAAAAGTAAAGGAGATGGCATGATGTACGGACTACTGATTAACCCAGTCCACACATTGGATGCCAGGCATTTTGCTAAAATGCTTAGTGTTATGTGTGACAACGGTCAGGCCAAATCGACGGGCTGTAACACCAATGATGATATCGAAATTGCCAACAGTAACTCCTTGGCTGGCAAGACTCTGTCGGATATCAGCATACTCACGCGTCCAGTCACCAAGTGGCGTATCGGTGTCAAGAATGTATCCTACCATAATCGTCTAATCATCAAGATTGATCTCTCTGATGGGCATATTGTCGTTACGATGTTTCATCATCTGATAATAGGCTTCTCCCTCTTCCGTCTCAGACCATATTCCTTCCAATTTAAGAAAACGAGCCTTTCGCTCCTCTGGTGTAAGGGTGTCGGCCTTATTATCAGCTGGCATAATCAGCTTATTAGCCAGCCACTCGCGATCACTCTGCGAGAGCGAAAGCCCTTGCAGATAAGTCCAAAGATTATTCAATGCAAATGTTGTCATAAAAGTTTTTTTATCATTTGACAAGTCCTAAAATATACCTTGTGCGTTCATCCTTGGCTTCCTCCGCAGTAAGCCTCGTGTCTTCTATCAGCTTTGCTATGCGAGGCGAAATCTCTATCTCTGCCATCTTCCTGGCTAAAAACTCATCATCTGCTCTGCGCTTGGCCTCCTCCGCTTCACGGATTGTCTCATTCATGAACTCCACAACCAAATGCATGTCATTGACATCCAAGGAACGCATGACATCCATGTATGGTGCCATAGGAGTGGATTGTAGTCTTCTTGCTGTTGCTGTCATAATTCAATCTCATTTTAATTTCTGCTGCAAATATACAAGAAATAAATGAAACATACAAATGAAAGCATTAAAAACTAACAAATATGAATAAAATCGAGCACCTTGTCTATCGCCTCAAGTTCAAAACAATAGGGAAAGGGGATATCCACACCATCCTGTACGCTTTGTCAGGCATCAGTTCTGTC
>OMYM01000535.1 GCA_900315225.1 uncultured Erysipelotrichaceae bacterium | reverse complement strand
GGACCGCCATTGATGCGAGTGTAGTTCAATGGTAGAACGCCACCTTGCCAAGGTGGACACGGCGGTTCAATTCCGCTCACTCGCTCTGAAAAACAGTCTGGAAGGACTGTTTTTTTATGCGCTATAATGTATCCATGATATCATTCAACATGCAATGATTAGGAGGAAGCATGTATGGCAACGGAATTCAAATACGACATTGAACAGAATTTTGGCAACCTTGGCTCGCAGACTTCAAGCAGGGGGAACACGTACACCAAGGAGGTGAACCTGATTTCCTACAATGATGCCGATCCTGTGTATGATATTCGCACCTGGACAATCATGGCGGATGGAACACGGAAAATGGGCAAGGGTATTACGATGAACCGCGAAGAGATGATCGCGTTGCGCGACTTGCTTGGCGATATGGAGGAACTCAATGATGAGTGACTTCATGGAGCGCTATCAATTGTGGTTGGATGCGCTAGAACCGGGAGATCCTCTGCGCGCTGAGCTGGAAAGCATCAAGGACGATGAAAAGGAGATCAAGGAACGTTTCCATGCTCCGTTATCGTTTGGAACGGCAGGATTGCGTGGCAAGGTTGGCGCGGGCGACCATCGCATGAACATGTACACGGTGTCCGCCGCAAGCCAAGGGATTGCGGATTATATTTGTTCCTATGGCGAAGAGGCAATGCGCAAGGGCGTTGTCATTGCACACGATCCACGACACTTCTCGCCAGAGTTTTGCAAGGTTGCCGCATGCATTTTTGCGGCCAACGGGATTCAGGCGTATGTGTTTGAAGACTTGCGCCCGACTCCCCAGCTTGCATGGATGGTGCGCCAGCTTGAAACACAAGCTGGTGTCAATATCACCGCTTCCCACAATCCAAAGGAATACAACGGATACAAGGTATATTGGAACGATGGCTGTCAGGTTTCCAGCGCCATTGCTGAGGGAATGCAGGAAAGTATTTTCGCCATTGACCTGTTCCATGGAGTCAAGACGATGGACTACGATGAAGCGGTTTCCGCTGGTAAGATCAAGGTTCTCTCGCCCGACTATGACCGCCAATATCTCGCCATGGTGGAAGGATTGAAGATCCACGATGGGGAAGAGCTGGATCTTACGATCCCGCTGGTCTACACGCCGCTCAATGGCTGTGGCTCCATTCCGTTCAAGCAAATGCTTAAGGACAGGGGATTTGTCAATTGGCGCATTGTTTCAGAGCAGGAGGACCCCGATCCCGATTTCACGACCGTGGGCTACCCAAATCCCGAGGATCCCAAGGCATTCGCCTATGCGGAAAGACTTGGCAAGGAGTTTGGCGCTGAATTGTTGATGGCGACCGATCCCGATTCCGACCGCTTTGCGATCGAGCTGCTGAATGAAGCAGGAGAGTATATCCCGCTCAATGGCAACCAGACGGGGTATCTTTTGGTCAACTACATCTTGGCTGGGCGCAAGGATGCCGGAACATTGCCAGCCAATGGCGCCATGGTCAAGTCCATTGTGACATCCACCCTGAGCACTAGAATCGCCAATGCCCATGGTGTCAAGATGTTCGAGGCTTTGACTGGCTTCAAGAACATTTGCGGGCGCATACCGCAGCTCAAGGATGAAGGGCTTGTCTATTTGTTTGGCTATGAGGAATCGGTGGGCTATGCGGCATGCGAGGAGGTTCGCGACAAAGACGGCATTTCCGCGGGCATGCTGGTGGCGGAAGCCGCCGCATATTATCGCAGGCAGGGAAAGACGCTCTGGGATGTATTGCAGGAAATCTATGCGACATATGGCTATTGCAACGAGGATGAACCTAACTTGATCCTGGAAGGCCTGGAAGGCACGGCGCGTATTGGACGCATGATGGCATATCTTAGAAGCCATCCATTCACATGTGTTGGCGGCCATGCGGTTGAAAAAACGATTGACTACATCCATGGCCATGAGGACATTCCACCATCCAATGTGTTGCGTTATTTCCTGGACAATGGCAGCTGGTTTGCCATCCGTCCTTCGGGGACAGAACCGAAATTCAAGTTCTATTTCTACGCGTTTGGCGCATCCGCGCAAGAGGCAAAAGCCTTGAACGAAGCAATCAAGAGCGATGTGTTCGCAGCGGTAAACGGAGTGGAATGACATGAAGAACAATAACCTGAGAAAGATCATCTTGATCATTGTGGCCATGACGATGGCGCTAGGGTCGTTTGGGCTGAACCTGTTGAGCGTATTGATGGCGCACTAGAAAAAAGACAGCGGATGCTGTCTTTTCATGCGAAAAGAAAGGAGAGTCGCGATGGGAAATACACTTGGGCATTGCATAAGGGTGACATTGTTTGGCGAGTCGCATGGGGATGCCATTGGTTGTGTCATAGATGGATTGCCTGGTGGCATTTTGATCGATGAGCGATATGTCGCAAGTCAGATGGAAAAGCGCAAGCCATGGGGGAGAGTGTCCACTTCCCGTCGGGAAGCGGATGCTGTGAAGTTTCTTTCAGGCGTAAGAAATGGGTATTCCGAAGGCTCGCCAATCGCCATCATGATTGAAAACACCAACGTCAGGCGAGAAGATTATGCTGCGCTTGCCCGCAAGCCTAGACCATCGCACGCCGATTATTGCGCCTTTGTGAAATACGGTGGCTATGAAGATGCAAGCGGGGGCGGGCATTTCTCCGGTCGCCTTAGCGCCCCGCTAGTGGCGGCGGGGGCGATATGTCTGTCAATCCTTGCGGGCAAGGGAATTTTCATTGCGACACACATCAAGCACCTCCATGGTGTCGATGACAGAGATTTTGGAGATCTAGCGACAGACATTGCGAAACTAAACAACATGGCGTTTGCGGTCTTGGATGAAAACGCCGCAAGACAGATGGAGAAAGAGATACAGATTGCCTGCGATAACAAGGATTCCGTTGGAGGCATTCTTGAGACTGCCGTGGCAGGACTAGAAGCAGGCGTAGGCGAGCCTTGGTTTGATTCCCTGGAATCAGCCTTGGCCAAAGGATTGTTTGGCATCGGAGGAATCAAGGGGATTTCCTTTGGAGCAGGCTTTGGCTTTGCGAACCTATATGGTTCGCAAGCCAACGATCCTTTCGCTGCAAGGAATGGCAAGATCGTGACATTGACCAATCATTCCGGTGGCATCAATGGCGGCATATCCAATGGCATGCCCATAATCATCCAATGCGCTGTGCGTCCAACCCCATCGATTGCACTTCCCCAGCAAACGGTCGATCTTGATGCGATGCAGGATACGTGGATCGAGATACAAGGAAGACATGATCCTGCGATTGTTCATCGGGCGCGTGTTGTGGTGGATAGTGTTGTTGCGATTGTCTTATGCGACTTATTGGCGCAAAGGCATGGAACGATGTGGCTGAAAGGGGGCAAGCCATGCGGCTAGTGAGCGTTGAACATCCTGGTGACCTAAGAGATATTGGGCAAGGGGGTGGATATGATGTCTTGGACATATGCCATCCCTTGGGCAAAGAGGTCGTGGAATGGGTGGATGAAGTTGAGGAATGCGCCATGCGCATCGACTGCATCGTTAATCGCGATGGCAGGCGATTTGGCTTTGATGCGCTGCTAAGGGCATTGCCCGCACATCTGCATGCGTGCGGTATCGATTTGCAGGGAACCAAGGTCTTTGTGGCGGGAGATGCGCATGCCCAAGCATTGACAAGACGCCTTGGCGCTATCATTGCGCCAGGCAACGAAGCAAAGTTCCTTGTTAATGGCCTTGAGGGGACAGAACGTTTCATAGATCTAGACGATTTTCCTCGGCTAGAGACAATCATTGACATTGCCCCGCATGTAAAGCGCACCGCTTTGCAGTTTGACGCAAGGCTGCGGGGCGCAAGGTATTGCGGGGGAGCCTGGCTGGCGGCGCGCTTGCTGGATGAAAAAAAACGCTTGTACACCAGGGAAAAGCCCGATGAAGAAAAAATCTTTCATCTAGCGCAAGAACTTGTTCGCAAGAAGAGAAACATTGTCCTCATAGGCATGCCTACCTCGGGCAAGACGACCATCTCGTCTGTTTTTGCGCGCGATATGGGTTGGAAGCTCATCGAGATGGACGATGAAATCGAAAAGACGATGGGCATGACGATCACCGATTGCTTTGCCCAAAAAGGGGAAGCGTTCTTCCGACGACTTGAGACACAAGTCGCCAAGGACCTCAGAAATGCTTCTGGTTGCGTGATATCGACAGGCGGTGGGGTAATCAAGAATTCCGAAAACTTACGCTATTTGGGGGAAAACGGGCTTGTGGCGTGGCTTGATAGACGAATAGACCAGTTGTTCCCAAGCGACTCACGGCCTCTTTCCCAAAGCATTGATGCCTTGCGCAAGATGTACGCAGAAAGACAACCGGTATATCGTTGGTTGTGCGATGTGCGGCTGGATAATACCGGCACAATCAGCGATACCGTTGAATCACTAAAAACGATTGCGGCAGGAGGAGCGCCATGGATTTGTGGATAGCACGGGGAAATGGACAGGCAAAAGAAATCGCCATTCCGCCATCAAAGTCACTGGCGCACCGTCTTTTGATATGCGCGGGGCTGTCTTGCGGCGAATCACGTTTAGAGGACATTGGCAGAGGAAAGGACATCTTAGCAACAAAGAAAGCCTTGCTTGCCATGGGAGCGCGATTCAAGGAAGACGGCAACATCTTGTGCGTGCATGGGGTGGATCCCCATGCGCAATGGGCAAGAAAAGAAATCGATTGCGGGGAATCCGCCAGCACGCTACGCTTTTTCATCCCCTTGGCGGCATTGGCAAAACAAGAAATCGCGTTTTACGGAAGCGGCAGGCTCATGGAGAGACCGCTAGGGCCTTACGAAAACATCTTTCGCAGCCAAGGGCTTTGTTTTGCCTGGAAGGATGGAGCTCTGCGCGTTGCGGGCAAACTTATGCCAGGGCACTATGAAGTGGAAGGAGGCGTGTCGTCGCAATTTGTTAGCGGCTTGTTAATGGCGCTGCCACTGTTGGAAAAAGACAGTATGGTCATTGCCAAGGATCCCTTTGAATCTGCTCCATACGTTTCCATGACCCTCGCCATCATGGCAAAGGCAGGCATTCGGGTTGGGCGTGAAGGAAACATATTCCATGTCCCGGGCGGGCAAACATACATGCCTTTGCTTGCTAGATGCGAGGGAGACGACACACAGGCAGCGGTATTTGCATGCTTGGCGCAAGCTTGCCATCGCTCGATCAGGGTGTTTAATATTTCCCACGCATCTATGCAGGGAGACCGTGTTTTCCTTGATATCCTAAAGGATATGGGAGCCAGGATTGAAACGACAAGCGATGGCTATCGCTTTTTCCCTTCTTTATTAAATGGAATAACGGTCGATCTTTCGGATTGCCCGGATCTTGGCCCGGTGTTGTTTGCTGTGGCAAGTCTGGCGCAGGGGGAAAGCGTGTTTACAGGTTGCGCAAGGCTAAGGCTCAAGGAAAGCGACCGCATCGCAAGCATGAAGATGGAACTGGAAAAGCTTGGCGTAGAAGTGGATGATCATGAAGGGGGAATCGTGCGCATCCATGGAGGCGCTAAGCTAAAAACGGATGTTGGGCTGGATGGCCATGGCGACCATCGCGTCGTCATGGCGCTATCGGTTCTTGCGGCAAGCCAAGAGATTCCCTTGTGCATTTCGGGATGCGAAGCAGTGGAAAAAAGCTACCCAGGTTTTTTCGCTGACCTGGCAAAGGCAGGTTGCCTTGTGCAATGCCATAAATAAAACAAGGGGATGCATTGCATCCCCTTGTTTTCAAGCGTCTTCTTCGTTATCAAAGGAGACAGGAACGTAGTCGGAGTACTGCTGGCGAAGGTTCTCAAGGCGATTGCGCAAGGCATCGAGTTCCTTTTCCAGGGCTGCGTTCTTTTCGTGCAAAGCCTTGCTAGAGGCTTCGGCGGCTTCCTTTTCACGGCGCAGGGTAATGATTTCTTCACTCAGGTCGCTGGAAGGAATGTTCTTGGCGGTTGGTGCATCCACGGGAGACAAATGCATGCGGGTCAGCGAAAGAATCTCGCTGTAACCTGCATACAGTTCGCCAAGACGGTTGTCGAGGCGGATGTCCTTGAGGGTTTCGTTGATCTGTCTGGCGGTTTCACCGGAAACCTTGCCATTGCGCAAGTAGGTCAAAATGTTTTCCTGCTCGCTGGTGTAACGGCGCGTGTCGTTGCTTTCGGGACACAAGACGACCATTGCGTCAAGCGGGTTGAGCACAATGTTGAGGTTCTCCAAGTCACGCATCTGAAAGCGCAGGAACTTGCGCGATGTGTTGAAGAGATTGCGAGGGCTAATAGCAAGCGTCACATGAAGGTCGCTTTGGGAAAAGCCGTGCGGTGGAATCTCCGCGCTGCTGTAGACAAAGGCCTCGTCGCCTTGCACGTCAATGACCAGGATGTCTCCCTGCAGATAATGCAGGACATAGTCCAGATTCATTGCGGCGGATTGGCTGAATGTGACACGTTCCAAATGGATGTCGGGGACGAATGTGTTGACAAGATTGACCAGGTTGCGCCCCTGGTTTGCCTGCATGACGCTGACAAAAGCAATCTTGTTTCTGAACGTGATGTTCTTCCACTCGTCTCTCAACGTGTCCTTGCCCTGGGTAGAGAAGACATTGAACGGAAAGCTGCGTGGTGATGAGACTTGGGCATAAGCCATGATGTAATTCTCCTTTCTGCCTTATGGCTGACGCAAACGGATTGCGCCTGCTGTCTTTCACTTTAGGCGCAAATGGGTGCTTTTCTCAAGTGATTCGTTTCCGAAAAACGGGCAAAAGAGAAAAAAAGCCTTGGATTCCAAAACGTTTGGGAAGCGCAGGCAACGGCGCGCATACAATGATAAATAAATTATAAAATTTATGAATGCCATGTAAAAACAAGGGCTTTAGCGGAGGGAAAATTCTAAAATATACGCCGTTTTTTCATGATATTCCAGGCGAATTCCAAATTCTTTGGGAAGAGGCACAAACTGCCAATGCGAGGAATTGTTTGGCGCAACATGCAGGACAAGGCATGTGCCTGGAGTAGCCAAGGCATCGCGGTCAAGGTATTGAAACAAGATGAACTGCTCCCCTTCGGGCGAGATGTAGGCAGTTGTTTCTTCATCGAATGCATAGCCGGTGATAAAAAAACAATCGGCATCCTCGCTGTCTTCGAGAATGCGCACAAGACGGTTGAACTCGTTTGGCGTTCCAGGCGTGGCTAGTGTTCCCCCAAGGGCGTTGGATGCCTCAAGGGCATCCTGGTAGGTTATGCTTTCGCGTTTGATCTCATAGCGTGCCATTGTTTCATCTCGCTCAAAGACGGTCGAGGAAAAGCCTGGAATGCCCTGCATGGTCGGGGTGAGAACAACCAGGTATGCGGCAATGAAGGAAATCGCTACGAAAAGCAGGCCGAGCAAAATGTGTTTGTTTTCCATATTCTGTATGATATATCATTGCCAAGGCTTCTAGCAATCAAAAGAAAGATGTTGTAAAGAGATATGGATTCTTGATAAAATAAAAAAAATGGAGGATGAGATGAGCCGTACAGATAAGCTTGAAATGTTCAAGATCTCATGCCGGATGTATAAAAAAGAAAAAGAGGAAGTGGACGCGATGCCGACGAATCTTGACAAGCTGGCTGAGAAAAACTATGAATACCTCAGGGCGGACGTTGAGTTCGTCGATCGAGTGATGGAGAAGATTGCGCTGGGACATGGCACAAATGCGCAGCTTTTGGTATGGGAGCTGTATGTGGAAAACAGGACACGGCTTGACGTTGCGTCGGAATACCATATGAATGCGAAGACCGTTGGCGTCATGGTCGATAAATGGCTCAGGGAGGCACTTGAAGATGAGTTCTGAGACGGGCACGGAAAGGCATACGCTATTTAAGCGTGAAGCACGCAACTATGACTTCTATACATCCAGCGTCAAGCGGCTTGAAGACAACCTGACGGTCTTGATATACCGCTTGGAAAACGTTCATTCTGTTCCATTTGACCAGGAACCCATGACACCCACCCGCAAGGAGAGGCCGCTCATCAGGATGCTGGAGAAGAAAGACGAGATCGAGGCGCAAATGGCGTACTACACCGCGCGGCTGGAATGGATCCACAAGGTGATCGAGAATATTCCCTCCCCAGCCTATCGAGCAGTTTCCTGGAGAACATTCATCCAGCGCAAGTCGCTTCATGAAATAGCCGAGAAGTATGAAATCAGCCAGGACCACCTGTACCGCTTGCGCAAGCATTTCATCGAGATGGCGCTGACGGACGAATTGATTGAGGAATACAATTCCATCGTCAATCCATTGGGATCCTTGGCGGGGGAAGACGAAGAGGAACAATTCGAAGCAAAGATACGCGAGGAGGAAGTCCCGGAAGACGCAAAGGAAGTCAAGGGAGAAAAAGGCGCGCAAGAAAACAGTGGTGCCGCAAGCGAAAGCATACGAGCTATAATGTGAGGGGTTTCTTATGACAAATATTAACCTATGGAAATACAATCGCCGATTGTTGTTTTTGGTGGTCGTTGACATATTTTCGATCATTGTCGCAAACTTGTTTGCTGTGACTCTTCAATATGGCTTCGTGTTGCGCAATATTCCGCAAGCGACCATCTCCGGGATGAGCATATATGTTCCCATCAATGCGCTTTGCTCGATCTTTGTCTACTACCAAATGCGGCTTTACCACAGCGTGTGGCGCTATGCCTCGGTTATCGAGGCGTTCCGTGTCCTTGGCGCATACTTGATCATTGCGTTTTTCTATTTGATCATCTACCTGACGCTGGACATGCCTGCGCTAACCTTGTTAATGGCGTATATCCTTTCGCTTGGAATGTGCATTCTCACGCGGTTTGGCATTCGTTTCTTTCGCTACCAGCTGCTGTTGTGGCATTCGCGGCCTGAGAAATACCAGAACATCCTGTTGATCGGCGGTGGCCAGACGGCGCGGGAAATCATCAAGGATATCCAGCTTGGCGACCATGGCGAATATGTCATCAGGGCGATCATCGACGACAACCCAGCCAAATGGGGAAGAGACTTGGAAGGCTTTACATGCGTTGGCGGCAGGGAAAAGATCCCCGAGGCAGTCAAGGCTTTCGATATTGATACGATTATTTTCGCTATTTCCAATATCTCCCCGGCAAACCGTGCGGAAATATTGAACTTATGCAAAGAGCAGGAATGCGAGTTAAAGACGGTGCCAGGGCTTTTTGAGCTTTATTCCGGGCAGTTGTCGGTAACGCGATTGAGGAATGTCGAGATCGAGGATCTTCTGGGAAGAGACTCGATCAAGGTCGATAACCGCGAGATCTTCGCTTCGCTCAAGGGAAAGACCGTCATGGTCACAGGCGGCGGTGGATCGATTGGCTCGGAGCTTTGTCGACAGATTGCTAATGCGGGTGTGCGCAAGCTGGTGATCTTTGATGTGTATGAAAATACGACGTATGACATCCAGCTCGAATTGAAGCACAGGCATCCAGAGCTTGAATTGCTTGCCTTGATTGGCGATGTGACGGACAAGGCGCGCGTCAACGATGTGTTGGAGAAACATCATCCCGATATTATCTTCCATGCGGCGGCGCACAAGCACGTTCCTTTGATGGAAGACTCGCCATGCGAAGCGATCAAGAACAATGTTGGTGGAACATACACCATTGCCCAAGCTGCCGCAAGCCACAATGTGCAGCGTTTTCTGTTGATTTCCACCGACAAGGCGGTCAATCCGACGAATATCATGGGCGCATCCAAACGCTTGTGCGAAATGATCATCCAGATGTGCCAGAGGAAATACCCGCAAACAACGTACATGGCGGTTCGCTTTGGCAATGTCCTAGGATCCAATGGCTCGGTGATTCCCTTGTTCAAGAAACAGATCAGGGAAGGCGGTCCAGTCACGGTGACGGATCCCAATATCATCCGCTACTTCATGACGATTCCCGAGGCGGTTTCGCTTGTGCTACAGGCATCTTACTATGCCATGGGTGGCGAGATTTTTGTCCTCGACATGGGGAAGCCGGTCAAGATCGACGACTTGGCGCGCAACCTGATCAAGCTGTCGGGTTATCGCCCCGATGTCGACATCAAGATCATCTACACTGGCTTGCGCTCGGGCGAAAAGATGTACGAGGAACTGTTGATGAACGAAGAAGGCTTGCAAAAGACGCGCAACAGCATGATCTTCATTGGCAAGCCCATCGAGATGGACGATGAGAAGTTCGAGAAAGACTTGCTTGCCTTGATCGAGGCATCGCATACCGAGACGGGGCAAATGGAACAATTGGTTGCCGAGGTAGTTCCTACATACCATCCGGCGCAGACTGAAGAAAAAAAGGCTGCCTGAGGCGGTCTTTTGTGTTTTTCATACAGATTGAGGAGGTTTCAATAATGAGAGTTGGTTGTGTCAAGGAAATCAAAGACAATGAGTTTCGCGTTGGCCTAACGCCAGACCATGCACGGATTTATGCGCAAGAAGGTCACATGGTGTTCGTCGAGAAAGGCGCAGGCGTTGGCTCAGGCTTCATGGACGAAGAGTATGAAGCCGCCAGTGCAACGCTTTTGGACGATCCAAAGGCAGTCTATGACGCCGTGGACATGATGATCAAGGTCAAGGAGCCATTGCCAGTCGAATATGGCTATTTCCACGAGGGAATGATCATGTACACATATCTGCACCTGGCGGCGGACAAGGAACAGATGGACGCGCTTCTCAAAGCCAAGGTAAAGGGTGTTGCGTATGAGACGCTGATGGAAAAAGACGGATCGCTGCCGTTGCTTATTCCGATGAGCCAGATTGCAGGAAGACTGTCCATCCAGGAAGGAGCCAAATACCTGGAAAAGACATACGGAGGAGAAGGCATCTTGTTGGCGGGTGTTCCTGGTGCGCCAAAAGGAAAGGTTGTCATCCTTGGCGGTGGAACGGTTGGAACAAACGCTTGCCGCATTGCCTTGGGCATGGGAGCCGATGTCACGGTCATCGACATATCCCTCAAGAGACTAGAGGAACTCGAGATCATGTTCCCTGCGGTCCATACGCTTGTATCAAACGATGCAAATATTGAAAGAGCCTTGGCAATGGCGGATTTGGTCGTTGGCTCTGTCTTGATTCCCAGCAAGTCCGCGCCAAAGTTGTTCAAGAGAAGCTATCTATCCAAGATGAAGCAAGGCGCTGTATTTGTCGATGTGGCGATCGACCAGGGCGGATGTGGCGAGACATCGCATGTCACGACGCATGCAGATCCCGTTTACAAGGTCGATGGAATCATCCACTATTGCGTTGGAAACATGCCTGGCGCAGTTCCCCGCACATCGACCATTGCGCTGACAAATGCAACGCTAGGATATGGGCTTTTGATCGCAAGACATGGGCTTGAGGAAGCATGCCATCGAAACAATGCGCTGTATTCGGCGATCAACACGTATGATGGAAAACTGACATGCCGCAATGTGGCGGATAGCTTCGAGGGCTATGAATACACCGATCCCCGCACATTGTTTTAGGAAAAGGATAAGAAAAATGAGCGAGAAACTGAAATGGTGGCAAGAGACCATTGCCTATGAAGCATATCCCCGCAGTTTCAAGGACACCACGGGAAACGGCACAGGCGATATCAAAGGGATCATCGAGAAACTAGGGTATCTGGAAAGCCTGGGCGTTGGCGTATTGTGGCTGACGCCGGTATGCAAGTCGCCCATGTGCGACAATGG
This sequence comes from uncultured Erysipelotrichaceae bacterium, assembly GCA_900315225.1. Lineage (GTDB taxonomy): Bacteria > Bacillota_I > Bacilli_A > Erysipelotrichales > Erysipelotrichaceae > Bulleidia. The sequence goes on along the minus strand of OMYM01000535.1, from coordinate 19,350 downwards.
CTACGATATTTCTGACTATACATCCATTGATCCCTCCTTCGGCACGATGGAGGACATGGACGAGCTGTTCGCAAAGGCAAGGGAACATGGCATACGCATCGTCATGGATCTGGTGTTCAACCATACCTCCGATGAACATCCCTGGTTCATCGAATCCGCTTCCTCGCGCGACAATCCCAAGAGCGATTGGTATGTGTGGCGCGATGGCGTGGATGGCAAAGAGCCAAGCAACTGGCGTTCTATCTTTGGTGGATCGGCGTGGCGGTATTGTCCTTCGCGCGACCAGTACTGCCTGCATACATTTGCGCCAGGACAACCCGACCTCAATTGGGCGAATCCAGATGTGCGGCATGCGTTGTATGATGCGGCGCGCTTTTGGCTGGACAAAGGCGCGGGAGGATTCCGCATTGATGCGATTACATACGTGAAAAAACCCGATGAAATCCGTTGGAGTGAAAAGACAGATGGCGAAGATGGCATGATCTCGGTGCATGACATGACCGCCAACCAACCAGGGATATTGGCGTATCTCCATGAGTTCAAGCGCGAGGTGTGCTCTGGCAGGGATGTGTTTACCGTTGCCGAGGCAAATGGCGTTGGACCGGATGAATTAAAATATTGGGTAGGCAAGGATGGTGCGTTTGATATGTTGTTTGAGTTTTCCCACATCAACCTTGACTTTGTCGGGATCGAGCTTTGGTGCAAGCCGCAGGATTGGACGATATCCGATTTGAAGAAGGCATTGCGCGACTCCCAGGAAGCCACGCGTGACAATGGCTGGTATCCGGCGTTTTTTGAAAACCACGACAAGCCACGTTCCATCGATCATTTCCTTCCCGCTTGCCCCGATAAAAAACTTGCCGCAAAGACGTTGGCAACGATCCTTTTGACCCTGCGCGGGACGCCATTTGTCTACCAAGGGGAAGAGCTTGGCTACCAAAACGCGAGTTTTGCCAGCTTGGACGACTACAACGATATCTCTACCTTTGGCCAGTTCCAATATGCCAAGGACGAAGGTTTTTCAGACGAAGAAGCAATGGCGGCTGTGCGGCGCTTCTCGCGTGACAACGCCCGCACGCCGATGCAATGGGATGATACCCCCAACGCCGGCTTTACCTCGGGAAAACCATGGCTAGGCGTACACGAAGACTACCGCAGCGATAATGTCAAGGCGCAAGCCAAGGATCCTGATTCCGTTCTTTCGTATTACCGCGCGCTAGCAACGCTGCGCAAGGAACACCGTGCCCTGGTGGATGGCGATTGGCAGGAAATCATGGCGGATGATCCATGCGTTATTGCGTACAGGCGCGCGAATGAGCAGGAAACCATTGAGATATACGCAAATTTGTCTTGCAACGCTATTACGCTTGACGCAACAGGCAGCGTGCTGATGGCAACAGGTGCCTATGAAACAGGCAGGCTTGCGCCATATGAAGCAGTTATTCTCGCTAAATCATGAAAAAAGACGATAAAACATTTGCAAATGAATCCACAATTGTCCATAATATATAGGCGGATACCTGATATCATGGTTTTTGCGTTGATGGGACATCGCTAAGCAGATGGATTCATCTATACATATAGAAGGAGATAGAGTATGCCAAGAGTAGTAGTAAAAGAAAACGAGACAATTGATGATGCGATGAGGCGGTTCAAGAGGCAGGTTAACAATAGTGGTGTTTTGGCTGCAGCGAGGGCGAAAGAGTACTATGTCAAGCCTGGCGTCAAGAGAAGGCTGAAGAGCGAGGCAGCGCGTAAAAAGAACAGGAAGAGAAGATAGTTCTGACATAAGCCTGGATAATATAAAGAATCCGATCAGAGGATTCTTTTTTATGCATGACTATTGCCCAGACCAAGGGTTTTGAATATAATACTTGCGTTTTGCAAAAGAGGTAAAGCAATGGATTATCAGAAGATTATCAACATCGCTGTAATTGCGCATGTCGATGCAGGAAAGTCCACTCTTGTCAATGCGTTCCTGAAGCAGAGCCATGTGTTCAAGGACAACGAGAAGGTCATCGACTGCATCATGGATTCAAACGACCTTGAAAGGGAGAGGGGCATTACGATCTATTCAAAGAACTGCTCGGTCACCTACAAGGATTATAAAATCAACATTGTCGATACGCCGGGACACGCCGATTTTAGCTCGGAGGTAGAGCGTATTATCCGCACGGTGGACACCGTGATCTTGCTGGTGGATTCCGCCGAGGGACCAATGCCGCAGACGCGTTTCGTCCTGCAAAAGAGCCTGGAGTGCGGCTTGCGCCCGATTCTTGTCATCAATAAGATGGACAAGCAGGAACAGCGTGCCATTGAGGTCATCGACGAGGTTTACGACTTGTTCCTGGAACTCAATGCAACGGACGACCAGCTGGATTTCCCGATTCTCTATGGCATTGCGCGCGAGGGAATCGTGCGTTATGAAGCAGATGACACAAACAACGACATTGTTCCGTTGTTCGAGACAATCATCCATCATACGCAATTCTATCCCGATCTTCGCGAAGAGCCGCTTCAGATGCAGGTTTCCGCCTTGGCATACGACGACTATATCGGTCGTCTTGGCATTGGCAGGATCTACCGAGGGACATTGAAGGGAGCAACCACTTACGAGGTATGCAATGCGGATGGCTCTAGCCACAAGGGAAAGACAAACCAGGTGTTCATATACAAGGGACTCAGCAGGCTGCCTGCCGAAGCGATCCAGTGTGGCGAGATATGCATGGTTTCCGGCATTCCCGACATCAACATTGGCGATACATTATGCCCTGAGGGCATTGTGGAGCCAATGCCTTCCATCAAGATCGAAGAACCGACGCTTTCGATGAATTTCATGGTCAACGATTCCCCGTTTGCCGGCCAGACGGGAAAATACATCACTTCCCGCAATATCCGCGAAAGACTTGCCAAGGAACTCGAGGTCAATGTCGGCCTTAAGGTCGAAGAAACCGAATCCACCGATACCTTCAAGGTTTCCGGTCGAGGCGAGTTGCACTTGACGATTCTCTTGGAACAGATGAGAAGGGAAGGATACGAGGTGGCTGTCTCTCGTCCCGAGGTTATCCTCAAAAAGATCAATGGCACGACATGCGAGCCAGTCGAGGAAGTCGTCCTTGATGTTCCAACGGAATATTCCGGCAGCGTCATCAGCGCATTGAACATGCGCAAGGGCATGTTGAACGACATGGAGGACATTGGCACATACACCAGGATCACCTATATGGTTCCAACCAGGGGATTGATTGGCTTTCGGACGGATTTCATTAACATGACGCATGGCGAAGGAACGCTGGTGCAACGATTGGCGGACTACGAGCCATGGAAAGGCGAAATCCCGCAAAGGGAGAATGGCGCATTGATCTCGACCGAGACAGGCGGGGCAATGACATATGCCCTTTGGAACATCCAGGAAAGAGGACAGCTCTTCATTGGCGCGCAAACGCCTGTCTACGAGGGAATGATCATTGGCGTGTCCTCTAAAAACAAGGACATGGGTGTCAATCCGATCAAGAACAAAAAGATGACGGCGGTGCGTTCAACGGGAAACGATGAAGCGATGAAGCTTGTTCCACCCCGTGTCTTGTCGCTAGAGGAAGCCATTGAGTTCATCAACGACGATGAATTGGTGGAATTGACGCCAACCGACATCAGGGTACGCAAGAAGTATTTGACGGCGATTGATCGCCGAAGGCATGCCAGGGAGCTTGGCAAGCTGGAGGATGAGGACGCCGACTAACACAGGGAATGCAAGGCATGCCCTGTTTTTTTATGTTAAAATAAAAAAACAGGAGGAAGAACATGGCCAATTTCATACTAAACACATTGATTGTGCTGGCATTGGTCTTGCTGGCGATCAACCTATACTATCGCTTTCACCCCGAGGCACTGCAGAAATCACTGGCAAAGCGGTTGGAAGCGGGAAGAAACGCCATGCGGAAGGAAAAGGTTCTTGGGACAAGAATCAGTTTCAAGCGGGCAGGCAAAGGAGAAGTCAAGGCAATCCGCTATATCCCAAAAGGAGAAGGAAGAAAACCGGTTGTGTTTGTCTTGCATGGAGGCATGACCGTGGATGGCACGGCAGACCAAGACGATACATTCTGCAATGAGCTGATGGAAGACCTTGGAGCGGTTGTATACAATATCGACTACACGACGTTCGATGTACAGCCGGCTCCCTATCCCCAGGACGAGATTGCGGATGTCATCATGCATATTGCGTCCAACAGCGTGCTCTATGGCGTCGACATGGCAAAAAGCGCCATGGTTGCCTTTGGCGGGGGAGCCTTGATGGGACTTGGCGCATTGACTCTGCTCAAGGAAAGGGGCTTGGATTTGGCCGTAACGGTCGCCTGCTACCCATTGCTGGATGAATCGATGAACAGGATGTGCGATGCATTCCTGCATGCCACGCCATATGTCTTGTTCATGAGTGAAGATGATACGCATGATGAGCGCTTCAAGAACTACAAGAGTCATCTGGAAAAAGCCAAGGTGGATTGCACGGTGCGGCAATACCAGGTTCCAGCGGGCTTCATGGAATACTGCTACCCGGAGTTTGGCTCCATCCCGCAAAGATATCGGCTGGATGAAGACGAGATGGACATCGCAAAGGCATCCATCATGCATTTGAAGGGAATTCTTAGAAGCTACATGAAATAAAGGGAGGTGGAAACATCTCCTTTTGTCATTGCCTGGCATGGCAACGAATTCTTTGGCTTGTATAATCGGACGCCTTGTAGAAATCTGTTCCAGATTTCTGAGGCTTCTGGTATACTTTCAATAGCGAGGTATGAAAACGTATGAAATGTGCTATTTTCCTAGCGGAAGGCTTCGAGCCATGCGAAGCCTTGATTACCGTGGATATCCTGCGCAGGGGACAGGTCTTGATCGATACAGTGGCGATTGGCAACGATCTTTTGGTGAAAAGCTCCCAGAAGGTCGTGATTCTGGCAGACAAACTGTTTTCTGAGATTGATCCTGCATCGTATGATGTTCTGATCTTCCCTGGCGGAAAGCTTGGAACGCAGAACCTAGAGGCATTTGCGCCAGTCGTAGAGGCGATGAAGTCGCATTTTGACAATGGCAAGCTGACATGCGCCATTTGCGCCGCTCCTTCCATCCTTGGCCATCAGGGAATGCTCAAGGGACGCAAGTACACATGCTTCCCATCCTTTGACGATGCTTCCTATGGCGGCTGCTTCATGCAAGAGCTTGCTGTCAAGGATGGCAATCTGATCACCGGCAGGGGCATGGGAGCGACCGTTGAGTTTGCTCGGGCGATCCTGGCCGAGTTAGTCGATGAGGAAGTGATGCGGAAAGTGGAATACGGAATGCAATACGAGCATTCCTTCAGAACGCTTTCAGCTTAGAAAGGATCCTGGATGAGCGCACAAGAAAGATTGATGCGGTATTGTAGCATCGATACCCAATCCGACCCCAATAACGAAGGGGAAACCCCTTCCAGCCAGAAACAGTTTGATTTGGCACGCATGTTGGTAAAAGAACTCAAGGAGCTTGGATTGGAAGATGTAGAGCTGGACGAGCATTGCTATGTGTATGGCAGGCTTCCATCCAACCTTGGTCATCCTAGCAAGACAGTTGGTTTCCTGGCGCACATGGACACCGCGCCGGATTTTTCCGGGGCAAACGTGAAGCCAAGGATCATTGAGGGATTTGATGGCTGCGATATCCAGTTGAACGAAGAAGTCGTCTTGCGCATGGACGATTTCCCCGCCATGCGAAACCTTAAGGGAAAGACCTTGATGGTCACGGATGGAAATACGCTTTTGGGTGCCGATGACAAGGCTGGGATCACATGTATCATGGAAGCGTTGGAATACCTAAAGACAAACAAAGACACGCCCCATGGCGACATCGCCATCGCGTTTACACCCGACGAGGAGATAGGCAATGGGCCAAAATACTTCAACGTCGAGAAATTCAACGCGGATTTCGCGTACACAATGGATGGCGGCACAGTGAGCGAGCTATCGAGCGAAACGTTTAACGCCGCAAGCGCGGAAGTGGAGTTCAACGGCTTCACGATCCATCCAGGCTCAGCCAAGGGCAAGATGATCAATGCTGCAAGCGTTGCCTGCGAGTTCAACTCCCTGTTGCCGAGGCACATGCGCCCCGAGCATACCGAGGGAAGGGATGGCTTCATCCACTTGATCTCCATGAGAGGCGCATGCGAACATGCATTGCTTTCCTACATCCTGCGCGACCATGATGCAGGATTGCTGGAAAAAAAGAAGGATATATTGAAGAATGCCGCAAGCTATCTCAACAGCGTCTATGGGGAAGGCACGATCAAGGTCGACATACGCGATTCCTACCGCAACATGAAGGAAGTCATCGATGCAAATCCGGAATGTATCGTGATTGCGACACAGGCGATGAAGCGCCTAGGCATTACGCCATTGTGCGAACCCGTCAGGGGTGGCACCGATGGCGCAAGGCTCTCCTTCATGGGGCTTCCTTGCCCGAATTTGGGCAATGGCGGCGGAAACTTCCATGGACGCTATGAATATTGCGTCATGGAGGAGCTGGAGATGGCAAGGGATGTCATTCTCAATATCGTGGATTTGATTGCGAAGGAGGTGCAATCATGATTTTTACATGCACAATGAATCCGTCATTGGACTATTACATGGAGTTTGATAAAAAACTTTCCGCCCATGTCACAAACCGCAGTTCCCTGGAGTACTACGAGGCCGGCGGCAAGGGAATCAACGTCTCCATTGTCCTCAACAACCTGGGGATTCCATCCAGTGCGTTTGGCTTTATCGGAGGATTCACCAAGGACTTCTATGTCACGCTTCTCGCCAAGTACGAGGAAATCCGTCCGTTGTTCACATATACCCATGGGCATACGCGCATCAACGTCAAGTGTTCCGCCGATGGCTCGACCGATTTGAATGCGGCGGGTCCGGTCATCACGCATGAAGACATGCAGAATTTGATACAAAAGGTTTCGCGTTGCACGCAAGGCGATTATCTGGTGCTTGCGGGCGTCACGCAAGAATACCTGCAGGACGATGTCATTGCCATGTTGAAGGACTGCATGGCAAACGGGGTGAAGATCATCCTGGACACAAATCCCTACATCATCAACAGCTTGTTGCCATGCAATCCGTTCTTGATCAAGGCCAACAGTCCTCTGGATCTAGGGGCATTGTTCGATGAAACCCCTGAAACACTGGATGAAGTCGTTGCCTTGGGCAAGCGTGTCATCGAGGCAGGCGCTGAACATTTGATTGTTATCCTAGACAACGAGAAGGCATTGTTGTTTAACAAGGATGGCGCGTTTGAAAGTGTTCTTGTCAATGCGGACCAGGTGGTCAATTTCGTTGGCACTGGCGACTCCATGGTTGCCGGTTTCCTGATGAACTACCTGCGCACAAAGGATGCCATCGACAGTTTCCGCTTTGGGGCTAGCTGCGGTATTGCGACAATGTTGACAAAAGGCCTTGCGACAAGAGGGAAGATCGATTCCTTCTACGAGACAACGGCAGTGGAGAAAATCGCTTGATGCGAAAGCTTTTTGCGGCTCTCTTGGGCATTTCGCTATGCGCTTGCGCCGCTCCTGCCTCTGGCAAGCCATTGACGATCACAAGCCCTGTTCCCATCGCGTCCACATCGGCAGATATGTCTGGCTACGAGTGGATTGGCGAAGAAACAGGCGACTTCCAATCCATTTCCTGGGGCGAGATGTTCAAGATGGTGGAGGAAGGAGGCAGTGGCATCGTCTACATTGGCAAGACGGATTGCGACTTTTGCCAAAGAGCCATTCCCATCTTGAACGAGGCAATCCTTGAGACAGGCGTCACGGCATACGTGGTTGATTTGCACGAAGGAAGCATCGAAGAATACTACAAGGCGGAAGACCTGTTGTCCGATACATTCGACAAAGATTCCTCGGGGCAACCGGTGTTCTATGTGCCAGAGGTCTTTGGCATCAAGGCGGGTGTTTTCACTGGGTCGCAGATATCCCTGGTGGACAACTTCATCCCGGAATCCGATGAAGACCAACTCTCCCAAGAACAACACCAAAGACTTAGGGAAAAATACATTCAAATCATTGAAAAGACAGCGGATTGACATTCGCTGTCTTTTCAAAATGATCTTTTTGTTGGAAAATATACAGGAAGCGCCAATATCCGTAGCATCATCGGCTATTGCGCTGGCGCATATACCCACGGCAAGGTTGGATTGGAATTGTTGTGAGAATATGCTTGGAAAGGAACGTTGCGCATGTTTTTGTTGCAGTTGTTTCAAAAAAACAAGGTATTTGGCGAAGTGGTCGACCTAGAGGTATCATCCAGGATGCCCTTTGATTCCGTAACCTACAGGATTGTCAGACACAGCGATGGGGAGATTGTCGGCGAGTGCGATTTGCGCTTTGGCGACAACGAGGAACTGTACTACGCGGGAAACTTTGGCTATCGAGTCTTTGAACCCTTTCGAGGCAATGGATATGCCTATTATGCCTCAATGCTGATGATGGCGATTGCCAGGGATAAATACCACATGGAGAAGCTATACGTCACCTGCTCTCCGGAAAATATCCCATCGCTCAGGACAATCGAACGCCTTGGCGCGACCTTGGTCGAGCCAAACGCCCGTGTCCCTAGGTACCATTGGCTATACCGGAGAAAAGAATACATCAAGAACATCTACATTCTTAATCTCTAATGCCCAAGGGGATATAATGTATCCATGAGAAAGATACTGAAGCTGTTGACATCAAAGCTTGTCATTGTTGCCCCGCTTGTCTTATTGCAGTTCGGCTTGCTGGTGATGATGATCTATAATATTTCCCTGGCGTATGAGATCTTGCCGGTATTGAACATGCTGGGGATTGCGACTTGCGTGAGGGTCATCAACCGCTTCGAGGATCCATCCTACAAGATCGCGTGGGTCTTCTTGTTGCTGTCGGTGCCGATTGTCGGGGTTCCCTTGTATTTTATCGCGGGAAACAAGCGTATTCCCAAATCACTGATGAACGGGACGATCAAGACCAACCATTCCATGGACAACCTGTTGGTCATTTCCGAGAAAGACGACGACATGATGTTCCACTATGGCAGTGAAAGCCTAGGCTTTCCCGTCTATAAGAACACCAGTTCGTATTACTTTTCCTCGGGCGAGAAATGGTTCAAGGACTACCTGTCCCACTTGCGCAAGGCAAGGCATTTCATCTTCATGGAATATTTCATCTTTGACGAAGGAAAATGCCTCGATGAATTGATCGAAGTCCTGAGACAGAAGATTGCCGAAGGCGTGGAAGTCAAGCTGATCTATGATGACTTTGGTTGCCTTACCATGTCCCGCAAGGCATGGCGAAGGATGGAGGAAATCGGCGTTGAAGTGTATTGCTTCAACAAGATTACACCCCGCCTGCTGGTGACGATGAACAACAGGGATCACCGCAAGATCACGGTGATCGACAATCGTTTCGCCTATACCGGCGGGATCAATATGGCCGATGAATACGTCAATCGCATCAAACGCTTTGGCAAATGGAAAGACAGCGCCATTCGCATCGAGGGAGATGCTGTCTGGAGCTTTACCGTGATGTTTCTTGGCATGCTGGAGTATTGCCGCAAGGGAAGCGAATTCCTGGACTACAGGCAATACCGCGACAGACATGAATTCGTTTCGGATGGCGGGGCATACCAGCCTTATTCCGACTCACCGACGGATGGAGAGCAAACAAGCCTCAGCTACCAATTGAACATGGTAAAGGTCGCCAGGAAATACATATACATTGACACACCCTACCTGATCCCAAATGAGGAAATGTTGGACGCATTGATGCTTGCGGCGAAAAACGGCATCGATGTAAGGATCTTGGTTCCAGCGGTTCCAGACAAGTTTTTTGTCAACCAGATCACCAAGGGAAACTACGAAAGGCTCATTGGCGCAGGGGTCAGGGTGTATGAATACACCCCAGGCTTTGACCACGCGAAAAACTTTGTGTGCGATGACAAGTATGCCATCGTGGGATCGGCAAACATGGACTACAGGAGCTATTTCCTGCATTTCGAGGCAGGAATTTTGATGCGTGACACCCCCAGCATACCGTATGTCAAGAAAGATTTCCTGGAATCCATCGAATTGTCAAGGGAAATAACCCAACAAGACATTGCGGATACATTACTGGCTGTCAAGGTGATGCGGGGAATATTGAATTTATTTGTGCCATTTGTATGAATTTGGAATATAAGGAGATAGAATATGAGTGATAGAATTGGGCTTGTGCTGGAAGGCGGTGGCGTCAGAGGCGCTTTTACCGCCGGGGCGCTGGCATGGCTAAACGACAACAATATAACATTTGACTATAACGTTGGGATATCCTCCGGGGCGGTATGTCTTGCATGCTATCTTGTGCATGACAACCACACGGCGCATTTCATGGCGGTGCATGTCGCGCCAAGCAAGGAGTTCGTTGGCTTAAGGGCATTCCTGAAGGAAGGGCATTATGTGGCCTATGGATATCTTTTCGATGAATGCCTCATTGGCAAGGAACACATGGATATCCATGAACTCATCGAATCGGACATTGAGATGGAGGTAGGGCTCTACGACCTGGGAAAGGGAGAAACAGTTTGGATCAAGGCGCAAGACCTGGATCCCGACCTAGTTCTCTTGCGAGCTTCCTGCGCCTTGCCGGTCGCTTCCGCCGTTGTGGAATACAAGGGCAGGAAATACCTAGATGGTGGGATCACCAAGATGATTCCGATAGAAAGAGCCTTGGAAAAGGGATGCACCAAATGCATGGTCATCACGACAAAGCCAGACGACTATGTCCGCAAGCCAGGTTCCCCCATGGTCAAGGCAATGATGCGTGTTTTATACAGGGATTGCCCGCAGATCGTCAAGGATTATGGCGTACGCCACTTGAACTACTACAAGCAGATCGGCATTGTGAAGAACATGGTGGAAAACGGCACATGCCTCTATGTCAATCCAACCGAAACCATCAAGGCTTCAAGATGGCACATCGATTCCGCCAACGCCCAAGAATTGTATGACCTAGGATACAGGGACATGGAAAAACGGCGTGAGGAGATTTTTGCGTTCATGGAAAAATAAGAAAACGATCCAGTTAATCTGGATCGTTTTCATTTCTTTCGGCTTGGTAGTTGGATATGGCGTTTAGAATCTTGTTGCTGGGGATCAGATCGGGATTGTTCCATTCTGCCAGGTATAGTGCATGATATTCATCGAAGGTCAGCTGGCTGTCTGCGACAAGGATCGCAAGCTCCCTGCCAAGATAACGATAGTGGTCGGGTTCATCGCCAATGCCGGTGATGGATGCCTTGCCCAAGGGATAGCGCTGTATCCAGCCTGCAGCAGCAGCCCGATTGTCCAGCCATTGCTTTGTCCATGTCTCGTCAAAAGGCAGCTCTGGCTGCGCGCTGCTTGCGATATTCACCGCTAGACCCGTCTGGTGTTCGGAAAACCCTGGACGGATACACTTGGCATCTGCCGAGGTATTGTCGCGCGATTGTGCCAAAATCGACTGATACATCTTTGCCTGTGTTTGGTTGGAACGATAGCCAACGGAGACATAGAATGCACCGGAAGTCTCATACGCCTCTTGCGCCATCATGATAATGCTTTGGGCGGCTTCCTTCGCCAAAGACACATCTTTGACCCCGTAGCGTGTTGGAATATCCTCCAGCTCGGCTGGCTCATATTCGCTTGGCAGATAGCTGGAAAAAGACACAAGCGTGGAAAGAGACTCTGGATTGCTCGCACATTTTGCATTGGCATAGGCTTTTCGATACTTCCCATCCAAAGAGAAAGACGCAATGGAATTATTCTCGCGGTTTTTTAGGCAATCCTCGATATAATCCGTCTCATCCCATTGGTAGTCAAAGACGAGCAATGGGGCAAGCTCGTTGAACAAAAGCTTTTCATACAGCGATACGATTTGGTCTTCCTCGTATCCCTTGTCCATCAATCTTCTTGCGAGCAATGCGTCCAAGGGATCCAGGGAGCTTTTTACGCCATACAACGGCAAGATCTCGGGATACAGCGTCCCATTGCGCAATGCATCCACCAGGGAAGGCGAGTAAAGATCCAATGCAATGATCTCATCCTCAAGCCCAAGCTCCTTGATCATCTGGATATCCTGTTTTTCATATCCCAGCTTCTTCAATCCCCTGTCCATCAAGGCAAAGGGAATCGTCAGGATGCATGCGACAACCGACAATGCCGCAAAGATCATAAAGATGCGGTCATACCTGATGCGTCTTTTCTTGCTAGGCATGTTCGGTTTCCTTGGCTGTGTCATATAGTTTATTCTCGAACAACGACCACGCGCCTTCATGGCGCGGCAAGTCGCAAACAACAATCTGTTGCCTTGTGGTGGGATGGGGGAACGAAAGCATAGAAGCATGCAGGGCAATCTGTCCCTTTGTTGCGTTTTTGTTGTAGCGCTGATCATGCAAAAGAGGCAATCCCCTAGACGCAAACTGCACCCGTATTTGGTGGGAACGTCCGGTTACCAGGCGGATCTTGACGAGCGAAAGCCCGTTTCTTTCCCCCAGCACCGCATAATGCAAGATGCATTTCTTGCCATGGTCTTTGTCAACGACATGGCTGGTGTTTGTCTTTTCATCCTTGGCGAGATAGTCGACAAGCGTTCCTTCCTTCTGTTTCATCGATCCCTCGATGATCGCAAGGTATGTCTTTTCCAACAGCTGTTTACGCACCGCATCGGACAAGCGTGAAGCCGCCTTGCTTGTTTTAGCGAAGACCATGGCTCCTCCCACCGGCCTATCCAGCCGATGGACAAGCCCTAGGTATACGTTTCCTGGCTTTCCATACTTCTCCTTGAGCCATGCCTTGGCCATTGTCAACAAGTCCATGTCGCCCGATGCATCGGGCATAATGGGCATATTGACAGGCTTTGCCAGGCAAAGCACATGGTTGTCTTCGTAAAGAACCTTTATTGTGGCGACCATCTTCCCAATATCCCGCACGGCAACAGCATCTTGCGGCTTGCCAAGGGCAGGGCAATATCGCCCGTTTCCACCACGCCAGACAGCTTTGAGCCTTCCAACGCCATTTGCATCAGGTTATCCAGCACAATGGGCGAGAAACCCGCCGTATAGCTGTTGACCAACAGGAACAAGGCGTTTTCATCAAGCAGGCTGATGGCGCACGACAACAAAGAGACGATCTCTTTCTCGAACTTCCACATTTCCCCCGAAGGACCACGCCCATAGCTTGGCGGATCCATCAGTATGCCGTGATATGTGCGCCCTCGACGCTTTTCCCTTTGGCAGAACTTGACGCAATCGTCGACGATGAAACGAATGTGGCGATCATTCAAGCCATTGAGCGACATGTTTTCCTTTGCCCATTGCACCATTCCCTTGCTGGCGTCGACATGGACGACCTCGCTTGCGCCTGCCATGGCGCAAGCCATGGTGGCTGCACCGGTATAGGCGAAAAGGTTCAGAATGCGGATATTCTCCGACTGGCGCGATTGGATTTTCTCTTTCATCCAATCCCAGTTTACGGCCTGTTCAGGGAACAGGCCGGTATGCTTGAATCCCGTGGGAGCCACCTTGAACGACAAGTCATCGTACGTGATCGTCCAATCCTCCGGCAATTTCCGCTTGTATTCCCAATGCCCCCCGCCGGTGGATGAACGCTGGTACACGGCATCAGCCTCTTTCCAACGGCTTTCCTGCGGGTTGATAGGCCAAATGGCGGTAGGATCCGGGCGGCGCAAAAGGACATCGCCCCATATCTCAAGCTTCTCCCCGTTGCCGGCATCGACAAGGGTATAATTTTTCCATCGGTTTGCTATATATGTCATAAACGCACCTCGGCGGTATTATACCATGGAATCATGCATCCGTTGGAATTGTGATATCGCGGGAAATGCGATAGAATAATGTCCTTGCAAAGGAGGACGCAAAGCAACTCATGATTGATCTATCGCTGTTAAACGAAAACCAAAGGAAGGCAGTGCTTTCCGATGCGAAACACCTGCGCATCATCGCCGGGGCGGGATCGGGAAAGACACGCGTCTTGACCATGCGCATTGCCTATCTGATCGAGGAAGAGGATGTGCGCCCGTTCAAGATCCTGGCGATCACGTTTACCAATAAGGCGGCAAACGAGATGAAGGAAAGAGTCAAGGGAATGCTGGAAAGCACGGACACAACGCCATGGATCTCCACGATCCACTCCCTGTGCGTGCGCATCCTGCGCCAGGAAATCGATGCCCTTGGCTATCCCAAGAACTTCACGATCATTGATGCTGAAGATCAAAAGAGCATTGTGAAGCAAGCCATGAAGGCACTTGACATCCCCGCCAAGGACTTCAGCCCAGGCAGTGTAGTCGCCTATATCTCCCACAACAAGACTAGTGGCGTCTCGGTCCAGGAAGCCAAGGCTGCGGCAGGAAACTACCTAGACGATATCCGTCTAGCGGATATATACGCGTGGTATATCCATCGCCTCAAGGAGATGCAGGCGCTTGACTTTGACGACTTGATCTTGATGGCACTACAGGTGCTGAGCGATTATAGCGAAGCCAGGGAACGCTGGCAAAGGCGATATGAGTACATTCTGGTCGATGAATTCCAGGACATTGACGCAAACCAATACCAGCTGATCAAGCTTCTTGCTGGAGACAACACGGGAATCTACGTCGTGGGCGACCCCGACCAAACGATCTACACATGGCGTGGGGCAGATGTATCGATCATCATGGATTTTGCCAAGAGCTTCCCTGGCGCAGAGACAATCGTGCTCAACGAGAACTACCGCTCCACCCCGGCCATCCTGAATGGAGCCAATAGTGTTATCAAAAACAATATAAACAGAATCGAGAAAGAGCTGTTCACCCGCAAGGAATCCGATGAAAAGATCACGCACTACCATGCTGAGGACGACGACATGCAGGCGGAATGGATCGCCGCAAAGATCGAGGATCTCCACGCCAAAGGCGTATCGTACAACGACATTGCTCTTCTCTATCGCTCCAACTACCTTTCCCGCGTCAAGGAAAAGGTGTTCATGGCGCACCGTATCCCGCATGTCATCTTTGGCGGCGTGCGCTTCTACGACAGACAAGAGGTCAAGGATGCATTGTGCTACCTGCGCTTGGCGCTGACCCACGATGATCTGGCATTCGAAAGAGTCGTAAACAGGCCAAAGCGTGGCGTTGGAGCAAAATCCCTGGATACCCTGCTTTCCGAGGCAAGGGCGCGCAACATCACCATGTATGAGCTGGTAAGAACGGAAAACCCGCTCTCCGGCAAGGCAGGCAGCGCGACAAGCGCCCTTGTCGCAAAGGCAGAGCGTTGGTCGCAAGAGGCCCGTGATCCCCATGCAACGCCTGCTTCCGTCATGAAGAAGATTTTGGATGAAAGCGGCTATATGTCGATGTTAATGGAGGAAAACGAAGACGAACGCATCGAAAACGTCAAGGCATTGATCCAGGACATCAACCAATACACCGAGCAAAACCCTGGCTCCACGATGGATGAATATCTCCAGATGATTTCCCTTTATACCGACCGTGAAGAAGCGCAAAGCGGCGAAAGCGTCAAGCTGATGACCGTCCATAGCGCCAAGGGACTGGAATTCGACTATGTGTTTGTGACCGACATGATGCAATCGGTGTTCCCCAACCAAAGGGCAATGGACGATAGCGGCAGCAGGGGAATGGAAGAAGAAAGAAGGCTTGCCTATGTCGCCTTCACCCGTGCCAGGAAAAAGCTGTATTTGACTGAAACAGAAGGATACAACTTCATTCAGCGATCCAGCAGCGAACCATCGATTTTCATCAAGGAGATCGATGAGCGCTATATCGAGCACATTGGCACCCCAACCCGTGGCTATTCCAGCATGCCTGGTTCCTGGGGACAGCGTGGAACACGGGATGACCGTCCTACCCGCACATCATCATTTATGCCAAACATGGAAAAGAAAGCCAAGGAAGCACAACCCAAGAAACGCCCTAACGCCATTGCGCCGGGAGCGATTGTGACGGATGTGAAATACGGCAGTGGCATTGTGGTCAAAGTGGAAGGAGAAGTCGCCGAAATCGCATTCAAAGGCCACGGAATCCGCAAATTGAAAGCAACCCATGAACGCTTGACGGTAGTCTCGAATACAGCCGCAAGCGGAGAATACAAGGTAAAAGACCATGTTGTTCACGAGGAATATGGCAATGGTGTCGTTGTCAAGGCAGGCGACAAGCTGAAGATTGCATTTGGCTTTCCAATCAGCGTCAAGATGATAGACAAAGACGACCCTGCGCTAAGAAAGGGGGAAGAATGATGGACGAGAAAATCGCATTGATGCGCCAATACATCAACCAACTCACAGAAGCAAGCGATGCATACTACAACGGCAAGCCCGAAATCATGTCAGACCACGAATGGGACGAACTCTTCGACAAACTCAAGGCATTGGAGGAAGAAACTGGAGAAGTCCTACCTGGCAGCCCAACGAACAACGTGCAGGCGGATGAAGTGGTTGGTGAGAAAGAACCCCACGAATTCCCCGCCCTTTCCCTCGCCAAGACAAAAAAAGTCGAGGATGTGGTGAAGTGGGCGATGGGCAAGCCCGTCTATCTGTCGATGAAGCTCGATGGCCTAACCCTTGTCGTGACATACGACAAGGGCAAATTGTCGAAAGTCGTTACCCGTGGGGATGGCCACATCGGCACAAACATCACACACCTAGCGCCAGGGATCCAAGGGATCCCTGCCAAGATCAAGGAAAAAGGCCACCTTGTCTTACGTGGAGAGGCTGTGATCTCCTACGATGACTTTGAAAACTTCCGCATGGAATCTGGCGAAGACTACGCCAATCCAAGAAATCTAGCATCTGGATCCCTTACGCTCAAGGACATCGAGGAACTCAAGAAAAGAAAACTGAATTGGGTTGTGTTTACCCTTGTGCATTCTGACACACCAATCGATTCCTGGGGCGAAAGGATGGCATTCCTTCAGAAACAAGGATTCAAGACAGTCGAATCCAAGCGCATCGAAGAACCGACATACGACAATGTCAAGGCCGCTGTCGATGAATTCACAACGTTGACAACCACTGGTTTCCCATATCCCGTGGACGGGCTTGTCATTGTCTATGACGACACATTCTTTGCGGCGACTGGCTCTGTCACAGGACACCACGCCACAAGGGCAGGCTTGGCATTCAAATGGCAAGATGAAGCCAAGCAATCCATCCTCGACCACATCGAATGGTCATGCGCCGCATCGACCATTACCCCCGTTGCTGTATTTGAGCCAGTCGAGATCGAGGGAACGACCGTCAAGCGCGCATCGCTATGCAATATCTCCGAATGCGAAAGACTTGGCATTGGGGGAAAAGGAACCGTTCTTTCAGTCATCAAGGCCAACAAGATCATCCCCAAGGTCATTCACGTCGACCAAGTGGAAGGAGAATTCACCTACCCGCAAGAATGCCCTGTCTGCCACGCTGCGACATATGTCAATGAATCGGAAAACAGCGGCACAAAGACACTGCGTTGCGGCAATCCCGATTGCTCGGCCAAGAAACTGAAGAAATTCACCAGATTCGTTTCAAAGCCCGGCATGGACATTGATGGCATCTCCGAGATGACACTCTCTCGCTTCATCAATGAAGGGTGGATCAAGAACAATGGCGATATCATGCGCCTTGGCGCACATGAAGAGGAAATCGCCAAGCTGGAAGGCTTTGGCGAAAAGAGCGCTGCCAACATCAAGGCATCCCTTGCCAAGGCAAGGAATGTCCTTGACACAAAGCTTATCTTTGCCTTGAGCATTCCCCTGGTTGGCCAAGACGTAGCGAAGAAATTGTTATCGGCGCATGATTTCAATGCACTAGTCCAAGTCGCAAGGGAAACGGAAGACGAGGAAGTATTTGCGTCCATCGACGGCATTGGCCCTGAAAAATCCTCTGCCTTTGTCAAGTGGTTCCACGAAGAAGCAAACACAAGGGACTTCGACGACCTGATGCAAGAGATCACGGTGAAAAACAGCGAGCTTTCCCCCTCGGGAAACAAGTGCCAGGGCTTGACATTCGTGATTACCGGCGATGTGCACCACTATAAAAACCGCAATGAACTCAAGGCATACATCGAATCGCAAGGAGGCAAGGCAACAGGTTCTGTCTCAAAGTCCACAAGCTTCCTGATCAACAACGACCTTGAATCTTCCAGCGCAAAGAACACCAAGGCAAAGACATTGGGCGTGCCGATTATCTCGGAAGATGAATTTGTCGAGCGTTTTGGTGAATAAAATATTTGGATTCATGGTAAACTAGACGCATGGAAACGAACATGGACAAGGAGATCGCCGAAGCGATCAATGCGGCAAACGATGCGCTCTACCATCTAGAGCTTGCCCGCGACAAACTGAAAAGCGCCAAGCGTTTTGGCATACTGGACATCGTGGGCGGTGGCTTGATCATCTCCATGATCAAGCGGGGAAGAATCGGCGATGCAGGAAAGGAATTGCGCGCCGCTTCAGCGGCGATCAGCTCGTTGCGCGAAGAATTACGCGATGTGAACATGTACCTGGACACGGATCTTAAGGGATTTGATTCACTTGGCTTCATGGAGACGATGTTCGACAACGTTTTCCTTGATTTCATTGCGCAAGGCAAGATCAACGAAGCCCTTGAAAACGTTGCGGAAGCGACGGGTACCATCGAGGGAATACTTGATGCACTGTCCGACCTTGCCTAGGCTTTGAAAGAAATGTAGCGGGAAGATCCCGCAGATATAACGGAGGATGCCATATGAGCAATAGAAAAGCAATGAAGGTGAAAAAGAAAAGCCATCTTACAGGCGTGGTATTCTGGACCAGCCTGATATTGATCCTGACCCCATGCCTGGTATTGGGCTGGATCTTGTTGTCTTCGTCCATGGATACAGGCGCGCCAGTGCTTGGCAATAGATACGATGGGGATCTAGATCCATCCATCACAAGAACACAGATCGACACAATCGTTGATCAAGTCAAGGGAATCGCAAACGTTGAAAGCTCTTTCGCAGAGATGCCAACGGCAACGTTGCGCGTCTATGCGGATGTCAATGACTTTGTGGATCTGCCAACCATGCAAAGTGTTTCCGATCAAATCTATGACACGGTTGCGTCTGTCCTTGATCCAGAAATCTATTTCCGCCAATACGATGGGAAAAAGATGTACGACCTAGAGATCCATGTGTACAACCTAAAGGAAAACAGGGACTCCGAAGACTTCAAGTATATCATTACGACAAAGACATCGGCTATGACCAACAAGATGAGCCTAGTCGTCAGTGATCCACTTGATGGCGAGCTAGCAGAGTCGCTC
>OMYM01000541.1 GCA_900315225.1 uncultured Erysipelotrichaceae bacterium | reverse complement strand
TAGCTTTTAACTCATGGAACATGTTCAGGGGGGATCCGCTGGAATGCTTGGCGATGGGCAGGATGCCGGTCATGTAGGCAAAGTGGACATATTCTTTGTCCTTCTACAGGTTTTCAGGAATTCAAGATAGTCACCCTTGTCGGTGTCCGTCATAAAGCGCTTTTCAAAGATTACGTCCCACTTGCCGATCACAAAGACAAACTCATCTCCTGTTTTCATCAGCAGCTCGGAAATATCCACATTGTCCATATCCAGTCCATGCAAAGGCAATTCGGGATACGCATCGTTGAGGTCCTCCAGCATTCTTCTGGTATAATTTTCCAAATATTGTAATTCTTCCATTCATGTGAAACCCTCTATGAAATTACTCATGGTCGCCTTCGATCATTTAATACAAGTCTTGTTTTCAAATCATATATTGCTTCAAGATCTCACAACAATTGTTCATACAACATCTTGTCTTCGTCTTTGAACACATTGAAAATAACCCTTTCAATAGCGTTAGGATGCTCATGGAGCCAAGTCGTTACAGTCTCTACCGCGATCTCGCTAGCCCTTTTGTTGGGAAAACGGAACACTCCTGTGGAAATGCAACAGAAGGCAACCGACTTCAGATTGTTTGCCACGCACATGTCCAATGTGTTTTTATAGCAATTGGATAAGTCATCTTCCAATTGCTTTGTCAGCCTATTTTGTACAATCGGACCAACGATGTGAATGATTTTCTTGGCGGGCAGGTTGTATCCATCCGTTAACATAGGTTTTGCTGTGGGTTGTTCATAGTCCATGCCATATTTCATACGCAACAGATTCATTTGTCTTTGGCACTCGGCACGCAACTGAATACCTGCATATGTGTGTATGCAGTTGTCGATGCATAAATGCATCGGCACAAAGCAGCCTAGCATCTGTGAATTAGCCGCATTCACAATCACATCTACAGCAAGCCTGGTAATGTCTCCTTGCCAAAGGGAAAGAACCCCTTTGATAATCGGAATGTCTTCCAGTGTCACAATTCCCTTTTCTACAGCACGCTCTGAAAGATAGGCGTCTTGTACACACAACACATCATCCTTCATCTTTCTTGGCATGCGAATGTTCATCAATGAATGAAGCATCCTTTGTTTTCCAACTTCATCTGATGGTGTGATTAAATCCTTGTAGTCAACGGAATCCACCTTGAATTCCTCTACGAGATAAGCAAGTCTTTCTTCTTGTGTCATGGTCATCACCTTCCTTCATCTTTCAATCGCAACATCTCATCATGGAGATCTGCCATGGTGTATTTCTTCATTTCATCCTCCATTGCATTCTGAATACTCTTTAGCTTGTCATCCAATAATGCATGGATGTTTCCTCCTACCGGGCAATCTGGATTGGGATTATCATGGAAATGGAATAAGCCCTCGTTTCCAATCGGTTCTATTGCCTGATATACGTCATAGAAAGTGATTTCAGAAAGATCCTTTGTAGCTGAAAGTCCTCCCGTTCCCCTAGCCACTGTGATCAATCCCGCTTTTTTCAATTGCGACAGTATCTTGCGAACAACAACTGGATTGGTGTTGATGCTTGATGCCAGGAAATCGCTGGTTAACTTGAAACTATCCTTAAATACATCCATGCATACGAAGATATGCAATGCAATGGTAAACCTGCTAGATATCTGCATATTTTTTCTCCTTCATCTCCACTCTACCACAGAACTGTTGTAATTTCAATGGTTACAATATTTCCACGCAAGTAATGCATTTTCTACTATGTCTTCAAATGAATTTAGCATTTTTTTACGCTAGTGCTTGCTTTATAATAGGTCTATTCATTATAATAATAGTGGTTCACCAAAAGGAGATAGCCTTATGTTTCATTGGCTCAGTGATTATAACTACGACTTCGCCTTGTCGGCGATTCCTATCCAAATAACCATCCTTTTGTTCTACTGCTCTAGGCGCAATCTTCCTTTGCGTTCCAGCAGCAGTTTCTTGTATGTAATGTTAGCCAATCTTTCCATGACCGCCTTCGACATTATCTCCTGTGAAATGAACGAAATATGGACGCAGTTCCCTTTGTGGCTGATGTATCTTGTCAACCATGGCTATTTCGTGGCATTTATTTTACGGGGATGGGCTTTATTCGACTATACAGCGGAAGAATGCAACGCATACAGAAAGCTAGGGCGTTATGGCAAACTGATCACTTGGATGCCCGCGACCATCGTGGTATTGTTGATTTTATCAACGCCCTGGACTTCTGCCATATTCCACTTTGCACCAGAACGTGGCTATTACAATTGTTCCCTTTACCCGTGCATATATTACAGCACCTATTTCTACATAGGAGCTTCCTTGACAGCAATTGCCTTGACATGGCGGGAAACACGATTACGCTTGAAGCTAACCATGCTGGGATATAACGCAATCCTGATTGCGGGAATTCTATTGCGAAAGCAGTTCATAAACACTTTAGTCACCAGTTATTTCAGCATCCTCGCGATTCTGATGGTTTACCTTGCTTCGCAAAATCCTGACCTTTATCGCGATGGGAAAACGCATCTTTTCAATAGAGATGCATTCGACCGCATCAGTTCTGAGCTTCTCCGCAATAGAAGACCATTCAACATTGTTATTGCTACGATACATAACTACGAATCCGCCAAGGCTCTCTACGGCAATGAACAAATGAGGCGAAGCTTGGAACTGATCGGCAAATGGATATGGCAAAGTTTTGCCCGCGACTATGTGTTCTATTTCAACAACGGTGATTATTTGATCTTGGAAAAGTTGAGAAAGGGTGATGAACATAACCGTATCATCAATGAGATCAACGAGCGTTTCTCTCATTCTTGGCAAGCGAAGGATACCGATGTTGCCTTGTCGATCACCTCCCTTGTGCTACCGTATGATCAATTGCCTACAAATAGTGGAGAACTGGATGATTTGATTGCTTATGCTTTCTCCATGGTCCATGCGGAAAGCGAGCCTGGAAACATGGTCATCACCCAAGATATCATGTGTCAGCTTGACAGAAGAAAGGCAGTGGAACAGGCTCTTGCGCATGCATTAAAAGAGCGACGAATTGAAGCCTACTATCAACCAATCTATTCAAGCATTGAACAACGTATTATCGGAGCCGAAGCCTTGGCTCGATTGAATGATCCTGTACTAGGGTTTATTCCGCCCGATGAATTCATACATGTGGCGGAGCAAAACGGGGATATCATGGAACTAGGGCGCCAGATGTTTGAAAATGTATGTGATTTTCTTTCGCGCCAAGATGTCATTCAATCTGGTATACGCCGTATCAATGTCAACTTATCGCCCGCCCAATGCATGAGCGACCAGCTTTCCGATGAATTGTCCGATATTGCGACGCAAAGAAATATAGACATGAATCTCATCGATTTTGAAATCACAGAAAGCTCTGCCATCGACCTATCTCTGTTGTTAAAACAAATGTTGATCCTACAAGATCAAGGAGCTTCTTTCTCCCTTGATGATTTTGGAACCGGCACATCGAATGTCACTCGTTTGATGCACTTGCCAATCAATACGGTAAAGCTTGATATGCATGTTGTGCAAAGCTATTTTACAGGCGAGTTCACGGTATTGCCAGACCTTGTTCGCATGTTCCAGAATGCAAAGAAAGAAGTGGTTGTCGAAGGCATCGAGACAATTGAAATGGTTCATGTCATGACTAAGATGGGGTGCGACTACCTACAAGGATATTATTTCTCGAAGCCTGTGCCTAGCGAAAAGTTCCTTGATTATATGCACAACATTGCAACAGCGAAAAACTGTTGAGAATTGTCATTTGATCAAACATTGCGATCAATTGTATACTTGGACGCACAAATAGGTTGGATTCAGAATCGTCTGCCTGCAGTTATATGCGAAACGATCAAATATCTGTAGGCATACGATGCTAAATACTGCGTACTTGAGCCTCAATCAGTAATATCATTTGCCAAATGAACTAATCGTTTCATGTACACCAACAACCACTTCCCATAGGACGTTTGTCGGCAAGGTGACTATTTCCGACTTGGCTGCTAGCATTGCAATATTTTCAAAGCCAGCCTTTTTGGCTGCTTTGGAGGCTCTTGCCATATGATAATTACTGGTGATAAGAACAACTTGTTCATGTGGGTCGATCATTTGCGCAACATTGAGGAAGTTTTCCAGGGTTGTTTGCGCTTGGTCTTCCAACAACAGTTTTCCTTCGTCAACGCCCGCTTCAACCAGCAAGTCTCGCATTTCTTCTGCTTCCGTCTTATTGTTTTGGGGATTGCCTCCCGTCAGGATCAAACTAGAACCTGGGTGTCGATCAAGATACCCCTTGGCAGCATCGACTCTGTACATGAGATCTTGCGAAGGGATTCCGTTTTCAAGCGCCATTCCTAAGACAATCGCATATCCAGCGTCTTCATCGGTTTTGCTCAATGCTGGTCTAACAACCATGACGGATGCGATAACCACAAGCAATGACAGGAGGGAAACAATGATTCTCACGGTAATTTTCAGTCCTTTTATTGGTTTGCGCCAAGCAAAGAGATCAAAACGGATGTCAAGAACCATTAACGCCAGAATGCCAAAGATGAACAATTCCCCATAAAAGATGGAGCGATACGATTCCTTTAATGCCACCGTATTGATTCTTTGCAACATCACGGTGGAGATATTGGTTATCAAGACAAGCAACATTGCAATAAAGATATTGCCAAATACTATGCGTGGTAGCCCGATTTTGTTTCCTTTGTTTTTCATTTTCAACCTCCAAATCAAATTATACACTGCTTGGCAAACAGTGGGAAAGAAACTTTTCCTTGGTATAACCACTGTTCTTGAAACATACGAGAAATACAGTTTTGTGCGACTCACAGGCAGATACACGCTTCAGCGCGCATCTGCCCATGTATCAACACAATTCATTCAATTGACAGAGAACCCAGCGCCCCGCTATGTCAAGATACCTCTTGCATATGCGTTCGCACCATAAGTATTACCTCAAGGCATAGCATTGAACAATTGCTTGTGTAGCCTAAGAGATTTGCGCCACACAAGGAAAGATATATTTCGCAAGCCTAGCATGTCGTCCCGGGTTGCCAAACCATGCTGGCAAGATTGCCGTTTATGCTTAGGTGATCAATACGGTGAAACCCTGCATGTTCTCCCTAAGCTTCATGTGTAGTCTTACAATAAAGAATTAAAAGTTTGTATATTTACGATAAAATATAAATCACTACAACGATTTATCGTATGATTGATATTTTCCAGTTCAGTAAATTGCATTTAATATCACTTGTATAATACTGTAACGTTTTAATGTATAATAAAACACTTTGACAAATTAAAGTTTATGATAAATTATTTGAACATACTGAAAACAGCTGTCAAAATCTATCGGTATTCTTTGCAAGTGTATCGAAAGCCTTGCCACCAAACCTATCATGTGGAAGTTCATGCCATCCTCCCTTTGGCATTCCTTCCTTCTCACCATGCTGCACGCTAGATCCAGCCGACCATGCATGCAGACACGGCAGCGATCTTGCGGTCGATCTTTTCTTCCCCTTTTCGCGAGATCGATTCCTGCGAC
>OMYM01000542.1 GCA_900315225.1 uncultured Erysipelotrichaceae bacterium | reverse complement strand
TTCAATCCCAAGGAGGAAAAGGATCTGGAGGGGACGTGCGCAAGGGCGCTGGACCAGATCGAGAAAAAGCAATACGCGCAGGAACTGATGCGAAGGGGGATCCCAGAGGACAGGATCGTGAAATTCGGCATTGGATACATGGGCAAGGAAGTATTGGTTAGAAAAGCATAAATACGATACCATACAGTCTTAGCATTTAATTATTCCACTAAGCTGATTCTATCTCGAAACTCTAGCATGTAATTTGGTTTCAACGCGTAAGAGTGTATATCATGTTTTAATTGATAATTAAATTATTATTTCTTTTGAAAATTGTCCAGTTGTCAAAAATAGTCCTTTCATTTGATTGAATTTCTGGATACAATGAGGATACATCAGACAAGGAGGTCAAATGAAAGTCAAGAAATTAGGAGTATTCCTGGCAGCCGCGTTATTTGCTGGTTGCGCACAGCCGTCTTCTGCGGCTCCTGCTTCCTCATCGACAGTCTCTTCTTCTGCTAGCTCAGCATCGGTTGTTGCTGAAACAGAGACGAAAGAGCTTCGCATCATCGCAACAAGTGATTTACATGGCAAGTTTGCGCCATGGGATTATGCCCTGAATGCGGAAAGCACATCTGGTTCCATGGAACAGCTTCTTACAGCTGTCAATGAGTACAGGGACGAGAACACATTGCTTGTT
Source organism: uncultured Erysipelotrichaceae bacterium (assembly GCA_900315225.1). GTDB lineage: Bacteria > Bacillota_I > Bacilli_A > Erysipelotrichales > Erysipelotrichaceae > Bulleidia. The sequence goes on along the minus strand of OMYM01000542.1, from coordinate 4,865 downwards.
GATGCGGGTGACACAGTGCAGGATAACTCGGCGGACATCTTCCTGGACGAAGAAGTCCACCCAATGATCCTAGCAATGAATTACATGGAGTATGATACATGGACAACTGGCAACCACGAATACAACTATGGCATGGACAAACTGAAGGAAATCATCGGTACAGTCGATGCTGAGGTGTTGGTTGGCAATGTGTATGATGAAGATGGAAACCCTATCGCAGATGGCTACACGATCATTGAAAAGAATGGGTTGAATGTCGCCATCATTGGCATGGTTACCCAGAACATCACCCGTTGGGATGCGGTGAACTTGGAAAATTGCACCGTTACAGACCCACTGGATGAGACAAAGAAGATCCTTGAAGAGATCGAAGGTCAGTATGATGTACTAGTTGGCGTCTACCACATGGGCATAGATAACGAATATGGCGTTGAAAACAGTGGTGTTACCGACATATGCAATGCATGCCCAGAATTTGATGTCATGGTTTCTTCCCACGAGCATAAGGAAGTTGAGGGAACGACAATCAATGGTGTCTTGGTTGTTCAAAACGCAAACATGGCGAAGACAATGAATGTCATTGACTTGGTTGTTGAGGAAGGCGATGACGGCTGGACAGTCGTTGACAAGATATCACAGAGCGTTGACATCAGCACATATGAGGCAGATGAAGAACTTGCTGAGATTCTTGCGCCATATGACGAAAAAGCAAGAATCGATGCCGAGGGTGTCATTGGAACATTGGAAGGCGGACAACTCTCCCCTGACAATGAAATCGCCGATATCCCATCAGCGATGATCGAAGACACAGCTTTGATCGACCTCATTAACACTGTCCAGATGTATTACACCGATGCTCCTGTATCCGCTGCAGCATTGTTCACAATGGAAGCGAATATGTACCCAGGAGAAATCCACAAGTGTGATACATCCTTGATCTACAAGTACACAAACACACTCTATAAGCTTCATATGACAGGTGAACAGCTGAAGAAGTTCATGGAGTGGAGTGTCAGTTACTACAACACATTCGAACCTGGTGACCTGACAATCTCGTTTGATGAAAATATCCGTGCCTACAACTACGATATGTTTGCGGGTGTAAACTACGAGATCAACATCAGCAACGAACCAGGCAGCCGTATTGAAAACCTCACATGGCCAGATGGCACCCCAGTCGAAGACGATGATGACTTCGATATCGCTGTAAACAACTACCGTGCAGGAACACAGTTGTTAACACCTGGAACAATCTATGAAGAAGGTGAAACACCTGAATTGCTTGAACTCGATGTCAGAGGCGATATCGGTGGTGTCCGTGAGTTGATCGGTGATTATATCGTAAACGTCAAAGGCGGAACAATCACACCAGAAGTCGACAACAACTGGAAGATTACAGGCTATGAGTGGGATGAAGAACTCCACCAGAAGGCAGTAGAACAGCTCGCAGCAGGAACTATCACTATTCCAACATCGGAAGATGGTCGTACACCAAACGTTAAACCTGTTAGAGCAGAAGATCTGAACTAATCTAAAAACCTGGAGAAATCCAGGTTTTTAGACTGTACAGGCAAATACAATTGGCATAAGAAACAAATATACTGGAACAGACATTTATAGTGAACGCATTTGATTTTTACGTTTTAAGGTGCTCAAGTAATATAAATCTCTAGGTGGATCGATACCCAAAACGAAAAGCTTAAAGCCGTTTACTATACAATCGTTCCGTAATGCAGCTACATAGTGGTAATTATAGGAGGCTTGCATGCATAAAATTCGAGATAATATTTTGATTCAAACCAACTGAGGAAGAGACAAGGGCAAAGTCAAGACGTGGTCGTAAAATGGATCAAAGGGTACTGTAAAGCGTAAGAGAAGAACAAAAAAGAAGTTGGAAGCACTGTTATAAACACTCTCCATCTCCTCTTTTTTCAGCCCCTCTGAAATGTCATTTTTCAGGAAAAGTAGCTGTATACAGCTACTTTTCCTGTCATCTTAGGGTTATTTTAGCAATCCTTCATCCAAAAGGAATTGCTCTATGCCAATATACTCTATCCCGTGTTCATCTTTCCATGGTTTTCGATAGTCCCTAACCACAACAATTTTCTTGAATGAATCTGGAATACGTAGCAAGGAAGCTATTTCCTGTTCTCTCTTTTGAGGATCTGCAACAGTTAGCGCTGACTGTATGTAGAATCTGTCATTTCCTCGATTCACAACAAAATCAACTTCCAGCTGTTTCCTGATTTTTTTCCCAGCATCGTCTTTTGTATTGAACTCGACGACTCCTACATCAACATCAAGGTCTCTCCTGATCAAGTCATTGTAAAGCACATTCTCCATCAAGTGTGTTTCCTCGATCTGCCTGAAGCCAAGCCGTGCATTCCTCAATCCAGGGTCCGAGAAGTAGTACTTCACAGGTGACTGGATGTATTTCTTTCCTTTCACATCATAGCGTTTTGCCTTGTAAACTAGGAAAGCATTCATGAAATATCCCAAATACTTATCAATTGTCTGTGACGTGATCTTAATGTGCCTTTCACTGTCAAACGTATTTGCTAGTTTTGTTGGATTCGATAAAGCACCAATGCCAGACGCTATCGTGTCTAGCAAAGCCTCAAGGATACTGGCATCATTGTTGATTTTATTCCGATCCAGGACATCCTTGATATAGGTTCGCTCAAACAAATCCTTCAGATATCTGCTTTTTTCTTCATGAGTTTCATAAGTGAGTGTTACTGGCATGCCGCCATATGTGTAGTAATCTTGCCATGCACCACGCTTATCTCCTTCATATGCTTCATAAAATTCCGCAAAGGAAAGCGGAAAAACCCTTATCTCATCTCCACGATCCCTGAACTGTGTCAGGATATCTGATGAAAGCATTTTGGAATTGCTTCCCGTCACATAAACATCCGCATTCGGCAACTGCATCAGTCCCAGAATGACATCGATAAATGTGATCTTTGCCTCTGGATCATCCACATAAGGATTCTGTATCTCTGAGACAAGCTGAATTTCGTCTATGAATATATAATACCGTTTTGAACCATCTGTTATCTGTTCCCGGATATGTTTATCCAATTCCATCGGATTTCGATATTTTGCATTTGCAATCACGTCCAAAGCAAGCCCAATGATCTGCTCTTGTAAGACTCCTATACTTAGCAGGTAATCACGATAAAGCTGAAATAAAAGAACCGATTTCCCGCTCCGTCGCAACCCGGTGATTACCTTCACGCGTCCATTGTTTTTCAGACGGATCAACTTGTCCAAATATTGTTTTCTTGGATACATTTTACACCTCACGATTTTTTTGCGGCTATCCGCACTTTTGCATTGCCACGCTTAACTATATCAAAGTCAAAACCAAATAGCAAGAATCATACACGATTTTTTTGCGGCTATCCACACTTTTACCGCGCATCATTCAATATCCTATGCCATCTTACGAGTAGAAGGGTGCCTGTAAACCGTATGCAAAGATACAAGAAAAGCTTCTGAATTAATGATCCCTTCAGGATCGGCTATCAACCATTTCTCAAATCATCCCCTTGGATTGTCACACGATTTTTTTGCGGCTAGCCGCAGTTTTACATTTTGCAACATTGTAAAAGCGGATGATTCGCTCAAGCAGCAGATTCTATCCCGCTGTGTTTGTGAAATTCCCTTGCGATGAATCGACAAACGGATTATCATCAAGGCAAATACAAAAGCAGAATGCTTTCCAAAGCAGAAAGAAGCCCTAGGCCAATGCATACGCAAGCATGCCTTTACCTGATCCAAATTCCATTGCTACAGGGATAAGGGAACCTATGGACCCAGCGGACCAGGGAAGCGCTCGAAAGACTGGTTGATCCAGAATCATATGGAAATCCCATGAATCCATTGAGATGGACCACAAATAGCCTAGGAAGGCTACAGGATCGGATACGACAAGGTTGGGGATCTGCCAAAGGAGCTTGTCCATGGCTTGCGGCAGAATAAAAAATGAGACAGGCAGGCGAGGAATCGCCTGATAGAAATGCCCAGTTTGAGCATATCAACGATACGTCCAAGGCATATGCCGAATACGAAAATCCTGTCGTTTCGATTGATTGCAAAAAGAAAGAGAACATCGGAAAATTCAAGAACGAAGGTGCCAGGTATTGTCCAACGAAGGATCCAACGGAAGCATTGGATCCTGGCTTTCCGCTGCCGGACCTGGGCAAGGCCGCGCCATACGGGGCATGCGGCATTGCAGGCAATGAAGGGTTTGTGAATGTTGGGGATCAGTGCGGATACGGCGCAGCTTGCGGTCATTTCCATGCGCATGTGGTAGAGGCCAAGGGGGAATGAACGCTATCCAAATGCCACATCGCTATATGCCGCCGATAGGGGCGGCAGGAGCAGGTTATTCAAGGTTGAATTGCAGGCGCTTGCAACGAATTGGACATGCCGATTGAAGTGATGCACTTTCCGCCTGGGGCATCAAAATAGAACAAGATTGAGCACCAGTTGTCCAGCCAGTCAATCTGATTGCCTCTACAACAACCACGACAGGATTGACGGTCAAATGCGTTGTGGATACAAACCAGTATAAAAGGGCATCAAGGTTTCGGACGAAGAGCCGCCAGAGGTCAATATTGTATACTGGAACGATCAAATATCTGGAACAGATATTTGATCGTTCCAGTATAGAATAAATTGCCAACGAAAGCGAAAAGTATTGTATAATACCAAAGGGGACTTAACCTATGAATGCAGAAGAATATCTCAAGATACTTACCCAAGCCGCCAAACTCAAGACAGCCTATCGCCATTGCTATACCGAAGGGGAAAGACGTGAAAGTGTAGCAGACCACAGTTGGCGTATCGCCCTTATG
>OMYM01000543.1 GCA_900315225.1 uncultured Erysipelotrichaceae bacterium | reverse complement strand
TTCCAAAAGGTTGAGAGGACGGGGCAAGGATTACGTAGAAGCGGACGGTTCTCTGATTCGTTTTCAGAGGATAGTAACGGATCAAAGAACCGTCCCCTGATTCAAGACAAAAACCTGTGATTGACCTTTTCAATCAAAAACCTGTCCCCGCGATTGACACTTTGATCAAATTTTTTATTAATTCTTTCACTGTTTCGCAAAAAAAGTGTACCTTTGCCGATGGAATTGGAAACTTAAATCGATATTTGATATGAGAAGATTTGCCCTAACCATCGTCGTCATTTTGGCAGTTATCGTTTGCCAAGCACAGGAGTATTTGCGCTTTATGGACATTCCAATTGCAGGAACCATTGAGCAGTTTGCAAATAGGCTTGCATCCGAAAAGGGGTTTACGATTTCTGATAGGACTGACTACGAAGACCCCAACTTTAAAATGGAGGCAAAAATCCTTTTCGGCAAATTTGAAATGTTCGATGATTGCTTTGTTGCCGTCAGAAAGATTGAAGGGGCAAACGAGATAAGTTCCGTCATTATTTTCATTGATTCTTTGAAGACGCTTAACGGAGAGTTTGATCAACTCGTTGAACAATACGACAAAAAGTATGGCAAACATTCCGGTTATTGGGGCAATCGTAACTGGGAAATTAAAGGCGGTAGAATATTGGCAGGAGAAGAAGAAGGCGGATACCATGTTGTTTTTATGGAAAAAACAGAAAAGGAAATCCGAGATGCTTACATGGAAAGAAAAATGAAGGAGTTTAAGGACAGCCTTTTCAATAATATCATGGAGGTGCAAAGAAAAGCACAAACTGTAAAGGAGATTTGCGGTGTTCCGTTCGGTTCATCTTACGAGAAAGCCAAAGAGATGCTGGAGAACAAGTATGGTTATTCAGATTACAACCCCGACAAGACAGTCCTTACTTACACGCACAAGACCTATGCTGGTATTATGTTTGACTCTATCCATTTCCTTTTCCAGTCAGACGGTATTCACAGCTACTTCAATGGCTGTGTTTTCATCCTGGATGCTAAATCACTAAGCGACGCGAAGAAGAAGCAAGAAATGCTTCACAAGAAACTATCTGACAAATATTTCATAATTGACGATACTGATAGCAACGGCAACAAAGTGTATCTCGGTGGTTACCCTCCTACATCCGACGATGGTGTAGGCTTTTCAATTGAGATTTTGAAATATGATAGCAAATTGGCAAGGATTTACACCCCATACGGTGTGCGTCTTGCTTATGGGCGGTATAACTACGTGAAGGAAGAGTTCTAATCATTATTTGCCAAATAGTTTTAAGTCGCCATGTATCCCCGAGATAACATATTCAACATCTATTATAACATAGGCAGGCGCGTTCCGTTCCAAGTCAAGCGGTCGCGGTCGATGGATGCAGAGTTTCGACATAGCACAAAAGGCAAAACGTTCATGGTGGAGCGCGTGGAGCCTCGCGGCAAGTACGGTGAAGCTTACGGCTACTGTCTGATTGACAATGTGCGAAACGACGAGTACATGCACGAGGTCTATCCCGACAACAAGGGCGAAATCCCGTGCGCTGGCTGCGGCGAGTGGACGCTTGTTGATGTCCCAGGCGTTGACATGAATGAAGTTTTTCCCGTTCATAAGGCCGACGAAGTAATTCCCTTTGGTCAGCACAAGGGTAAGACATATGCCGAAGTCTACAAGGAAGACCCTAAATATATTTTCTGGCTTCTTGAAAGTGACCCGTTCTACAAAATAGACCTTCCCGCCCTCACTGGAATTTCAACCGATGATGAACATGCTGAGGAAAAGTTTCGCCAAGAAATAGAACGCGTTTTCCCGAAGGTAAAAGTGGACGATGCTGTTACATTTGGCAAATACAAAGGCAAGACCTACAGGGAAGTGTTCGCCGAAGACCCTCAATACATCGAGTGGTTCATCCGCAACAATGATAGACTGGATTTGGATGTCGACTCCTTTCGTTCCTTGTGGGTAAAAAGTACACAATGAATAGATCAAAGGACGGTTCTCTGATTCGTTTTTGGAGGATTGTAGCGGATCAAAGGCATAGATCAGGAAGCTCACGGGGACGGTCCTGATGAGCACGTAGCATTACGTGGTAGATGCCTGTTCCGCTTTTCTTCTTAATCGGTCGTGCCATATTATCAGCAACATTGGTTAGCGTAGACAAAGGTAATAACATATTTTTAAACAACCAAATTCTAAACCCCAAAAATGATTAGAAGAACCGACCCCGTGATTCCCTAGGGAGTTTAAGATTCTTTCTGGATTTCTTC
>OMYM01000544.1 GCA_900315225.1 uncultured Erysipelotrichaceae bacterium | reverse complement strand
TGCTGAGAATGAATATCTTGTTTTCAAGATCGTTGATGATGAGGGGAAAATCGTTGCCGGGTGCATCATGGGAATCGATCGTCAAAAGATCGCATGTCTTGATACACTGTGGGTGGACGAGAAATTCCGCCGACAGTGATTTGGCTCTGCACTTGTCAGTGAAGCAGAACACGCTGCCAAAAAGAAGGGGTGCTATGCCATGACACTTGGGACATTTGATTTCCAGGCTCGGTCGTTCTATGAAAAACACGGCTTCACCGTGTGTGGCACGATCAAAGACTGGCCACGGGGACATGAGGATTATCTCATGATAAAACGGCTTGATCAATCCTGCGAAGAATACATTCCATCCAAAGTATGCCGATATACGATAAAACCAGCGGATGGCGATGATGCGGAGATCATTGAAGATGGACTCAACGAATACAACGATTCTCAGGTACCCTATGAGCATGAATGGATATCGCTTAGCAAAAAGATTGCGGATGATGCTGGGAATACCGTTGCTGGTTGCTTTGCCGGCGTACATGGCTGGCATTGCGCAATTGTCGAAATGATATGGGTAGACGAAGCATTGCGCAATCAGGGCATCGGCTCTCAACTTCTTCACGAGATCGAGAAAGAAGCGAAAGAAAACGGTGCTTATATAGCCATTACCGAATCATTCGACTGGTCTCTTCCGTTCTTTGAGAAAAACGGATATACCGTGGCAGCTACACGCAAGGACGTTCCAAAGGGACACAATTGCTATGTATTGCGCAAACTGCTCTGAAGGAATCATTATGCTTCAGGGTTTAAAAGAAGCATTGCAGAAAGTGTTCTTGTTCGGTATAGTCGAAGATATGTCCTAGGAAAACGGTTTTGACGCATTGATCTATCGAATGGCAGATTCTGGCTTAAGGAGGCAATTGAAATGGAATTAGTTGTAAACGATAATATCCAGTTAAAAACAATCGATCATGAAAATGCAGCTATGCTATTCCCATTATTCAAATCTGATTTGAAAGAAATCAGCCAATGGTTTCCCTTTGACGAGGATTATAAGCTTGAATATGACTTTGCCTATGTTGATGAAAAGAAGCCACCGTTCGATGAAACATTTGTGATTTTCTATAACGGTGAACCTTGTGGAAGAGTAGGCCTATATGACTATAATCAAGACAAAGGGGAAATATATCTGTACTATTGGGTAGCTTCTCTATATAGAAGAAAACACATCGCAATTGATTCGGTATTAACCGTGATGGACTATCTTAAGTCGCTAGGGCTGAAAGGCGTTCTGTTTGATGTGAAGAAAGAAAACGAGCATAGCATCGCACTTATCAATTGCTTATCAGATGCAGTATTGTTAAAAGATGGAGCAAGTGGTCAAATATATGAAAGTCCGCTTCAATAGGTAGAACTCAGCATCGTCTGTCTGTAGTTAAGTATACCTTGCTTGACCAACTGCCACAGCAAGTCCTGTCGAAAATCCATATGTAAGAAAATCATCTCTCATCCCGAAAACATGAGATTTTTTCAGCTATGTATACTTTTTTTGTTTCATGATACTTCACTGGAAATGCAATGTGTAATATAATGTGATCATTGAAAAGGAAGGAAACGATTTATGACAACTACCAACTTTATCACATATCTACAACAACTACTTACCATGCTGGATGCGCAGAATGCATATTCTGTCGCCTTAGCGAAACAGGCACTTTCTGCAACTGTTGCCTTGGCGGAAACATCTGGGAAAGTGGATGCTATTACTAGACGTGCGATGCATAGAGCAGAAGAAAACTTCAGCTTGCTTGCTGAGCATGCGGATGACTATATTGGTAAACCTGGTCAGTACAGGGAAAACGAACAGAAGAGACAAAGACTGAAAATGATGGTTATCCCATACTGCGGCTGATGAAAACTGTTACTGTCGGAAATACCGTATTAGAAATCAAGGACTATTACTGTGACGATGGCGGTGGTTATCTGCAACGGGATGACAATAAGCTCTGGCTCTATATAAACATTACGGATATCTGTAATGCGCATTGCCCATTCTGCATCAATCCATGCAGAAGCGCGAGAACCAATCCTTTTGACCAAAGGATATTTAGACAGACGCTGATCTCCCTAAAGGATCATATCAGTGGTATTTCATTGACTGGAGGAGAACCAATGCTCTTCCCGGAAATCATTGATGATGTCATAGGAATCATTACCGAAGTATTCACGGAATACATTGAGATCGATATTGTTACGAATGGCTTCAGATTTAGAGAGATCGGAAATCTGAAGCATCTGGATGAACTGGATTCGATTCATCTGAGCAGACACATGATCACTGATTCTGCTAACAACGAAGTATTCGGGATTCCTGTAGCAACTGCTTATACCATCCAGGATGTCTTGTCATCTTTGTCTGATCCTGCCAAGGTGGTCTTCAACTGCATCCTGATGAAAAACGGCATTGACAGTATCGAAGGAATGGCAGCGTTTCTTGAATTTGCGGCTGATACAGGTGTAAGGAATACCAGTTTTATCGGCATGGCTCCCGTTAATCAGTTCTGTATAGACAACTATGTTGACCCTGCCTGCTTCAGGCTGATGAAGGATAAACGGTTTTCAATATGGAACAGTCAACAGGATCATAAGTTTTGCAAATGCAGCAGTGGAAGCTACCGTGCCAAAAAGAGAAGCGTACGCTTTTACTATCGGTGCATCGGTTCCCAAAAAGCCTCATATGCTAGACAACTTGTATATACGGCTGATAACAAACTGCTTGCTGGCTTTGGTGGAAAGGAAATCCATTTTGAAGAATGAAGAAATATGAAATCGGAATGTATGGTGGCAAATTCCTGCCCTTTCATAAAGGTCACAGATACTGTGTGCAAGTAGCCTCTTTGGAGTGTGAGAAAGTATATGTAATCCTATTCTGGGGTGGGGCAGATGAGGAAGTGATTCTAAAAGAACACCCAGAATTCTGGCTATCCGTGGAAGAAAGAACCAGACAAATGCATCAGATCTGCAGTGATATGTCAAAGTACGCAGAAATCATCCCAGCCCTGATTGATATCAGAAAGCTACGAAACCCAGATGGCTCGGAAGACTGGGAGGCAGAAACACCCTTGGTCAGAAAACTGTTGGGAAACCGTTTGGATGCCGTGTACAGCAGCGAAGAATCGTATGGCGAGTATTTCAGCCATGCATATCCCGAGGCTGTTCATCGCCTTGTGGACGTGAAAAGAATTCACTATCCAATCAGCGGGACAGCAATTCGCAACATGGAAAGCGAGGAACAAAGAGCAGAATGGATCATTCGATGATGTCTAATATGAAGAAAAGCTTCAAGGAACTGAAGTGGTATGAGTATGTGATGGGGATAATCATGGTCGCGATTGCGGCAAATGCGATGATCCAAGGATTTACACTTGGCGCATCAGATGGCAATCCGGCATGGTTGACGGTCATCAATTTCATAAGCGCTGTCTGTGGCGTGATCTGCATCTTCTTTACCGCGAAAGCAAATATCAGCAACTTCTTCTTTGCGACAATAAACACAATCGTATACGCCATCTATCTGGTGTATTGGCACATATGGGGAACAGCAGCATTGGAGATATTATTCTATATCCCGATGAATTTTGTTTCATGGTATTTCTGGGTAAAACACAGAGATAAAGAAATTACCCAGAAAACAACAGCAAAAAGGCTGACAATGCGACAGAATGCCGCATGTGCAGCAATCATACTGACGGCTGCTGTTGCCTGTCATGCAGTGCTGGCAAAGCTGAATGGAGAAGTGGTATGGTTTGATGCCTTCACTCTCAGCATTGGCATTGCAGCAACCATTCTAGAACTGCTACGCTATCGAGAACAGTACATCTGGTGGATCATTACGGATATTGTTTCCGTAGGAATGTACATCGCTCATTTCGATGCCGTATACCTGACAAAAAGGAGTATCTACCTGATCATGGCAGTCATCGGTCTGGTGAACTGGGCTAGGTTGAACAAGGCAAGAAATCCTGAAAACATATGAGGATCATCAACCGTCTGAAGACGATATTCGAGCTTATTGGTAAAGAATATGAAGCCTATCGGCGGTATCGCGTTCAAGAATGAAAGACTCCTGGTTGTCGGTGTAAAGACGGCAACCAGGAGTCTTTCATCATAGTGTTCTTGCCAAGGCCATATCCACCATCTTCTTTGCTGCTGTGGAGAGATCTTCAAAGCTATGTGTGATAAGACTGATTTCAATCTCCATCTTTGGAAAGACTTTGCCACGTACAAGTGCATTGGGAATAGTAGAGAGCATGAGCTCGGAGATGACACCTATTCCAATCCCTTCCTCAACCATATTGATCTGTGTGCTGGCTGCTGTCATCACCGTGCTGTGGGACAGGTCTATGTTTTGACCAGCCAATTGCTCCATGATGGAATCGTAGGCCACCCTGCAGAGTACAAGATTAGAGTTTTTCTTCTTTAGATCATGTGAGCTTATGCATTGCTTAAGCTCACATTTATTGATAAAATATAACTTGTGGAGGATGACAACGATGGAAAACCAGAATATCACAACCAAGGAAATGAAAACCCTGTTAAAGGCACAACAAGGGGAATTGGATGCAGTGCTGATGTA
>OMYM01000546.1 GCA_900315225.1 uncultured Erysipelotrichaceae bacterium | reverse complement strand
ATATCTGGAACAGATATTTACAATCGTTCCGCATATAACAGCAGGCAGAGGATGCAGAATTCTACATATTTGTGCGTCCAAGTATAGAAGATTTAAGATTCAGGATTTACCCTACAAGCCGGACGCACACCAATGAAATCAAAATTTGAATTGTAGCCGTATAATTCGTATGCGCGGTCATCGAATACACCTTCATCCATAATATGAGAAGAACGAAGCCACCAATAGCAATTTTTGTTGTCTACATTAGTATATACGCCGTGTTCAATGGAATATGTCGTTGCCTCACACACCAGCCCTTTATCCCATTTGAAGTATTCCAACGCCTCTTCCAAGCTTAAAAGGAACACCTTATCTATCGTATCTTCACCCTCATATTCTTTCAGCTCCGTTTCAAGAACCATCGTCTTTTCCTTTTCATCAAATGCCATTCTATAAAACGAAGTATTTTCATCATCACTATTCAACCACTTACGCAAAGTACACGTCTCCCATGTTGCTCCAGTCATTTCATCATTAAACAATTTGGCATCAAGGGCATATCTACTAAGGAGAAGAAGCGTTCCATCTTCCTCCTTGTCCAGGACAATCCACTCTATATCCTCTGAGCCATTGATAGATTTGTTGTCCTGCTCGTATCTTCCGAAGAGTACTCTATCGCCAATATTTGCTAATTGCAAAGACACTGGCTCCTTATCTTCTACAGGCTCTGTTGCGAAAGGAGATACAGCTATAATGTCAAGCGACTCACTATTATCTACAGACTCTATTTCAAAAGAAGGACATACCTCAATGTCAAAATACTCATTATCATCTGTAGACTCTATTGCGAAAGGAAGAGACGTATCGTTAATATCAAACATCACGCTACGCACAATAACTAACCCAACCGATAGCAGGACAAATGCAAGAATTGCAATGTATATCCAGCCATTCCTAGGATGCGTTAGGATTGGTTTCTCTTTATGACTTTCGCCTTTATAGAAAACACATTCTTCAATATCATCTTTTGACAGATCACGCTTGTTTTCCGTCTTTCTATCGCTAAATGTCTTTCCAGATGACATATATTGTTCATGCTCATCAGATATGATATGAATATTATCGTCATCTTTAAAACTCGATTCAGATATGTTACTACCATTGGCTTTTTCTTCTGATTCACTTTCTTCATGATCATTTAACCCCAACGGAATTACATATCTTTGCGGTGGCTCTCTCTTACCTTCTTCCTCAACAGGCAAAAACCTATCGTCTTTATCGGAATCTTTATTATGTTTTTTATTAATATTTTTTTTCGATATATACATGTAATCAGGATTCTCCATCGTATCACTGATCCTTGCCAATCTGCAGAATTGATCATAACACTCATTACACTGCTTTATGTGTTCAAGGATCCCCATCTGGGAAGAAACATCCTCTTTCTTCACTGCTTGTAAAAGTTCCAGCAACTCATTGATGTCTGGATGTGTCATCGTTGTTCACCCCCTTAAAATACTTTTGATACAGTGGATTGGCAGACACATATAACTTGGCTTCTTGAGTGAACACTGGTGTATTCATCATGTTTTCAACTTTAGCCATGCATTTCCCATATACTCTATCGGAATAGTGATTCATCGTTTCCAAGGGTACCGTATCGCAGTAATCCAAATCTCCTAGTCGAACGGAATTACCCGCATCAACAATTTCTTCCATATCTTCCCAGAACCATTCTTTCCAAGCAAGATTATCACTGATCCTGCTTTGCATGATAGTCTCTGAATGATCGCCAAGGTCATGGACAGTCTTCCCACGGATCATTGCACGAACCCATTTAATACCTCTCACAATCGAATCACAGTCTAGATGTGTGTAGATTTTACAGAAGAAAAACGCTTCTAGTTCTTTTGGGCTATCCGTCAGGTTTGTCATGGCATGACACATATTCAAAAATATAGCATCATTTGTGCTATAGCACAATGGATCTCCCATCTTCACCTCATAATCTCTATCATTCATACACATCCTTCCCTCTCAATCCTTTATCCCAGATATTATATACCAGCCATAATCAATTATCAATCTTTAATTTACCATAAGTATGACAGCAGCTTTTTTTCCAATTCACTTGTTTTAACCACTTCTCGATCCCTTAACCTAATTGGAAAGTGTGGTT
>OMYM01000577.1 GCA_900315225.1 uncultured Erysipelotrichaceae bacterium | reverse complement strand
GCATCGACTGTCTGAAGACAATCCTCTTCAGGCTCTTCGCCAAACAATACGTCATTGACCATATCCAATGCTTCTATGTCAAACAACATTCTTCCCATCTGGTTGAATTTCCTTTCCATTGCCTGCCCCCTGATCGACTTAAGCATAGACTATTCTACTATCAACCATGTTGCTAGTCAACTCGGGTAAACTTCCTTGTCCAAGCAAAAAAAGAACCTTGCGGCTCTTTCAAAGATGTCTATGCCTCGTCTGGTTGTTGGCCATCGTGTGCCTTCCAGGCACACTCCGTTACCGCAAAATCGGTAAACACAGCCTTGAAGCTGGAAGCCTCCGGGCTACAGGCATATACGCCAAAGCGAATCGTTCCACCGCCATTCCACATGTGGCAAACGCGCATCTGCGAGAATTCCTTGCCATCCATGGAACATTCAATGCAGTAGTCGTCTTCCCTGCGGCTAAAGCGATACCACATCTGCTTCACTGATGCAGGGATTGCCGTTGTCGCCCAATCCGAATAGCCATTGTTGGTCACAACGGATCCCAGGTGCTGGAATTCTTCGTTTTCATACTCCACCGAACCCTTCAGCCAATTCTCGGAATCCAGGTACATGACAATGCCACACTGGTCAAAGCGATGGTGGCTGTCCGTAAAATCCGTCTTGACGATAAATGAAAAATACTTCTCATCTGTCTCCATCTGAAGGGCAGGCGCGTTGTCATTGCGGAAATGATAGTATGTCCTCTGCCACAGATCTGTATGTGGCTCGGTGACAATCTCGATCCTATCTTGTGCAATAGTGCTTTCCTTCGGTTCCCTTGTCCATTTCAATTGCTCAATCATCTTTCATTCTCCTTTTTTCTATGTGCATTCTATCAAATATCATGTCAGGTGAAAATACCGTGAAGGGATATGGCAATATCCCCCAGGATTCTTGTCCAGGTATTTCTGGTGGTATTCTTCTGCTGGGTAGAAATTCGCCAATGGCAATAGTTCAACCGCAAGCTTCTTTCCAACCTTTTCTTCCTGTTGATGGAATATATTCTGTATCTCAGGCAGTTGGTCTTCTTGCGTGTAGTATACGCCTGTCCTGTATTGCACGCCAACATCATGTCCTTGTCGGTTGATGGACAAAGGATCGATGACCATGAAGTAGAAATCCAGCAGCCTTGAAAGAGAGATCTCTTTTTCGTCATAGACAACGCGCACGGTCTCTGCGTGTCCGCTGTCATTGCATACTTCCTTGTAGGTTGGCGCATATTCTGGTCCATTGGCATAGCCAACCTCTGTTTCCTTCACGCCTGCAAACTGGTCGATAAATCTTTGCATGCCCCAAAAGCATCCTCCCGCCAAATAAATCGTTTTCATACGATCACCTCTTTCCCAATTACATTATAATGGATGCGAAGGTTTTCGAAAGGAGAACAATCATGATCAAAGCAAAATCAATCGTAAAAAGCGCCATGATCTTCCGCCATGGCGCAGAGATCACAAGAAGCGCAAGCATCGAGCTTCGCAAGGGTGACAATATCCTTGCAATCGAAGAATTGCCCGTTGGCACTGTCTCGGAACAGGCAAGGCTGTTTTTTCCTTCTTCCGTTTCTTGTTCCAATATTCGCTTTGCCTATGGATCAAACAACCAAAAGACCCAGGAAATCGAAGAAGCGATTGCCTCAATCAAGACACAAATCGAGATTCTTGGCATCCAGGTAGAACTCATCAAGAGCAATGGCGTGTTCAAGGACGCTTCCAGCCAGGACATCGATCGGATCAATGGATACATCGATGCATTGCCCTCGCGCCTTGGTGACATATACACAGATATTGCGGCAAAGAACAAAGAGATCAAGAGACTAGAGGAATCGCTTGTTAAAGAGCAACAGAAACAAGGTCTCCTCTCCTGTATCGTTGACTTGCATTGCGAAGCTGATGGAACATATCCCTTCGAGCTACATTGCCATGACAACAATGCTTCATGGGAGCCAGTGCATGAAATCCATTGCGATGCGAAAAACCCAGTGGAAATCCGCATGCGTGCCAGGATCTCGCAGACAACGGGAGAGGATTGGACGAATGTCTCCATTTCCCTATGCTCGGGAAACCCATCCCTGGATAACACGCTTCCCATCTTGCGCCCCACGTATCTCAGCATCAAGCAAGAACAACTCATGCGCGCCTATGGTGCCATGCCTGCCAACAGCATGATGATGGGCATGGCTGCTGCCATGCCGCAGGCAATGGCGCCAATGCAAAGAATGGAGACGAAAGAAGCTACCGTTAGCGATGAAGAGACCATGACCGAGTATATTTTGCCAGGAACGCGCGATCTTCCTTCGCGCAGCGAAGGAACCATGGCGGATCTACAGAGATTCGAAATCCCTGCGACGTATCGGTACCATGGCGTGCCATTGATGTCTCCCAAGGCATATCTGGTCGCTAGCGTCAAGGTGAAGGATATGCCCCAGATTTCCGGCAATAATGCTTCTGTCTATCTGAACAATGTGTTCCTAGGCCAGGTAAACATCAACGTTGACTACGCCAAGGAAGACTACACGCTCTCCCTTGGGATTGACGAAAGGATCAAGCTAAGCCGCAAGCTCTTGAAGAAACAAGACGCAACATCCTTGTTAAAGGGGCAAAAGATCACTTCCAGCAAGTTCGAGCTTGCTGTAGCAAACAACAAGAACACCGACATTGACATTGTCGTCAACGACCAAATCCCCGTTTCCCGCGACAAGACGATTATCGTCGATATCGAAAGCATTGATGAAGCGGAAAGAAACGAAGAGACCGGTATCTTGACATGGACGCTGTCCCTGAAGCCGCAAGAAACCAAAAAGATGACATTCTCCTACAAAGTCTCTTCGCCCAAGGACAAGACAATCGCAATCTCGCGTAATTCTTCCCGCATTTGCCCAAAATGCGGTGCCAGCGCAACGGGAAAGTTCTGCCCGGAATGTGGCAGTGTCATTGAATAGCCGATATGATCGAGATGAACTATTGCATGCATTGCGGGACAAAGCTCATCCTTCGCCATCTGGACAACGAAGGGATGATCCCGTATTGCCCCGCATGCCAGGACTTCCGCTTTCCCGTTTTCTCCACTGCAATCAGCGCCATCGTCCTTAACAAGACAAAAGACAAGATCCTCTTGATCAAGCAATACGGCAGGGATGCGTATATCCTTGTGGCAGGCTATGTGAACAAAGGGGAAGATGCCGAAGACACGGTTGTCCGTGAAATCAAGGAAGAGGCAGGTCTTTCCGTCATCGAGACGCATTTCAACCACAGCCATTATTTCTCTCCATCCAACACATTGATGCTCAACTGGACTGCCGTTGTCGCAAGCGAGACATTGCATCCAAACAAAGAGATTGATTCATACGCCTGGTTCACCTTCGAGGAAGCCAGGAACAATATCCGCAAGAATTCCCTCGCCGAGGAATTCTTGCTGGGATATCTGGATGGAACGTATCACTTCAAGCACTAAAAAGACCTGCAATGCAGGCCTTTGTTCATGCTTTAGATTCCGAGCAAGTCGCTGTAGATGGCCAATGCGCCATCTGTATCATGCGCCAAGACTTTCTTGGCAAGAACCTTGCCGAGCTGGACACCTTCCTGGTCGAAGGAGTTGACGTTCCACAAGAATCCCTGGAACATGACCTTGTTCTCAAAGTGGGCAAGCAGTGCGCCAAGGGAAGCAGGTGTCAGCTGTTCGCCAATGATGATGCTGGAAGGACGACCACCATCGAACTTCTTGTTCAGGTTTGCGTCATCCTTGCCGGTCGCAAAGGCAACGATCTGCGCAGCAACGTTGGCGGAAAGCTTCTGTTGCGAAGTGGATCCTTCGATTACGACATCTGTTCCGATCTGGGAGTTCTTGAAGCCAATGAACTGCAGAGGGACGATTGTCTTTCCCTGGTGAAGGAGCTGATAGAAAGAGTGCTGTCCATTTGTTCCAGGCTCGCCGAAGATGATGGGTCCTGTCGGGTAGTCGACTGGCTCGCCAAAACGGTTGACAGACTTGCCGTTAGACTCCATGTCCAACTGCTGCAAATGCGCAGGGAAGCGGGAAAGCGCTTGGGAATATGGCAATACGGCCGTATTGGACATGCCAAGGACATTGCGCTCATACACACCGATCAAGGCATCCAGCAACGCTGCGTTCTTGAGCGGATCCTTTTCCAGGCACAGCTTGTCGCAAGCTGCGGCGCCATCCAGGAACTGCGCGAATACTTCAGGACCAAACGCCAGGGACAATACGCAACCACCTACTGCGGAAGAGGAAGAATAACGACCACCGATATAGTCATCCATGAAGAATGCGTCAAGATAGCCTTCGTTCTTTGCCAGAGGCGATGTCTCGCTAGTTACCGCGACCATGTGCTTTGAAGCATCCAGGCCAGCCTCTGCCAATGCGTTCTTGACAAACGCCTCGTTTGTCAATGTCTCGAGGGTTGTGCCAGACTTGGACACCAGGACGAAGAGAGAGTGTGCGACATCGATGGAATTCAAGACAGCCGCCGCATCGTCAGGATCAACGTTGGAGATGAACTTCGCTTCCATCTTCAGTGTGTCGTTCTTCCTTGCCCAATTCTCAAGGGCGATATAGATTGCACGAGGACCTAGATCCGATCCACCGATGCCGATTTGAACGACCGTTGTGAACTTCTCGCCATCGGCGTTGACGATCTCGCCTTCATGCACCTTCTTGGCAAAGGCAGCGATTCTTTCCTGTTGCTTGACATAGAATTCACGCTTGTTAACGCCATCCGCCATGACATCCCGCCCCAGCTGGCCACGGCACAGCTGATGAAGAACCAGTCTCTTTTCGCCTGTGTTAACCACTGCGCCATTGTAAAGCTCAGCAAACTTGTCCAATACTTCTGCTTCATCCGCCAGTTTGGCAAGCGAAGCAAGGATATCATCGTCGACAGCCTTTGCGCCATAGTTGAAGAACAGTCCCTGTGCCATAGGGATGCAATACTTCTTCACGCGCTCAGCGCCATTTTCACCCGCCATTGCGCAAGGCAGGCATACTTTATCCAATGATTCCAATTCCTTGAAAGCATCCAGCTGATCAAGGTTTTTCCAATTTACCATGATGAGATTCCTCCTGTTTTTCTAATATTATTATGGCACAGATTCCCCTAAAGCAACAGGCGAATCTTGAAAATGAACATGGTTTTCCTCATTTCCTTCTGTTTCTTGCCAGAACGTGGAATTCATGGACGGGGCGCACATTGGCGCATTGGGGTATAATGTATCAGTCATTGGCAAAAAAGGAGAAAAAATGAAAAACGAACAGACCGACATGTCCGTCCTAACGGAACAACGGGAAAGAATCATTGTCAACACCAGTATCATTGGCATCGTGGCAAATGTGTTCCTGGCAACATTCAAGGCAATCATCGGCATCTTGTCGCATTCCATCGCGGTAACGCTTGATGCTGTAAACAACCTTTCCGACGCCATGTCCAGCGTCATAACGATCATTGGCGCAAAGCTTGGCGCAAGGCTTCCCGACAAGCAACACCCCCTGGGCTATGGACGCATTGAATACCTCAGTTCCATGCTCGTAGCTGCGATCGTTCTCTACGCAGGCATCACGTCGTTTGTCGAATCCATCAAGAAAATCATACATCCCGAAGAAGCAGACTACAGCATCATCTCCCTGGCGATCATCGCGGTGGCGATCATTGCCAAGCTCCTGCTTGGCAAATACGTCAAGACACAAGGGGAAAAAGTCAATTCCAGTGCCCTTGTGGCTTCTGGCTCCGATGCATCGTTTGATGCCATCCTGTCCGCCTCCGTGCTTGCTTCAGCCATTGTCTACCTGTTTTTCCACATATCCCTGGAAGCCTATGTCGGCGTGGTCATCTCGTGCGTCATCATCAAGGCAGGCGTGGAGATGATGAACGATACGCTCAACGACATCCTAGGCCAGCGTGGCGACCCAGAACTTAGCGCAAAGATCAAGAAACTCATCCGCGAAGAAGAGGAAGTGCGTGGCGCATACGACCTGATCCTGTACAACTATGGTCCAAACAAAAACTATGGCTCGGTACACATCGAGCTTCCCGACACGATGACCGTTGATCAAGTCGATGAGATTAGCCGCCGCATCCAAGCAAAAGTATATCTAGGCACAGGTGTCATCCTGACGGGTGTCGGGGTTTACTCGTACAATACGACAAACCATGAAGCCGCCATCATCCGCAACAACATCCAAAAGAAAGTCCTCTCCCACGAATGGTCCCTTCAGATGCATGGATTCTATGTCGATACGGAAAAGAAGGTCGGGCGTTTCGATGTCGTGCTAAGTTTCGACATCGACCGCATGGAAGCCTACCACATCCTGATGAAAGAAACCAAGGAAATGTACCCCGAATATACATTCACAATCCAACCAGATGTCGATTACACCGATTAAAGCGCAACACACCAAGAAAAGCCTGGCATATGCCAGGCTTTTCATTCACAGCATGTCATAATTGCTTTGATATGCGCCAACATCATTCAAAATCCGAACAGCTTTCTCCACATGGACACGCGTCAAGCCACCTATGAGGCGTTTCCATCCATCTTTATCCGTTTTGGCTGTCACGGTTGTGACAACATTCCTTTGAAGCCAACCCCAGGTCCAGAATGTATCATCGTCTAGAATCACATACGAAAACACATCCTTGAATTGCGCAAGCCATCCCCTGATTTCAAACGGTCTTGCCTCAGGACCAGACTCATCGCTTATCGGTGTAATGCCCGATATCGTCAAGCCGTTTTCATCCAGCGCCTCCTGCAGCATATGGATATGTTCATCACCCTTTCCCTCTTTGACAAAACGATTATATCCCCATTTCCACGAACTGCTCATGATAATCGATGCATCTGTCCGATCCACAATCTCCTTCAAAAGCCTCACCCTTTCCTTGTCGATGATCACGCCTTTCGAATATGCCTCGCCCTCGTCGTTCAACACACCATCGATATCCAGGAAAAACACCTTATGATAATAATCCGGCTGGTTATCATCCACAAAACCATGGAGATGCCATGAGAAAAGCATATCGCCATCGGCGTTCTTCAATCTGGCCAACAAAGCCTTCAGCTCATGCAAGGAATTTCTTTCCTTGAAAACAAAGCAATGTCCCGGGAACACATTCCTCAAGTCTCTTCTGCTGATCACAAGATAATTTCCTTCCAAATCGTTGATCTTTTCCTTGAGTACATCGATAAAATCTTCGGAATACGCCAATTGTTCTTCACATGGCATAGATCTCATGCTTGCCATCTTTTCATAGTCCGCCGAAGGGAATTCCCTTTTCGTCAACTTGATCATTTTCACGTCCTTGCCAGAACAACAATCGATTTTTTCCGTGATCTCCCTGTTCCAGGAATCCATTTCCAAGACCTCGTCGTCGCTCAAGGATACAAAGTCTTCAATCTCCCATTTTCGCAAATAGCGACTTGTATACACTTCCCGCAATTGCTCAATCGGCCAATTCGGCTTGTAATTCCTTGTCTTTAGAACATCATCTTCAATAAATACCGTTACTTGCATATCTACCTCCTCGACCAAGCACAAGCGAATCGATGGTTGAAAAAAAACCGCTTCAATCCATGTGTTCTTGATCAGCTAATGTATACGGTTATATGATATACCAAATTACCATATAAAGCAAGTATTATTATGATTAGATTTCCGTCAATTCTATAATTGACTATTTTATTTTTTCGTTCTATGTGATTTACATTTATGCAAACAAACTGACATGAACATCATTGATCAAACGATGGATCCGAGGGCTTTGCCTCATCGACATACAGGTTGGCTTTCCATTTTTTCAAAGTCAAGGCACAAAGCAAGGAAGGAAGATTCATTTTCAGCTTATATGCGTCTTTGCTCTCCTTACGGTCGTTCTTCCCCTGGAAGACATGGCGTAAAGAACAAATAAACACAATGGCTTTTTCGCTATGGTTTGCATCAAGTCACCCGTTTCAACCATCTTTGCCCCATAACATATACGCAAAACTCCATTCAATTGTTCTTCTGAGTATACAATAATTCACTCTTTCACGGCTAAATATCTTAATCATATTTTCAAAATATTATACATATACACCACCATATTATTCATAAACTATAATTTTATTTACTAATTATTCTAATAAATGTTGCGAAAATTGAACAATGGAATTATAATACCACGGCAAGTGGCATAGATCTCAGATGTCGTTGAAAGATGTTTCAAGATAAGCAACAACACCTTGGCCACTTGGAAAGCAAGTCTAAATTGGAGGTGGCTTATGAAGCTTTCATCTTTGTGCAGGAAACATACGTTGTTTTCCTTGCTATTGTGTTTTGGGCTAGGATTTGTCTTCATTTATTTCTATTCCCTAAGCACTTCCCCTCTCTATCCGGATTTTTATGGTGGCGATACAGCTCATTTTATGACAGTGGGCTTAGGCTGGCTGCATGGCAAGCTACCGTATATTGATCTTTTCGACCACAAGGGACCGTTGATCTACTTTATCAACATGGTTGGTTTTGCGATTGGGAGAGGGAATAAAACGGGAATTGCCCTTATTCAGCTAATTTCAATGTGTTTCTTTATCTCGGCGGTCTACGCGATCAGCCAGCGATTCCGAAAGAGTTCAGCCTATGGGATATTTATCGTAATCCTCACTTTTCTTGCCCTAAGGCATAACTATTTCGAAGGCAATCTTGTGGAGGAATATTGTTTGCCTTGGCTTGGCTGGTCTATGTATGGCTTGCTTAAATGGTATGCAGGAGAGAGAAAAGAACATGATTGGCGGTGGGCTTGCCTTTATGGGGCAAGCATGGGAATTTGCCTGCTCACGCGTGTCACGAATTTTGCGCCACTGGTTGGAGGGATATTTATCATATGTATCTATCTTCTTTACAAACGATATTTCAAGAACTTCTTTCAAAATGCCGGGGCTTTTCTGGTTGGTTTCTTTCTAACGATTGCACCGTTTGTTGTATATTTCGCCATTCATCATGGTCTTTCCCAAATGGTTTATGATGTTCTCTTGTTCAACTTCCAATATACCAAGGGTGCTCCCTCTTGGCTGGAGGGTGCAGGGATCGGGGAATGGAAGGATTACATCGTCATATACGCAATGCACGTAGCAATCTTCCCATTGATCATCATCTACCTCATTAAGAAAGATTATCTTAGCGCATCGGCTTTTCTTGTCACAGCCCTTGTGGAAGCAATGCTTTACACAAGCGGGTTTATGTTTATCCAGTATCCCGTTGTCTGCTTGATGCAAATATCATTGTTGGCGATGGAAACCATCGAGATGTTTCGCTCAAATGAGAAATCGACAAGAATCTTTTGCGTCATCGTTGCTTTTCTCACAGGCTATTATCTCGTCTATCATCTCTTGTATGACGTTAGGCGTAACACGGAATTGTACCGATTATTCCATGTTGTTGGCCAACGGGAATGGGAACCATTGGTCAAGCAAATCCCTGAGAAAGATGAATCGTCGTTTGTCTGCTATGGACAAGACCAATTCAAGGAAATATATCCTCGCACCGGCCTATTGCCGTGCTATCGGTATTACGTGATCCAGGATTGGCTAAGCATCTTCGACCCAGTGATCCAAGCGGATATGGACGCTGAATTCGAAAGCAGGAAAGCAACGTGGATATTGAAAGACCAATACTATTCTCGCTACATAGAGATCCTGAAAGGCGATTATTATGTTTATGATCGAACAGGCAACTACATGCTATATCGAAAAATGGACGATAGCGCATATTGCCGGGAAGCCAAGGATATGCAAATGACGGAAGACTTCATGACGTATTTGAACAAGCTTTCGGATCTACACAATGTTGCAGTGATCATCAATGCTCCACCAACGCAAATGGAAGCAATGACCGAGGAAATGACAATGATTTTGAAAAACAGTGGCTTTGGGGATCTGCCCTTTGGCAGGCAAGAGGCTTTTTTTGGGGTCGTAGCCAATGGCAATGAAGTATTGAATGTAGCAAACGAAGAAACCGCAGATGTTGACTGCAACGGATATGAGATC
>OMYM01000547.1 GCA_900315225.1 uncultured Erysipelotrichaceae bacterium | reverse complement strand
CTGCAAACCAGAATAAAAGCAGACAGCCTGGTTTTGATTAAACGTGAGTGAAGTGGCGAAACCCGCACAAGATTGTTAAGGCGAACTACTGGAAGAAATGATCCGGGACTTCATCGCCATCGACTTCGAGACGGCCAATCAGCAACCGTCAAGTGTCTGCTCTGTTGGAGTGGTCATAGCATCTTTAATGTTTATTGTGACTGCTGTTGCCCGTAGCAACACCCTAGTCCGCTCGGAGCAAGAAATTTTCCCACTCCGAGAAAGAAATGTTCTTGCTCCGAGCTCCGTTGGGCTCCGCAGGGACTATCCTTGGGAGGCACTACGACTGCCCCGCGAGCCAGAAGCGTGTCACGCACCTGATTGTGGCATCAGGTCGCAGAAAAAGTATTCGCCGAAAAAACAATTTCCATTATTTTGGGATTAAGATTTATTTGTTTACCTTTGCATAAACTTTTGTCTGCATGAAGATACTATCCTATAACATCAACCGATTTACGCAAGAGAAATTAGACAAGATATTACTGCTTAATGCCGATGTCTATATCTTGCCCGAAGTTGCATGCCCAACTCAAGTGCAACTGCCAGAAGAATATAGAATGGAATGGATGGGAGATTATGACTTTAAGGGGCTTGGCATCTTGTGGAAATCGGACTTAGAGGCTGTAGTTCCTCAATGGTTCAATCCCAGTCATAAGTATTTTCTTCCTTTGATTATTAAGGGAAAGTTGATAATGGCAGCATGGCCTACAAGAACTAATAGCAATGCCCCAGCAGACTACCCTCAAATCGCAACGGAGGCGCTTCAGTATTATGCTCCATACCTCAAGGAGTATCCTACCATTATTTCTGGAGACATGAATTGCTATAAAGGCCAGGCAGGCGAAACCAAGCAATTCAACATCCAAGCCATCTTTGAGTTTCTTGAAGGCATGGGCTATGTCAGCGCTTATCATCATCAAACAGGTGAGACCATAGGCAACGAAAGCGTTGCAACTTACTATCATCGCTTTAACGGAAAAGCGCCCTTCTTTCTTGATTATACTTTCTCAAATATTCCAATCCAATCATATATGCTTTGTGAGTGGAACAAAGAGACAAGTGATCATGTGGCACAAATAATAGAAATCTAACCGAGATAAAAAATATGGAAACCATACAGCAAAAAGGCACAACAGAAAAGCAAGCGAACAAAATAATTGAATTGTTAAACATTAACTCAGAGAAGAAAATGGAGTCGAAATATCAGAAGTACATTGACCTGCTGAAAGCAAACAAGAACCTGATACTTACAGGTGCGCCAGGAACAGGTAAAACTTATATGGCAAAAGGTATAGCACAAGGAGAGCATGGACTTCGCGATGCGTCGCCGTTTTGCATGGCAGGAAGTGACGGCTGAAGAAAGCTATGCCAACATGATTGAGAATGAAGCCGAGTTTGCAGGAGTCAAGGATGAAATCAAAGCCAGGATGTTCAACCTCAATAATGCGATTGCCAATACAGAGGGCTTGAACGAAGCATATCAGATAGGCGCAGCCTATTTCAGGAAGTATCTGGACTATCAAGATGAAGAAAAACCGTTTGAATGTCTTTGGAACAATCATCTAAAGGGATTGCTATTTGAATACCTGCGCGGCAACCGCAAGGCAAAAGAACTGTTGGAAAAGTTACACGAGGCATATAATAAGACGAGCATTGATGAGCAACCAGCCCATACAAACGAAGGATAACTCTGAATGGTGTTTACAGGAGGGGGAACTCTGTCATCTTGAAACGCTGAAAAAGCTGGCAGAGCCAACCATCGCGAAGCTGAGCCTTGACGACCATCCCAACCTGCTGATATTCCCACAAGACCTTGATGTCTATGGGGATAAGATAGGTGATGCCCACATCTTTGAGGTGAAGGACAACAAGGTCGTAACGGGCAACATCATGGGCTTCATTGGCTGTGGCAATACCAAGGTGAGTATCAGTTCCCGCTTTGCTAACGGCAATAACGACTACTTCCTTCATTATATGTTGCGGAAGGTGTTTGCCGTCAATCTGTTTGACTTGCAGTTCAATTTTGATGAAGAAAGCATCTTCGATTTCCTCATCTACTTGCTCCCGACATTTCTGAAACGTGCCATGCAGCAGGGCATCTATAAGGAATACCAGACACGGAAATACAATGATGCTAACGTGAAAGGTCGTATAGACGTTTCGCGGCATATCCGGCAGAACATTCCGTTTGCTGGTAACATCGCCTATACGACTCGCGAGTATGCCCAAGACAATCACCTTACCCAACTGATTCGGCACACCATAGAATATATAATCCAGCACCAATTTGCGGGGAATATCCTTTGTAACGATGAAGATACTACGGAAGCCGTTAGTGCGATATGTTCCGCAACGCCTACTTATCAGCGCAATGAGCGACAGCACGTGATGAATCAAAACCTGCGTCCCATCAGCCACCCCTATTATAATGAGTATCTTCCACTACAAC
The DNA here is from genome assembly GCA_900315225.1 of uncultured Erysipelotrichaceae bacterium. Lineage (GTDB taxonomy): Bacteria > Bacillota_I > Bacilli_A > Erysipelotrichales > Erysipelotrichaceae > Bulleidia. The sequence goes on along the minus strand of OMYM01000547.1, from coordinate 570 downwards.
AACTGTGCCTCCAGATACTTCGCCAAGAGGAGATGAAATATGGACGCGACGATGACGAGATATATGGAGTGTTGTTCGATGGTGCCTGGTTGTGGGAAGAGTATCTGAACACATTCCTTTCAGGCATCGGCTTTGAGCATCCAAGAAACAAAGATGGTATTGGCCATAAGAGCCTATTTATGGATGGTTCTGGTTGGTGTTATCCAGATTTTCTAAGTCCAGAGATGGTGCTCGATGCGAAATACAAATGGTACGACGATTGGAGCAAAGTACAGACGAAAGATCTGTATCAAGTCATCTCGTACATGCATATTCTGGATTTGGGAAAAGGTGGCTTTGTTGTGCCTGTAGATTGGAATTCCATGAGGTTCCCAACCAAAACACTTAAAGGAATGGGTGGTGAAATGTCTATCTACGGTATGAGCGTTTGTTCCGATGCGGATTCCTTTGCCAAGTATGTAGAATACATGGAATCCAGTGAAATAATAATCAAAGACTATGTCAACGTTACTGGATGACAAAGACAAAAAGTTGCAGGAAAAGTTGCGCTTTGCAGGCGAGAAGGTTCCT
>OMYM01000548.1 GCA_900315225.1 uncultured Erysipelotrichaceae bacterium | reverse complement strand
CTGTCCCCTGGATGCCACTGACGGTGGAAGTCCTCTCCCTTTCAAAGGGAACGAACACCTTTTGGGCAAACTCCTTGCTCATGCCTACGCCAGTATCCTTGACACGAAATTCGTATTCCCCATATTATCATCTGTTGCTGTTTGTCGCAATATCAATGAAACAGATCCTCCTTCATTCGTGAACTTGTACGCGTTCCACATATAACTGCAGGCAGACTATGCAGGATTCTTCCTATATGTTCGTCCAAGTATGAAAGACTCTGTCCAAAGCAAGGAGTTTCGTTTTTCACAAGGTTCGTGACGAGCAGTCAATGCCGCACTTCTTTTTTTCAAAAGCCTGCTTTTGCTACGCCATGCGATCATCCGCTCTCCGCGCAAGATCCCTAGTTCATAAATTTCACGGTGCAGAATACGATGCCAGCAAGTAGCAACTAGCCGTTGTAAACGTTGCAACGATCCCTTCCAGTTTCAATCCTGACCCGATGCACTATTTCTTCCTGCAACGGCATGAAAAGATGGCAAAGAATGGTTGCCTCGTAGGAATTGTCTTGCAAAGTGAATCCTTTGCACCCCATCAACTTGCAAAAATCTCTTGCATATTTGATGCATTAGGCGTAGAATAACAAGGAAACAAGGATTCCTTGTCAAGGGAGGTATAGTTATGTCTGAAGTAGTACAAAAAAGAGTCTCGATTTCCTCCAAACGGCAGTTTACCATTCCTCGAAAATTCTTTACAGAATTAGACTTTGGGAAAGATGCACTGTGTTATATCCAGGGGACAAAATTAATTGTAGAGCCAATAAAAGCAGCGGGGACAGATAGCGTTTTTGCTGAACAAATCCTAGAAGATTTAATTCATGAAGGATTTGAGGGAAAAGCACTGCTCGCCGAGTTCAAGGCAAGACAGAGGAAGGTCCGACCTGCCGTGGAAAGGATGCTCGACAATGCTAAGTCAGCAGCCCATGGGAAAAGTGAGTACTCCACATATGATGATGTCTTTGGATTGGAGGAATGATGATGGCTGAACTACGAATCCTTCCTCCTGCAGTCAAATTTCTCAAAAAATTGAAAGATAAAAAACTCAAAAAGCTTTATCAAGAAGCCATTGATGAAATTTTGGAAAACCCACAGATTGGAGAGGAAAAGACGGGTGATCTTAAAGGAGTCAGGGGCTATGACATTTATTATAACAAGATTAACTATGAGTTAGCTTACACCATTGAATATGTAGGGGATGAGATTGTGGTCGTCATAATGGCTGGAACAAGGGAAAATTTCTACGACCAGTTGAAGCGGTATTGGCTTTAAGTCTTATACTGTACTTGAATGAAGGAGGAGGCTGTAGAACTATTCCCTTATGTCTGTAACCAACATCACTACAATAACGTGACAGAATAATATTTGGTAAAAAGCGTTGTAGACTTTAAGGCATTGAGCGTTGCTTAATATGGTAATTTAATGTAAATACGATCCCTATCAGATTCCCAGACTGTTGAAATAAAGTCTGGGAATCTTTGTACGCAAAATGTTTCAGAAACATAAACATCGGCTTTAGGGATGCTTGTTGTTCGCCAGGAAACTGATGCGGTTTTTGTTGTTGAAGCGGACATAGTGTGTACTGTCCGGGACAACGGGCGTAAAGCCTCCTTCATGTTCGCCAGCCTTTATGCCGTTAACAAAGATCGTTGCCCGATGGGTAATGTTCCCAAAGCGCAGGATGACATCACGCGTTGTGTCCGCATCACGATGGAATCTTGTTTCGTACCAGAAGTCCCTGCATGAGTTGATGCATGGATAAAGCAGTGATTCGTTCATGATCGTTTTACTCCTGTTATGCGCGTTTTTTTTCACTTTCCTGTTGCAGGACGCTTGATAACGTCTGCATCAATGTGTCTACATTGATTGGCTTGGAAACGTGTGCCTGCATGCCAATTTCCTTGGCGGTATCAACATCTTCCTTGAAGGCATTGGCAGTCATGGCGATAATCGGTATATTCGCAAGACTTCGATTGCCTAGGCAACGGATTTCCCTGGCTGCCGTGTAGCCATCCATGATGGGCATCTGGATGTCCATCAAGATGACATCGTAATCCCCTGGATTGGATGCCCTGACCTTGTCCACGGCGATCTGGCCATTCTCTGCGCTATCCACAATAAACCCTGCTTGTGTCAAGATCATTGTCGCAATCTCGCGGTTGATTTGATTATCTTCCGCCAACAGGACATGCATGCCGGTAAAGTCCATGGAACCTGTCGTTTCCTTTTCTTCGTCCGCCTCTTCATGACCAAGCGGGAAAGACAGGTGGATGCGAAATTCCGTTCCTTTTCCTTGCTCGGAGAACACCTCGATGTTTCCTCCCATCAACTGGATGATGGAATTGCTGATGGCCATGCCAAGACCTGTCCCCTGGATGCCACTGACGGTGGAAGTCCTCTCCCTTTCAAAGGGAACGAACACCTTTTGGGCAAACTCCTT
>OMYM01000550.1 GCA_900315225.1 uncultured Erysipelotrichaceae bacterium | reverse complement strand
GAGCTACAGGCAGGCATTGGAAAACTCTACACAATTGTTCTGTCAAGTATAAATCCAAGAGATTTTCAATGACAAACCATTTGAATATGTGTATAATACCAAAGGATGGAGGTAGGTATGGCAAGCAACGGATACATATTCCTGTCATACGCGCATAAGAAGCACGGGCAGGTGAAAGACATTATAGATGCCCTCCAAAGGGAGGGCTACGATATCTGGTACGACACGCACTTGGAACTGGGCGACAGGTATAACCAAACCATCGGTGAGAAGATCAGGGACTGTACAGTTTTCATGTGTATTCTCACCAAGGAATACGGAGAGTCGAAATACTGTAGGAAGGAAATTGGTCTTGCGATAGAAACCTATGAAAAGCCAATCATTCCCGTGTACGTGGATAGCATGGATTCAACAATCCCCGAAGGAATTAAGCTTCTTTTACAAGGAAACAATGCTGTATACCTGAATACAGTTTCGGATGCTTTGTCATTTATGCATAAGATCAGGATGACAAAGGTGATTGAGACGTGTAGAACGAGTGATCATCTAGCAACCATGGATCCCTACGACAAGCTGAGGCAAGCAAAGGTGAAAGATATTGTTACCTTTGGCATGTATTGGCAAGATTTCGACTACAAGACACCCATTGAATGGATTGTCTTGGAAAAGAGGGAGAAGGAGATGTTGTTGAGTAGATATACGCTGGATGCACAGCCGTATAACAAAGTTAGAGAAGAAACCACATGGGTTAAGTGTTCATTGCGCAAATGGCTCAACGAGGATTTCTATAACGAGGCGTTTGATGCGAAAGAGAAAAGAAGGATACCAAAGAAACCTGTTGTGGCGCACAAGAATCCTGATTTTGATACAGATCCAGGAATTAGGACAATCGATAGGTTATTCTTGTTGAGCATTACAGAAGTGACAGGGTACTTTCATGAAGATGTTGAGAGGATGTGTCAGCCAACAACGTATGCGTTAGAAAGAGGGGTATGGTTGAATGAAAGCAGAGGGACAACATTATGGTGGCTTCGTTCCCCCGGTAACGATAGGTCTAACGCTGCCTACGTTTACGTCGTTGGCTGTGTCCTCGCCGGCGGCCTCAATGTCATTCATGCCAACGTTGGCGTGCGGTCCGCTTTGTGGCTAATCCTAAATCCCTAATCTTCTAATCCTGAATCGCCACAAAGCGCTGTAGCGCCGAAGGGAGAAATAGAAGATTTAGACCCGGCATTCGAAGGAGAAAAGCAGCAAGCATAGAAAGAGTAACTTGAACCCCGCTGAAAGCGGGTCGCGCAAGGTTGGTTTTTGAACATGTTCATCACAACCTTATTCATCGTATTGTAAAAAACCATTGTGTTTTCTCAAGGATGTGCTATAATACTAATCATTCAGAACAGTATTTGCTGCTCTGAATAAGAATGAGATTAACGCGGTTGATACTGCAGGTCAACGGTGTGGTCTGGGGATTGGGTTGAAATATGTTCGGTGGTGGCTTCGCTCCCCCGGTAACAATAGTAACAACGCTGCCAACGTCAACAACGATGGCAGTGTCAACGCCAACGGCAACAATGTCAATAATGACAACGTCGGCGTGCGGCCTGATCTGTTTCCAAATGCCTGAAACTTGTCATAGGTATGACCAGTCCGTGCAGGAAACAAAGGAATCCGATTCCCTCTTGGAAGTGATTCTGGGAAAATACATGTCGGTGGAGAAGCTGGACACTGAATAGCTTTCGGCTTCTTTGAAGAGGTGAGCCTGTGCATGGACAAGTCTCTTCCCGCCGATTCCTTTTTTTGTTGGAGCTTGAATATGACGGAATTCGAAAAGATATGGAGTTTTAGGAATTTGTACAAAGCTCATCTGTCCGCAAGACGTGGAAAACGAGATACAAAAGAAGTCATTCAATTCGAGTTGAATCTTGGCAGTAATCTTGTTAGGTTGTCGAATGCTATAAGAAACAAGACTTACCGAATATCTGGGTATTATCATTTCCAAGTGCATGATCCCAAGGAAAGAGAGATCCATGCTTTGCATTATGTGGACAGGGTTGTACAACATTGTATCTGTGATGAAGTGCTTTCGGTGATATTGGAGAAGAGACTGATATATGATAACGCTGCCTGTCGTATTGGAAAAGGAACACACTTTGCCTTAGAGCGATTTGATCATTTTCTACATGATTATTATCGTGAACATAGAAGTGAAGGTTATGTTCTACGGTGTGACATACAAAAATTCTTTGACAACATTGATCATGATGTATTGAAGTATAAGTTGATGAATGTGGTTGAAGACTATGATGTCATGGACTTGTTGTGCATGATTATCAATAGCTTTGAGATAGCCCCTAGGAAAGGTCTTCCCTTGGGAAACCAGACAAGCCAATGGTTTGCGATTTACTACCTTGATGGCTTTGATCGTTTGATTAAAGAACAACTGCATATTTCCTGTTACTCCCGATATATGGATGATTGTGTTCTCGTCCACCATAATCGGAAGTATTTGAAGTATTGTCTTGAGGAGATGAAGGAGTATGCAAGGGAAAATCTTAAGCTCGATTTTAATGAGAAGACACAAATATTTCCCTTACGCAACGGAGTTGACTATTTGGGATGGCATTTTTACTTGATGGATTCAGGAAAAGTCATTAAGAAGGTGAGACGGCAAACGAAGAAAAAATATAAGAGACGCTTGAAAGAAATGTCATACGCATACGCATATGCGTATGACATCATGTCTTTAGAAGATGTCGATCAAGTGCTAGCAAGCTATCGTGGGGATCTCTCACACGGAAATGCATATCGTATGCAAAAGCATATGCTAGGAACGTTTGTGTTAAGAAAGAGGGATTGGAGATCAAAGAGAAAAAAGCTAAAATGATGCATAGACAAAGTAAAACTATGTGGTAAAATAAGTTATGCTACTGGACTTGCGGCGATAGACGGGAGGATGATATGAAGAAACCAAAGCCAAACAATGAGACAGGAAAATACATCTTCCTGTCGTATCCGCACAAGAACGATGAACAGGCTGTCATGATCATAGTGGCTCTCCAAGCCGCAGGATACCGCGTCTGGTTCGATGAAGGTCTCGAACTTGGAGCAAGGTACAATCAGGTGATAGCCGAGCATATCGAGGAATGCGAGGCTTTCATGTGCCTGCTTACGCCAGGGTACTACCAGTCCAAGTATTGCCGCATGGAGTATACCTTTGCGCTGGAGGAATGCGAAAAGGAGATCATCCCAGTGTTCATGGGTGACGCAAAGCAGATCAGGAAATCATTCCCAGCGGGGATGAGGATGTTTTTGATTGGAGTCAACGCGTTCATGATGAACGAGAGAGTCGACATCGAGGATTTCATGCATAAGATATCAGATACATCCATGCTGGATGTGTGCAGAGAGGGACAAACTGCCTTTAAGCAAACCGAAGAAATGCATGAATCTGATACTATGCCCAAAAGACAACCACAGGCGGGAATGGGAACAGGCGCACTTTCTGGAATAAAACTACCAAATGTTAAGGCTGATCCTTTTGAAGCATTGGGTAGAGCGAAAGTGAACGACATTATCAAGTTCGGCAATTACTGGCAGGATACAGAAGGAAAGAAAAAGTCACCGATAGAGTGGCAGGTGCTTGACAAGACAGACAACCATATTCTTGTCATCAGCAAATACGCCCTCGACAGCAAGCCTTACCATGAGAAATGGGGGAGCGTTACCTGGGAGACATGCACGCTGAGGAAGTGGCTGAACGAGGAATTCTACAACAATGCCTTTGGCGATGAGGAAAGAAAAAGGATCGCGGTATACAAGGCACCAGCGCACAAGAACCCAGAATACGATACGGATCCAGGTAACCCAACAAGAGACAGAATATTTCTGCTGAGCATTGTGGAGGCTAACAACTATTTCCATGGCGATAAGGAAAGGATAGGACAACCAACGCCCTATTGCACAGCAAGATTGATTGAGGCATATAAGAAGAAATTTGGAGAGGATGAAGATTATAAAATGCGTTGCAAAATCTTTAGAAAATCTCCGTGGTGGTGGCTTCGCTCCCCCGGCGACATTAGTGACCGTGCTGCCCTCGTCCTCGGCGCTGGCAGCGTCTGCGCCTACGGCATCAATGTCGATTATGGCCTCGTTGGTGTG
>OMYM01000553.1 GCA_900315225.1 uncultured Erysipelotrichaceae bacterium | reverse complement strand
TTCGAGAAGAAAGAGCAGGCATGACAAATTCTGCTTTTTTGCCTAACGGTTAGAAACTACAAACTATATCGTCACTGAACAGTTACAGATCGTGGAAATCAACAGTCGGGAAAGCAGGGAGTTGATCCAATGATCTGGCGCGATGCGATTCGTTCCCTGCGATACGACAAAACGCGTTCTTTCTTCTATTGGCTGACGTTTGTCATCACCTCGATGTTCATGTTCCTGTTCTTCAACATATCCATGAGCGAGGTATTGAAGGTAACATTTGTGGACGCTAGAAACGATCTCGCCACAAACATTACTTTGTTTGTGATCATCCTGGCATCCATTGACTTGTTTTTCGCCAATGATTTCTTTGTCAAGAACAAGGCAAAGTCGCTTGCCGTGCAGCTTGTCTGTGGCGCAAGGTATGGACAGCTTGCTTCGTTTCTGCTTGTCCAGACAGCGATATTATTGATCGTTGCTATACCTGTCGGAATCCTTCTCGGAATAATTGCCATACCGATTGTAAACCGCATCCTTGCTACGGTGTTGATGAGCAGCACCGTTGTCTCCATCAGCCTTGAGGCTGTGGGATACATGGCATTCGTCATGCTGTATGTAATCTTTTGGACAACGCTTTTGAACCTGAGCTTTGCCTATCGGAATTCCGCCGCCATGTTGTTGAACGACAATGGCATTGGTGTTTCCATAGGCTTGGAGATGCCTGTCACGTTGAAGACAAGGACGCGCAAGATCTTGTGCCTGGCATTGTTTTTATTGCCAATCCCGCTCTTTTACCAAGGGGAAGAAGGAACCTTGTTGTACGCCATCGTAAGCCTGGTGGGGTTGTTGATGACCATTGGCACTGTCATTGTGCCATGGCTAGACGAAAATGTTGAAAAACGCATTGACGATCCAATCGCCGCAACGTCATTAGGTTTTCTGCGGTCTGATTTCAAGAAGATGAACAAAAACATCATCCTCCATCTGGTTGCATCGATCATCCTGTTGTCTTCGGCGATTGTCTCGCAATCGCCGATAGACGTGATCTTGGTGGTTGTTTCTTTTTGCGTCATGAATTGTGTCCAATCGTTGTCCATCATGTTCACATTTTTCACAATGGTCTCATTGCGGACGCAAAACTATATGACGCTTTGGCAACTTGGCTTTTCCCAAGAACAGTTCAATTCCATCGTCAATCGGGAAGTTGCGGGCTTCTATGGCTTTCTCATTGCGGCAGGGATCCTGTACCTGACAAACATCACGATTCCCGCCATTCGCATTGGCACAATGGCGATGGAGATCGCGCTGGTCATGGGAGCAGGGTATCTTCTGCCATTGTTAACAATAGCGCTCATCTCCCGCACCTACTACAATCGGATGATCCAAAGGGAATTGCGCAAAATCGAACGATAACAAGAAAGGGGATAAACATGGCAAAACTGTATTACTACTATGGCGCTATGGGAAGCTCAAAAAGTGCCAACGCGCTCATGGCGCACTATAACTACACCGAAAGGGGACAAAAGGCATTGTTGGCGAAAACCAACATCGATACAAGAGATGGAGCCTATGTCATTCGTTCCCGCATTGGTCTACAAAAAGAATGCGTCCTATTGTCAGACGTATGCGCAATGAAAGACGATGACATTCTCGCCTACGATGCAGTCATTGTCGATGAGATTCAATTTGCGACAAAAGAACAAATCGACTTTCTGGCAAGGATTGTGGACGATCTGGAAGTGCCTGTGCTGTGCTATGGATTGCGCTCGGATTTCCAGCTGAACCTATTCGAGGGTTCCCAAAGATTGCTTGCCATTGCGGATGTAATCAAGGAGATCAAGACCGTATGCTGGTGCGGCAAAAAGGCGACATGCAATGCGCGCTACAATAAGGACGGTATCGTTCGCACAGGTTCGCAAGTCATGCTTGGAGCCAACGATGAGTATGTCGCTCTTTGCAGAAAGCATTTCCTGGAAGGAAAACTGCGTCGTGAATAACATCAGGACACGCTTACGGCGTGTCTTTTTCATGCAAAAAAACAGGATGCCTTGCATCCTGTCATTTGCGTTTGCGTTTACCAGACATGCGCTCAAGTTTCTTGAGATACTTGTCGCCTTGCCTGTCCATATCTCTTTTAGTTTCTTCTGCCTTGGCATGAATTGATTTCCGGGTCTTGTCGCCATCCAGCATCAACGCGGCAACCTGGCGCGTCAAATCCTTGAGCATGCTGGTATTATGGTCGACTTCTTGTAGTGATTGCCTGTAGCTTTCAAGTATCTCGCGTTCATTCATGTCCTTGTTCCTGTTTGCTTTTATCTCTTGTGGTATAGCTTCTTATGATGGTATGTCGGATCACATGTGACATTGACGCCCAGTTTCCGGAACACATTGGCGTCTTCGGTAGGAAGAATTACGGTGCTGTGTGCCTCGGAACCCTTCAAAGACGACAGTTGCTTCATTGCCAGGGATGCGTCTGTATTGGTCATGCCTGTGATTGCCAAGGCAATGAGAACCTCGTCGGAATGCAAGCGGGGGTTCTTGTTGCCAAGATGGTTGATTTTGAGTTCCTGTATGGGCTTGACGTATTCTCTTTCAATCAGCAACGTGTCTTTTGGAATGTTGCCAAGCGTCTTGATTGCATTGATGATCACTGCGGCGGATGGGCCAAACAAATCCGAAGTTTTTCCCGTTACCGTCCTGCCGTCTGGCAGCTGCAGTGCCATGGCAGGCTCGCCGGTGAGCTTTGCTTTCTTACGGGCAATGGCTATGACAGGGCGCAGGCTTTCATCAACGCCAGCGTCGTTCATCAAAAGCTTGATCTTGTTTACCGAAGATTCCGAAAGTTTTTCGTTGACAACCTGCACCTGGCTTTGGAAATAGCGGCGGATGATCTCGGCGCAAGCCGCTTCCTTCGCAGCATCATCGTCCACAATGCAGTATCCCACCATATTCACACCCATGTCGGTAGGGGATTTGTAGAGTTCTTTGCTCATAATCCGCGAAATAATCCGATTGAGGACAGGGAATATCTCAATGTCGCGGTTGTAGTTGATCGCTGGTATGCCATATGCTTCCAAGTGAAAGGGGTCGATCATGTTTACATCATCGAGATCCGCCGTGGCAGCTTCATACGCTAGGTTCACCGGATGATGCAAGGCAAGGTTCCAAACCGGGAATGTCTCGAACTTTGCATAGCCAGATGTTATGCCGTTTGCCTGGTCATGGTACAGCTGCGATATGCAGGTTGCCATTTTTCCCGATCCAGGTCCTGGAGCAGTCACCACAATCACATTCCGCTCGGTCTGCACATACTGATTCTTGCCAAGGCCCTCGGGCGAAACGATGAAGTCGATGTTCGTCGGATAACCTTCGATCGGATAATGTAGATAACTCTTGATGCCAGACTTCGTCAACTGCCTGCGAAACTGATCCACGTTTGGCTGCCGCTTGTATTGCGTGATGACCACGCTTCCAACGTATAGGTCCAATGCGCGCAAGCTGTCTACCATGCGGAATACTTCCTGGTCATATGTGATGCCATTGTCCCCTCTGGCCTTGGAACTTTGGATATTGTCTGCGTTGATGCATACGATCAGTTCCACCTGATCCTTCAGTCCTGTCAACAGCTTGATCTTATTGTTTGGGTCATATCCCGGCAATACCCTTGCCGCATGATAATCCTCAAACATCTTGCCGCCAAACTCAAGATACAGCTTTCCTGAAAACATGGAGATTCTTTCGAGGATCTTATCCTTTTGCATCTCCAGATATTTCTTTGAATCAAAGGCTTTTTTCATTGATACAATCCTCCCTCGCAAAAGTATAGCAGAAACCATTTGCATGTGAAGTGAAAAATCTTGTGGTTTTATGCCCATGACATGTTTCCATTTGATCCATAAGAAAGGAAAAGGAAACCTGTCTAATGAATGCATGGATTCATGGTATAATAATCCTAATGCAAAGGAGGTTGCCATCTTGGAGACATTACGCGATAGAAATGAAATCGAACTACAGTATAAGTGGGATTTATCCACTATTTTCGCCAGCGATGCCGCATGGGCAGAGGCTTTCCAGCCATGTGAATCACTGATTGAGAAAGCCTGTTCATACCAAGGGACGCTGACTGATGCGCCAACGATCAAAGAGTATCTGGACACATACATGGAACTTACTGGACAGGTGCAGGATATCTTGACATATGCCTCTCTTCGACACAGCGAGGACACCCGTGCAACGGATGCCAAGGAGATGCATGGCAAGGCTTTTTCGCTTTATATCAAGGCCATGGGCGCAACCGCCTTTGGCGAACCGGAGATTCTCTCGCTGCCACAGGAATTGCTTGAAGCCATTGCATCCGATGAGTGCCTGCGCGAATATGCGTTCTTTCTTCACAATATCATTCGTCGCAAAAAGCACATGCTTACGGCCAGGGAAGAAGAACTGTTGGCACGGTTTGGCGAAGCTTTCAATGCGGCTGCCGAGATCGCCGAAAGCCTTCGCGACTCAGACATGGTGTTTGAAAGCATATTGGATGGCGAAGGAAATACGAGGGAACTGAACAATGCCAGCTATATCCTGATGCAGGGTTCAAGAGACCGCGTATTGCGCAAGAATTCATTCAAGAGCTACTACAAGTCTTATATTGGCCATATCAATACCCTTGCCTCGGCATATGGCGCCTACATCAAGAAATCGGTGACCGAAGCCAAGGCAAGAGGGTATGCCTCGTCGCGCGAAATGGCCATGGACTTAGAAAACATACCGGTATCTGTCTATGACAGCCTCATCGAGATCGTTCACAGTCATATGGATCTGATGCACCGCTATGTGGCGCTAAGAAAAAGAATCCTAGGGCTTGACGAACTTCATTACTACGATATCTATGCTCCGCTTTCCCAAGGCATTGGCAGGAAATACACATATGAAGAAGCGCAACAGATGATCCTGGAGGCCCTGCGTCCTCTTGGCGAAGAATACGAGGAAACGGTGCGAATGGCTTTCCAAGATAGATGGATTGATGTCTTTCCAAACAAAGGAAAATCATCGGGTGCTTTTTCCTCCGGGACATATGGGTCCAATCCTGTCATTATGTGCAACTTTACGGGAACCTTGGATTCCGTGTCGATGATCGCCCATGAAATGGGACATTCCATGCACAGCTGGATGACTCATCGCAGCCAGCCAATCCAATACAGCGACTACACGGCGTTTGTCGCGGAGGTGGCTTCGACGGTCAATGAAAACCTTTTGATCGAACAACTGCTATCAAAAGAAACGGATCCACGCGCTAGGCTGATGTTCCTGAACCAATACCTTGAAGGTTTCAAGGGAACCGTCTATCGCCAAACGATGTTCGCGGAATTTGAAAAAGAAGCGCACGCCATGGCTGAAAGGGGCGAAATCATCACGCCTGATGCTTTGAACAAACTGTACGAAGGATTGATCCGCCAGTATTTTGGATCAGGCTTGGCGCTGGACGACGAGGTAAAGTATGAATGGGCGCGCATTCCCCATTTCTTTTATCAATTCTATGTATACGTCTATGCAACGGGGTATTGCTCTGCGGTTGCCATTTCGGAAAAAGTGCTCAAGGAAAAGGAGCCGGCTGTAAAGAAATACCTGGAATTCTTGTCCATGGGCGGAAGCAGGCATGCCTTGGACGAACTGGCACACGCGGGAGTGGACCTGAGGACGACAGAACCATTGGAGATCGCCTTGCATAAATTTGAGAAGGTATTGGATGACGCGGAAAGAACCGCCGCGTCTTTGGGCTTATAGCCCTATAGATCATTTTCCAAAAGGAGGAACAAAATGAATGAGGAAAACATCGCTTACGAAGAAGCGACCACGCATGAAATGACGCCAGAGGAAATGCGTAAAAGCATCCTTTGCATGAGCGATGGCGAAATAGCATTGTTCGCCAGTCTCGTAGACCTTGAACCACATGCGCTTGATCCAAGGCAATTCCATGCGACACGCAATTTCAATGGAGAATACATTGAAATACAAGGGCATGCCGTCCGCATGATTGACAAGGCAAGGCAATTGTTTAACAAGGTATATGACGAAGAGCTTGAATATACACGCTCCAAGACCAGTTGGATGTACGCCTGCATGCAATACGCGGACATTGTTTATGGCGTATTGAACAGGCGCACCATCGCGAGGCTCTACAATAAACGCCCAGGGATTGAGGCAAGTCGCCAAATGATTGATTTGTTATTCAACTTTGTGAACGACTACACGCACCTGTTTACCGTGGATGGAAAGCTTTTGAAGGGGACGACACACCGTACCTCCATTGACAACTACATCAAGATCCATGAGATGTATCCGATCCTGCTTCCATCCTACACAGAGCTAACAGCTATCGAGGAGTGCGGCTATCCTGCGAATGAAGATACATGGATCGCCTTGCGGGCATATCTTCTAGACGAGCTTGATGCCGATCCGTATGCCGTGGAGGCATTGCTTTGCGACTTATATCCATTCTTCACATCCACCTATTCCATCAATAGCGTTTTCAAGGAGATATCCAAGGCAGGCATCGTCGTTCCAACGAAAAACACTGCCAGCCTTGAAACGTTGCTTGTAGATGCCATGAAAAATTCACGGGTTGCTGTATTCAATGGCAACCGTCGGGCCGAATCGGAAAACAAGATGAACAAAGCCGCCCCAAAGGGAACTCGCAGACCGTAGCATAACTGCCACAAGCCGTCAATGACGGCTTTTTTTCGTTATCATTGGTTGAGCGAATCGCTTGATTCATTTTTTTTGCGCAGACTATAATTATATCGAAATACAAGGAGGTCAATATGAGCGTATACGATTATTCCGTTACCAAAAGAAACGGCGAAGAGCTTTCGATGAAAGAATTTGAAGGAAAGGTCATCGTCATTGTCAACACAGCGACCGGATGTGGCTTCACTCCACAGTATGAACAGCTTGAAGAAATGTACAAAAACTATCATGAGGCAGGTCTTGAGATCATCGATGTTCCATGCAATCAGTTTGCGGGGCAGACACCAGGAACGGATGAAGAAGTCCATCAATTCTGCACCTTGAAGTACAAGACGGAATTCGACCAGATGAAAAAGAGCGATGTCAATGGCGAAAACGCCTTGCCGCTGTTTACATACTTGAAAAGCCAGAAGGGGTTTGAAGGTTTTGGCAAGGGCGAGAAGGCTTTGGCAATGAGCGCAATGTTAAAGAAAATCGATAAAGACTATAAGAACAACCCAGACATCAAATGGAATTTCACAAAGTTTGTCGTAGACCGCAAAGGAAACGTGGTCAAGCGCTTTGAACCTACGGCATCTATGGACGATTTGTCCGACTGTGTCAAGTCCTTGCTTTAAATTCAGCCAATTAAACGGCTGTTTTTTTATTGACCATGCTCTTGGCGAGACAATTTGACTTGACAAAAGATTATCAAGCAACGTGTTTCTTTCCCAGGCGCACAATGATATAATGCAGAAGGATGGGCATGTCTGTGTTTTTTGCTTGTCCCCGTGGATTACCGCCCGAATCCACGGTAGTAACTTTTTAATATAGAAGGAGAATAAGATGGAAAAACTGAATCCAGAGTCTTTGCGTCTGATTGATGAAATTGTAGCAAAGCACAAGGACCAGCCAGGACCATGCATCGTCATGTTGCACGATGTGCAGAATGCATTGGGATATATTCCGTTCGAGGCGATGGAGAAGATCGCCGAGGGCGCAGGAATCACTGTTGCTGAGGTCTATGGCGTTGTAATGTTCTATGCACAGTTCACTACACAGCCCAAGGGAAAACATGTCATTAATATTTGTTTGGGAACAGCTTGCTATGTCAAGTCGGCGCAGAAACTGGTCGACCAAGCCATAGAATTAACCGGATCGCCACTGAACGGGACAAGTCCTGATGGATTGTTCTCGCTTGATGCGACAAGATGCCTTGGTGCATGCGGTCTTGCGCCTGTCGCCATTGTCGATGAAAAGGTCATCGGAAACGCTGGTGCCAACAACAAGCTGCTCACGGAAATCAAGGCGTTGATTGCCAGCGAGAGGCGGGCATAGGCAAGGGAAAGAGGACAGATCATGAAAAGCTTAGAAGAACTGAGAATTGTTCGCGAAGAAGCGATCAAGGCGACAGCGCTGAGAATGCCTCAGGCGGGCGTCGAGCCTCTCTACAAGAGAAACATCCTCTGTTGTGGAGGAACTGGATGCACTGCCAGCGGCTCAATGAACATTGCCGACCTGTTTGAGAAGAAACTCGCTGAGAATGGCTTGGAAAACGAGGTTAAAGTCATTCGTACCGGTTGCTTTGGCCTTTGCCAGAAGGGACCGATCTGCGCGATCTACCCAGATGAAATCTTTTACTGCCATCTTGCCATCGATGATGTTGATACAATCATCAACGAGCACATTCTCAATGACCGTGTCGTCACAGAACTGCAGATGAGCGATATTGACCCCGAGACTGGCGCCGAAATCAAGGACATTGACAAGATCAAGTTCTATGAGAACCAAATGCGCATCGCCTTGCGTAATTGCGGCAAGATCAATCCCGAGGATATCAGGGAATACATTGCCATGGATGGATACCAGGCTCTTGGCAAGGCATTGACCACCATGAGTCCACAGGAAGTCATCGATGAGATGAAAGCGTCTGGCTTGCGTGGAAGAGGCGGCGCTGGCTTCTCCACTGGCTTAAAGTGGCAGTTTGAAAAGAATTCGCCAGGTGACGAGAAGTATGTCATCTGCAACGCCGATGAAGGCGACCCTGGCGCATTCATGGATCGTTCCATCCTGGAAGGCGACCCGCACGCCATCATCGAAGGCATGGCAATCATGGCCTATGCCGTTGGTGCCCACTATGGCTACGTCTATGTCCGGGCAGAATATCCAATCGCTGTCAGAAGACTGCAGATCGCCATTGAGCAAGCAAGGGAAAACGGCTTGCTTGGCAAGAATATCTTCAATTCTGGCTTCGACTTCGACATGGAGATTAGGCTTGGCGCTGGCGCATTTGTATGCGGCGAAGAGACAGCCTTGATCAAGTCTATCGAAGGCAAGCGCGGCATGCCTACGCCAAAGCCACCGTTCCCGGCTGTTTCTGGCGTTTGGGGCAAGCCAACCTCCATCAACAACGTTGAAACGCTCGCCAACGTTGCCCAGATCATCGGCAAGGGCGCCAACTGGTATTCTGGCATTGGCACAGAAAAATCCAAGGGAACCAAGGTATTTGCGCTTGGCGGAAAGATCCGCAACACAGGTCTTGTGGAAATCCCCATGGGCATGACATTGCGCGAGATCATCTATGAGATCGGCGGTGGATGCCCTGATGGAAAGAAATTCAAGGCGGTGCAGACCGGCGGTCCTTCCGGCGGATGCTTGACCGAAAAGGAACTGGATACACCGATCGACTACGACAACCTCGTCGCTGCGGGATCGATGATGGGTTCTGGCGGAATGATTGTCCTGGACGAAGACAACTGCATGGTGGATGTGGCCAAGTTCTACATGGAATTCATCTGCGATGAATCATGTGGAAAGTGCTCGCCATGCCGCATCGGCACAAAGCGTTTGCACGAAATGTTGACAAAGATCTGCAAGGGCGAGGGAACCATGGAAATGCTTGATGAAATGGAAGACCTTTGCAAGGAGATCAAAGACACGGCGCTTTGCGGTCTTGGACAGACTGCACCAAACCCAATCCAGTCCACATTGGCGCATTTCCGCGATGAATACATTGCGCATATTGTTGACAAGAAGTGTCCAGCACACGTATGCAAGGCATTGCTTACATATTCGATTGACCCAGACAAGTGCCGCAAGTGTTCGCTTTGCGCCAGAAACTGCCCGGTCGGATGTATTTCCGGCACCCCTGGCAAGGAAGCATACAAGATCAATGCAAGCGCCTGCATCAAGTGCGGCTCATGCATGAGTTCCTGCCGCTTCGGCGCAGTTGTAAGACAGTGAGGTGGATGAAATGACAGCTGTAAACTTAAAAATCAACAACAGACCCATCACAGCGGAGGCTGGGCAGACAATCCTAGAGGCTGCCAGGGAAAACGGCATCCACATTCCAACGCTGTGCTATTTGAAAGACATCACCAAGTCCGGCGCTTGCCGCGTATGCCTCGTCGAGGTAAAAAATGGAAGAACACTGCTTTCCGCCTGCACAACTCCAGTTTCCGAAGGCATGGAAGTGTTCACCAACTCCGATAGGGCGATCAAGGGAAGGAAGACATCGGTTGAACTGATTCTTTCCAACCACTCCAAGGATTGCCTCTCTTGCGTGCGCAACCAGAATTGTGAACTACAGCACTTGACGCAGGAACTCGGCATCCGTGAGGATCGTTTCCAAGGTGACCATACAAAGGCTTCCTACGATGATTTCAGCTATGGCATCGTCCGCGACACAAGCAAATGTGTCCTTTGCCAAAGATGTGTGGAAACCTGTCGCAAGGTCCAAGGTCTTGGCGTGCTAGGATTAGAAAACAGGGGATTCAACACCATTGTTGCGCCTGTCTTCGACAGCAGTTTCGCAAACGTCAACTGCATGCAATGCGGACAGTGTGTCATCAACTGCCCGGTTGGCGCGCTAACGGAAAAAGAAGAAATCCACAAGGTTGTCAATGCGCTTAACGATCCAACCAAGACCGTTATCGTCCAGACTGCACCTGCGGTCAGAGCTTCGCTTGGCGAAGAATTCGGCATGCCGATCGGCAGCCGTGTGACGGGAAAGATGGTATCCGCCCTCAAGGCATGTGGCTTTGACAGAGTCTACGACACAAACTTCGGCGCCGACCTGACCATCATGGAAGAAGGCACAGAGCTTCTAAAGAGATTGCAGAATGGCGGAACGTTGCCAATGTTCACTTCTTGCTCGCCAGGATGGATTCGCTACATCGAATACGAATACCCGGAATTGTTGCCACACCTGAGTTCGGCAAAGTCCCCGCACATGATGTTCGGCGCAATCGTCAAATCCTACTGGGCAAAGAAGAACGGCATTGATCCAAAGGATATCTTCGTTGTTTCCATCATGCCTTGCATCGCCAAGAAATCGGAGATCCAAAGACCGGAAAACAATACAACAGGATACCAGGATGTCGATGTTGTCTTGACGACAAGAGAGTGCGGTAGATTGATCAAGATGTTTGGCGTTGGCTGGGACGAGCTGGAAGACGATGAGTTTGACCAGGATCTTCTGGGCGACTATACCGGCGCAGCAGTTATCTTTGGCGCAACGGGAGGCGTCATGGAAGCAGCCCTTAGAACTGTCAAGCAAAAGCTTGATGGCGTAAAGCTTGAGAAGGTCGACTTTGAGGCTTGCCGCGGCATGGCTGGCGTCAAGGAAGCAGAGATCGATCTCAACGGCACAAAGATCTGGATCGCGATCACTTCATCCATGACTGCCGCAAAGCCTCTTCTCGAAGAGGTAAAGGCAGGCACATCAAAGTATACCTTCATCGAGGTCATGGGATGCCCAGGCGGTTGCATCAATGGTGGCGGCCAATCCATCGTGTCAAGCCGTGTCAAGAACGGAAAGCTTGGCTATGGATACAAAGAACTCAGAATGAAGGCTCTCTACGATGAAGACGAGCTGTGCGAACTCCGCGTTTCTTCCGACAACCCTCAGATCCAACAGTTGTATACTGACTATCTCGAAGAGCCAGGAAGCGAAATTGCTGAAGAATTGCTTCATACGACTTATTCGCCAAAGAAGAAATTCAACATTCAATAATCTCAAAAACCCATGGAAATCCATGGGTTTTTTCATTGGAAATGAAGCGCCAAAGAATAAGTGATATACTTTATGACAGAATCGAGGTATGCAATGGAAAAGAAAATCCGGGTGACCGGGGCTATCATTGTCAAAGGCGATAAGGTATTGGCCGGTCAGCGAGGATATGGACCGCTGAAAGGGAAATGGGAATTCCCTGGCGGAAAGGCAAAGGAACACGAAAGCGACAAGGATGCTCTAACACGCGAAATCAAAGAAGAGCTAGAGATAGATATTCTCGTTGACAAATTGGTCGCAACGGTCAATGCAAAAGATGCGCAAGAAAAGGATATTTCCATTTCGTTCTATACGGCTTATTGCGCGGATGAAAATCTGTCATTCAATGCGCATGATGCTTTCCTTTGGGTAGATATGGCACATATCGAAGAATTGGATTGGCTGCCTGCCGACAAAGCCATCATATCCGACATAGAAAAAATCCTTGAAAACAACAGAAAGAAGGGGGAATGCAAATGAAAAAAAAGCTGAACTTATACACGCATGACGGCTTGTTCCATGCGGATGATGTGTTCGCTACAGCTATGTTTTCGCTGATAGCGGAAGAAATCAACGTGGTAAGGGGACCTGATACAGAAATTCCCGAAAACACATCAGACTGGATTGTCTACGATATTGGGGGAGGGGAGCTTGACCACCACACCCCGGAATGCAAGAAACGCAATGGAACACACCCTGGGACAAACGTTCCCTACGCTGCGTGTGGATTGGTATGGAAGAACTACTATCGAGAAATCCTAGAGGAAGAAAATTGCCCTGAACGCTATTTTAATACCGTCTTCCAGCGCCTGGAAACCTCGCTCATCCTAGGAATCGATGCCGAGGACAATGCATTTAATCCAACGGCGGACATACTGACATTGTTTCCAAACATACCGGATGACCAAAAAGAACAAATTGTCTATGCGTCGCGCACAGGGTTTTCGGTGTCGCAAGTAATCAAGGACTTCAACCCAACGTGGAATTCCGACATAGACTATTATGATGCGTTCATGGATGCGGTAAGCTTTGCGAAAGACATACTTTTGAACAGGATCGATTCTATCATCAGTTCCTTGGATGGGAGGGATTATGTCACCAACTGCATTGAGTATTCCGCCAACCATATCATGATCATGGATCAGTTTGCGCCATGGGAAGGCATTCTCTACTCCCAACCCCGCAACCCCAAGGCAAGGGATATCTGGTATGTGGTATCTCCGGCTCTTCGCGGTGGCTGGAATGTACAGTGCGCACTTTTAAACAGCAACGACAGAACGATATACCGTCATCCATTCCCCGTGGAATGGAATGGCTTACGCTATGATGAACTCCGCAAGGTTTCCGGTATCAAGACTGCCATCTTTGTGCATCCATCTGGATTCCTGGCAGGGGCGGAAACCGAGGAGGACGCTCTTGCGCTTGCGCAAAAGGCAGCTTCCAGACAATAAAAAGCGTGCATCCGCACGTTTTTTAATTACACGACCATTGGTCGAAAACATTTATCTATACAATCAAAAACGAAGCTCGGCAGTCACTTCATCGAGTTCTTCTTGCGTCAAAGGAGTTCGCTGCCAGTTAAACACATCCATCGTTTCATCGACAGCCGTATTCTGACTATCTTCCTGCTTTTTCATATCACCCATTGATCCCCACCTCCTTGATGACACAATAATATTAACTGGAAATTTTCTTTATTTCAATCCTTGGATTTTACTTTCTTTTATGCTATAGGAGAAAGACCAATAACATTGTTATCTGTAGAGCTTAGAGGCGAATAACATTGTTATTTGCCTCTTCTTTCGCAAACTGCGCCATGCTTGCGCGCAAATACAATGTTTTTCCGTGCGGCTAGAAAGAGCAGATTTTTACAAATCGTAAATACTAGCAGCTCATTGTGCGCAAGCAAATGAACAGTATTTTCGCAAGGGTATTTTACTTCTTTCCATGATATGATACAAATGCCTAGCAGGAGAATCAAAGGAGGATCTATGGAAACAAAGACCATTCCCGATGAATTGTTTGAAGATGTCCGTTCAGTCTTCAAGGCTGACTCGACTGGCCACGACTATTACCACACCTTGCGGGTCTACCGCACGGCAGTCAATCTAGCACTGTTGGAGAATGCAGATCCCTATGTGACAGGGCTTGGCGCGCTTCTGCATGACGTTGATGATTTCAAGCAGAGTAATGGACAGCTTACTGGATTTGACCGCGCATCATTGATCATGGGCAGGTATGGCATTGACCAGCCCTCTCGCGAACACGTAAAAAAAATAATCCAGATGGTCGTGCTGGATGAATCGCGGGATCATTCACTAGATACTATTGAAGGGTGGTGCGTCCTGGATGCTATCAGGCTGGACGAAAGTGGCGCCATTGGCATTGCGCGTGCCTTTGCTTTGGGTGGACGCGCGGATCGCGCCATATACGACCCCTTGCTGAAACCAAGGACGCGCAATGGAACAAACGGATCCAATTCTACGACTAGCGTGAACTATTTTTATGAAAAGCTACTCAAGCTCGAAGGAAAAATGACAACCCCCTCTGGAAAGCGGATCGCATCACACAGGCATACGTTCCTAGAACAATACCTGGAAGAATTTTTTGCGGAATGGAGCGGCGAACTATAAGGAACTGTCCTATGGAAGACATGATGATACATGAAATCGCAGTACCAGAAGATGCTTTTCGCAAAGCTGTTCGTTTTGAAGGATCTTTTGGCGATTGCAATATTGAAACCAAGGCTGCGCCAGGAATCTTGACGCGATATGAATCGACGTATGTCCCTACGCTTTGCGATATCCATTTTGGCTTGCAGCGCATGCATGACGAGGAAATCAACAACCGCGTTTTTCTTGACGCATGGTTTAATCCATTTTGCTCTATTGCCCATGATTGGCTCCAAGAGCTTCTTGGCAAGGAGGTCCCTGGGGATCTTGCGCAACAGCTTTCGTTGGCGCGCATGGATTTCTTTACCGATGAACGCGAATTACTGTGCGGGGTATTCTTTTCCCTGAGCCGACGGAAGTTCCAGCAGGCAAACGCACCAGTCGACTTTACCAAGGAACTAACGCATATTAAGCTCTACCAAAAAAACAAATGCCTGCCATTAGAACAATGGGTTTTGCCCGATTACCTGATGAGCGCCTATCTCCATCGTTTTCCTAGCCCGCAAGCGATTGAAAACGCTTCTCCAACAGAACTATCCATCTTGCGGGTCTTTGCGCAGAAACTAGCCGAAAAAGGGAATACAGAGGCATGCTGGAGACTCGCCGAGGCTTACGACAAAGGAAATGCGTTGTATGATGCAGACAAGGAACTTGCCTTGAAATACTATCGTTTGACATGCGAGAATACCGACTTGCCAAATTGTCTAACGCAATACGCAAATGCCTTACGTGGCAGCGGGGTTTCTACCATGGTCGCGGGTCTCTATACAAGCGCTGCGGCAAGCCATTATGCAGAAGCAATGTATAATCTATCGGAAATGTTTGCCTCAGGAGAAGGGGTCCCCAAAAGCAACCGCGCCGCAAGGCAATTGTTGCAAGACGCAGTCGCCGAGGAAAAAAAGAAATACCTTTGCAAGGCGTGGAACAACCGTCTTCCTGAAGCAGCCTTGCGCCTTGCATCGAAATGCGCCGTAGGCTCGCATGATGCCTACAGGCTTGTCTTGCTGGCAAAAAGCGCCCTTGCGCAACGCAGGAAAATCCATGGCTGGAAACAAGACGCCGAACTTATGCAACAAATTCTCGAAGCAATCGCAAACCAAGAGGCTTTCATTTTCAAGGCACGCAAGGAAACGGTCAATCCATTATTGACATTTGCCGATTCTTTCCAAGAAAAAATCAAGCATTCCGCGCTTTTCACTCCGAGGGAAGAAGGGGGCAGCCTGCGCATCCAGGTCAGCGCAAACGTTATGAATGGCGTACGTCTTACCCGCAGCATTGCCTACCTGCCATCTCTTTCCTTTTGCGGACAAATCGTTTCGCTGACTTTTCGTTGTCGCGGGCATGTTTCATGCGATGCAAGGGAAAACACCGCGTATGTCTTCGACAATATCATCCAAACCCGCAAGAACGAATACTTATTCTTGCTCGATGGCAGAAAAATGATGCAGTTGAATTGCGATTCTTTCTTGCTATATGGTGATGCGCTGGAAAGGGACAACGATTCAGCCGAACACTATTTTGTGACCGCCATCCATCCCGACAATGGAAAGCTATTCAATCTCCTTGCCGATGGCATGGACATAGAGCCGGGAGACGAGGTCCTTGGCTCGCAAAAAAACGACAGGTTCTACATGCGGGTAGCGACTACCTTCAGCTGCAGCGAAGATGAATTGCCTTATCCCCTTGCCGCCTACGGCAGTGTCGTGCGCGTGCGCAAGGCAATCCACAAATAACGTCTGTTATCAACCCAGAAAAAAGACGTAAAAAAGACCGAGGCGATGAATCCTCGGTCTTTTGATAGTGATTCTATTCCTTGACAAGCCTTTCGATATAATCGGCTGCTTCATCAAGCGAAACCTCCGTCTTGTCGCCAATGCGCGGCTTGATCTCCACAAGAGAATCCTTGATTCCTTTGCCAACGGTGATCCTGAAAGGAATGCCAATCAGCTCCATGTCCTTGAACTTGACACCGGGACGTTCATCACGATCATCCAGCAGAACTTCGATGCCACGTTTGCCGAGTTCTTCATACAGTCTTTCCGCTGCCTCGACTTGTTGCGCGTCCTTCATCTGGATAATGACGATCGCCACCTGGTAAGGCGCCAGATGCTTTGGCCAGTTGATGCCATTTTCATCGGCGTTTTGCTCTGCCAACGCAGCCATTGCCCTAGCTGGACCTATGCCATAGGAACCCATCCAGACATACTGGAGTTTGTTGCTTGCATCAAGGTACTGCAGACCAAGCGCCTTACTGTATTTTGTTCCAAGCATGAACGTGTTGCCAACCTCGATGCCATGGGCAAACCTGATTTTCCCTCCACAGCAAGGACATGTATCGCCTTCCTGTATATTCCTCAGGTCGCTTGTCCCGTTAACTTGGAAATCGCTGACGTTTACTCCCGTATAGTGATAGCCCGTCTTGTTGGCGCCAACGATGAAGTCATTCATCTTCATGACCTCTTCATCCGCATACACTTCGCAACCAATTCCCACTGGACCCGCAAAGCCAACCTCCGCGCCAGTAACCTTGACTACCGTCTCAGGATCGGCGAGTTCAACGCTTTCGGCAGAGAAAAGCTTTCTAAGCTTGACTTCGTTGACATCCCTGTCACCGCGAACCATTACTGCCACTGGCTTTCCATCGACACTGTAGATAAGCGTCTTAATGAAATTCTTCACATCCTTGCCTAGGTATGACGTGACTTCCTCAATCGTCCTGGCTTCTGGCGTTTCGACAAGCGTCATTGTCTCGCATGCCTCTTGCGCTACAGGCTCCTGGGCAACACATTGCGCAACTTCGATGTTGCTGGCAAAATCGCAAGAGTCGCAAAGCACTAAAATATCTTCTCCCATCGGGGTCACTGCCTGGAATTCCTCGGAAAGCATTCCTCCCATGACACCCGTGTCGGCCCTGACGATCTTATACTCCAAGCCAATGCGCTCCATGATATTCTTGTACGCATTGAATTGTTTCTGGTAGGCAGCTTCCATCCCTTCCTGGTCTTTGTCAAACGTGTAAGCGTCCTTCATCGCGAATTCCCTGACACGCACCAAGCCAAAGCGCGGGCGTGGCTCATCACGGAATTTTGTCTGAATCTGGTAAAGGGAAAAAGGCATGTCCTTGTAGGAGCGTATCTTCATCTTGGCGGCAATCGCAAACAATTCCTCGTGCGTTGGTCCAAGCGAATACATCTGCCCCTTGCGGTCTTTCAATGTAAACATGGAATTTCCAAAGCCAGACCTTCTTCCAGAAGCAACGTATACCTCTTCCGGGATCAATGCCGGCATCAGAAGCTCTTGGCAGCCTGTCTTGTCCATTTCCTCGCGGATAATCTTTTCCACCTTGTTCAAGACCCTGAAGCCCATCGGCAACATCATGTATACGCCAGACGAGCTTTTCTTGATCATGCCTGCCCTTGACAGCAGATTCGAACTGACAGAATCCTCGTCTTTCACGTTCTCCCTGAGCGTGAAGAAATAACTGTTGTTCAGTCTCATATCACAATCCTCGTTTCGCAAGAGATTATACCATGAAGAACGCTTTACTTTAAAACAATTCTTCTGTATAATCTTTCAAACCAAAAGGAGGAATCTGACATCTATGGCAAAGTATTATGATCAACCAAGCCACACTTTCAATGAATACCTGCTGATCCCTGGGCTTACAAGGAAAGAGAACGTTCCGTCCGCTGTTTCCCTCAGGACGCCGCTCGTGAAATTCAAAAAGGGGGAGGAACCTGCCATTTCCCTGAACATTCCAATGGTCAGCGCCGTCATGCAGTCGGTGTCTGGCGACAAGCTCGGCGTCACCCTTGCCAAGGAAGGCGGCATGGCTTTTATCTTTGGCTCGCAGCCGATCGCATCCCAGGCAGCGATGGTTTCCCGTGTCAAAAACCACAAGGCTGGATTTGTCGTCAGTGATTCTAACATCACACCCGAGACAACCTTGGGCGAGATTCTTGAAATCATTGAGAAAACAGGCCATTCCACAATGCCGGTGACGGAAGATGGAACCGCAAACGGAAAGCTGTTGGGACTTGTGACAAGCCGCGACTACAGGCTGTCCAGAATGTCCAAGGACATGCTTGCCAAGGATTTCATGACACCGCGTGAAAAGCTGATTGTAGGCTATGTGAACAACACATTGAGCGAATGCAACGACATGATCTGGGACCACAAGCTAAACACTTTGCCGATTGTCGATGCTAGCGACAACCTGCAGTTTCTTGTATTCCGCAAGGACTACGATTCCCACAAGGCCAACCCCAATGAGCTTCTCGATGAAGAAAAGCGGCTTTTGGTCGGCGCTGGTGTCAACACCAGGGACTACGAGGAAAGAATACCAGCACTTGTCGAAGCGGGTGTCGACTGCCTTGTGATAGATTCTTCCGATGGCTACTCCGAGTGGCAGGCGGAAACTCTACGATTTGTGCGCGACAAGTATGGCGATAGCGTCAAGATTGGCGCAGGAAATGTCATAGACGCAGATGGTTTCCGCTATCTTGCGGACAATGGCGCCGACTTTGTCAAGATCGGCATCGGCGGAGGGTCGATTTGCATCACCCGCGAGACAAAGGGAATTGGCAGAGGACAGGCGACCGCTGTGATCGAGGTTGCCAAGGCAAGGGATGAGTATTTCAAGGAAACTGGCGTCTATATTCCAATTTGCTCCGATGGCGGCATTGTATACGATTACCATATTGTCCTTGCCCTGGCCATGGGCGCGGATTTTGTCATGCTGGGAAGATATTTCTCTCGCTTTGAAGAAGCTCCTGGCGCAAAGCTGACCGTCAATGGCACCATTGTCAAGGACTACTGGGGCGAAGGGTCCAACCGCGCCAAGAACTGGCAAAGATATGACCTTGGCGGCAAGGGCAAGCTTTCCTTTGAGGAAGGGGTAGACTCCTATGTTCCTTACGCCGGTCTTCTCAAGGATAACGTTGCCATGACCATCGCCAAAATCAAGTCAACCATGTGCAACTGTGGGGCGCTCACGATTCCAGAACTACAGGAAAACGCCAGACTGACGCTTGTTTCCTCTACTTCCATCGTGGAAGGCGGCGCGCATGATGTCATCGTAAAGAGCAACGAAAGCTCCGGTAGCAGATAAACAAAAAAATCACAGAGAAATCTGTGATTTTTTGAGGGATTCGGTTTCTTGAAGGCAATGGATAAAATGAAGAAGTCCTCAAAGACATCTAGCCACGATGTTCCCGTAGGTTTTTTCGCAGCTCTTTGAAAACCGTATCTTCTCCCCGGACAGAGATATCCCGCAATATGCTTTCCAAAAGCCTGGCAGTCTTTGGATGCATGAACAGCCTGTCGTTGCGGGTCAAATAGTATTCCAGCGCACTGGCTTTCGTATACGCTTCCTTCTGATAGATCTTGCATGCGGCGACACGATCACACGCCATTTCCACGACATACGGATAGGGCATTTCCAATGGAACCCATTTGCCATCGATCATATCGTACCAGTATTCCCAATGATGCTTGTTGCGCCCCTTGTGGTGCAGCCAGCCAAGCGAATATCCATGCAGTTCCTTCTCTTTCATGTAAGGAGATCGATTGCCTTGAAAATAGCGGACGGATACGCCAAATTCACTTGGCGAATACTTCGATAGGTCGTGCGATAGACCTTGGCGGTACAAGCCGCATTTGAAACAGTTTTTCATCACGGCAAGCCGATGGGTGTGAACGGTATGAAGATGACGAAAGAATTTTTCAATCCATGGCAGTTCTTTGTTCATGAATCGAATTCTACAACACACATCGGCCATTTTCAAGATTTGCACATTTCAGAACATAATCATGTTAAAATGATTAACAAGGAGATAACAATGTCACGACATAAACTACGTATCAAGGCAATGGCTGCTGTCTACAGCTACCTTGTCATGGAAAGAGATATCGACGAGTTGATTACCGAAGCATTCGACACGCCACAAGGCTTGATCGGAGAATGCGCCGACGCAAAGGCTGACGATGGCTATGAATTCGTGGATCCCGATGCATACCACGGCATTGAGGAAGACCATCCTGAAATCCCCGACAGCGAAGAAGACATCGAGTATTTCCGCAACGTCGTCGAGACGGCATGCAATAACGTCGAGCGCTATGCGGGATACATTGACAACGTCATGGAATCATGGTCTTTCAATCGGCTTGGCTTCTTGGAAAAAACCGTCTTGTTAAATGGCTGCGCCGAATTCGACCTAAGGCAGGTGCAGGCTGCCGTCATCATTGACGAGGCAGTAAGGCTTGCCAAGGCTTATTGCGAAGAAAAATCATACAGGATCATTAACAAGGTCTTGCAAATCATATGAGCAGGCGTGTTGTTCCAGTCACCACTTTGGTGCGCTACATCAAAGCACAGATGGAAAAAGACCCCGTGCTCCATGGTGTCATGATTGAAGGGGAAATATCCAATATGCGAAAGCCCTACAGCGGGCACTGGTATTTTTCCTTGAAAGACGAGCATTCTAGCCTTCCTTGCGTCATGTTTGCAAACGCCAACAGAGGCGTTGACTTCAATCCTTCAAACGGCGATAAAGTCATATTGACAGGCGATGTCAGTGTCTACGAATCAGAAGGCCGCATGCAGATGATCGCCCACAAGATGCAGCCAAGCGGGATAGGGGACTTGTATCAGCGCCTTGAAGCGCTAAAGAAGAAACTATCGCAAGAAGGACTGTTCGATTCTGCGCATAAAAAACCGATTCCTCGCTATCCCGAGGACATCGCGCTAGTCACTGGGAACAACACTGCGGCGCGGGAAGACGTATTGATCACATTAAAGAAACGCTGGCCAATGGCAAAAGTCAATGAATATCCGTGCCCAGTGCAGGGAATGGATGCGGCACCCAAAATCATGGAGGCGCTCATGCGCGCCGACCGTGGAGGGCATGATGTCATTCTTCTTGTGCGCGGGGGTGGATCCTTGGAAGACCTGTGGTGTTTCAACGATGAAAACCTAGCCCGTCTCATCTACAGGCTGGCAACGCCGATTGTCACAGGAATTGGGCACGAGATTGACTTTACCGTTGCGGACTATGTTTCGGATTTACGCGCCAATACGCCGACAGGTGCCGTTGAAACAACTGTTCCAGATCAAAACGAAATTCTTTCATCACTGACCGCAACCAAGGCGAAACTGGCTCGGGAAATGATATTGCGCCTAAACCTAGAAAAAGCAAAATTCGACAGGTATGCGCACAGTCCTGTGTTTGAAAAACCAGAAAGGCTCTACATGCAGCAGGCAATGCGGCTGGTATACACTGAGGAAAGGCTCATGCGCCATAGGACAATGGTGGATGCTAAAAAACAAGAGTTAAACAAGCTCTCGACCGCTTTTAGCCAGCGAATGCACTCATTGACTGGAAAAACACGCGACCGTTTGCGCGAAGCGGAAGCAACGATCAAGCTCAAGACATCAATGCATGTAGAGGCAAGCAGGTCTCAGCTCAAAAGCAACGATGAAGCCTTAAGGCGCAACATACAGATGAAGCTCGCAAATGCCCAGCTCCAGATGCGTTCGAGCATCAAGCTTTTGAATGCATATTCGCCTTTGGCCATACTTGAGCGTGGATACAGCATTGCCACCTTGAATGGGCGCGCCTTGTCAAGCATAAAAGACGTTGAGCCAAACGATTTAATCGATGTGCGCTTGAGCGATGGAAGCTTCCAGGCAATCGTGCAGATGAAAAGGAGAAGCAAAGAATGAAGGAAGAAATGACATTTGAACAGTCGATGCAAAGACTAGATGAAATTGTTGCAAAGCTAAGTGAAAACGACATGCCTCTGGATGACAGCATCAAGCTTTTTGAAGAGGGGTTGCGCTTGGTCAAAGACTGCAACACAAAATTGACTGCCTATGAAACACAGATCAACGACATCATAATGAAAAACGGTGGTGCGAATGATGCTGCTTGAAGAATTGCTCAAGGAAGCGATTGAGCGCCTGCCGCAAAGCAATGTGCGAAATGCCATGGAGTATTCTCTGATGGCTGGAGGCAAACGCATCCGCCCGGTTCTTCTACAGGAGACGCTCAAGGGATACGGCATTGATCCAACTCTTGGCAATGAATGCGCATGCGCCATTGAAATGGTACACACATACTCATTGATCCACGATGACCTGCCCGCCATGGACAACGACGACCTACGACGCGGCAAGCCAACTTGCCACAAACAATTTGACGAGGCTACGGCAATCCTTGCAGGAGACGGCTTGTTGACATATGCATTTTCATGCATTCTTTCATCCAGCATCGAGGCAAGCGCAAAGTCTGCATGCGCTTTGATTCTTGCGGACATGGCAGGGGCGGCTGGAATGGTTCTTGGCCAAGATCTGGACATGCGCGAACAAACAGGGCAAACCACCTGGGAGGATCTCAAGAAGATCCATCGCTACAAGACTGGGTGTCTGCTAAGCGCGCCTCTCATGATGGGCGCAATCATCGCAGGGCATGCAGAAGATGTCGACACATGGCATGAAATTGGGGAAATGATTGGATTGGCATTCCAGATCCAAGACGATATATTGGACGTTGAATTGACGCCTGAGGAATTTGGCAAAAGCAATTCTGACGCCAGAAACGATAAAGTCACAAGCGTAACCGTATTGGGGAAGGCGGACGCTGAAGCATTGATGAAAGAGCTGTATGCAAATTCAATTGAGCGCATCAGCAACATAAGGGGGTTCGATTCGGACGGTATGTCGAGCATTGTTGCCGGCATCCAAAGCCGCAGAAAGTAGGTGTTGTTACATGAACCTCGAGGAAATTCAAAATCCGGATTTTCTAAAAAGGATGAATACACAAGAGATGGCCGCCTTAGCGGACGATATCCGCCAGTTCTTAATCTCCAGCATTTCCAAGACCGGAGGACATCTTGCCAGCAACCTAGGCGTAGTCGAATTGACCATCGCCCTTCACTATGTGTTTAATTCCCCAACCGATAAACTGATCTTTGATGTTGGGCATCAAACATACACACACAAGATCCTTACCGGACGTGCATCACTTTTTCCTTCACTTCGCAAATACAAAGGAATGTCTGGCTTTCAAAAACGTTGCGAAAGCCCACACGACATCTGGGAAGCAGGACATAGCTCCACTTCTCTTTCAGCTGCCCTAGGCATGGCTGTGGCGCGCGATCTTGATGGGAAAAACTATAATGTCATCTCGATCATTGGCGATGGGGCATTGAGTTCGGGGATGGCGCTAGAGGCATTGAATCAAATTGGCTCCGAAGGCAGAAAGCTTGTCATTGTATTCAATGACAACAAGATGTCGATATCACGTAACGTTGGTGCCTTGACTTCAAGCTTCTCAAGACTCAGGGCTTCCAAGGGCTACAACATCATAAAGAGAAACATGAAGAGAAACCTGCGTAGCAATGATTTCGGCGAAGCGGTATACTCGCGTTTGAAAGCGGTCAAGGACATTGTCAAGGACGCTATCATAGACGGTGGCATATTCGAGCAATTCAACCTTGACTACATCGGTCCCATCGATGGTCACAACATTCCCGACTTGATCAAGTGCCTTTCCATAGCCAAAGACCATGATGGACCAATTGTTGTTCATGTCATCACCAAGAAAGGGAAGGGGTATGCCCCTTGTGAAAATGATAGAATCGGCATGTGGCATGGCATCGGACCTTTCAACCCGGAAAATGGACAGCCTCTTCACTCCGTTCCCAAGGGATTCCAGAATTGGAGTAACTTGATGAGCAACACGGTCGCCGACCTAGCCAATGAAAACAAGAACATCATCGCTGTTTCTCCCGCCATGGTATATGGATCAGGTCTTCAACAATTCTTTTCGATCTTCCCAAGCAGAAGCTTTGACACCGGCATCGCCGAGGAGCATGCAGCGACATTCTCCGCAGGCTTGGCAATCAGCGGCAAACGTCCCTATCTAGAGATATACAGTTCCTTCCTACAGCGAGCCTACGACCAGATCAACCACGACATATGCCGCATGGATCTGCCTGTTGTCATTGGCATCGACAGGGCAGGACTTGTTGGCGCCGATGGCGATACACACCATGGCATCTTCGACATTGGATTGCTCAGGGCACTCCCCAATATCATCATAGCGCAGCCAAGCAATGCGGCAGAAGGAAAGAATCTTCTGTATTCCGCCTTTACGCAAAGCGAGCATCCCTATGCGATCAGATTTCCAAAGGGCGAAATTCTTAACCCTATCCCGCATCAGTACTCTCTGATCAAGACTGGCACATGGCAAAAGTTTAACGACAAGCCAGAAAACAAGGTCGTCATTTTCACCTATGGCGCAATGGTTGAAAAAACACTCGGAACAATCATAGAAAACAACCTGCCCTACACAGTTGTCAATTGTCGCTTCATAAAGCCTCTCGACACGGAAATGCTTGAAGACATAGCAAACTCTGGCATACCAATGGTCATCTATGAAACCGACATGCTGGCATGTGGGCTAGGTTCGGCGATACTGGAATACCTAGGCCTATCAGGCAAGGTTCCACAGCTAAGAAGATACGGGATAGACGATAAATATGTTCCCCATGGTTCCGAAAACCAATTAAGAAAGGAGCTGGGAATCGACATAGAATGCCTGATGAACGACATCGGGCAATGGATTGAAGGAAAATAGCATGATCAAACATTTGTACATCAAGAACTTTATTCTCATCGATGAGCTGGATCTTGACTTCGAGTCTGGATTCAGTGTTTTTACCGGCGAAACCGGCGCAGGAAAGTCCATTTTGATCAACGCGATCTCCATGCTGTGCGCAGATCGTTCTTCAGCCTCGCTCGTCAAGCAAGGCAAGGACAAAGCGATTATCGAAGGAACCTTTGAATTCCCAGATGAATCCCATGCGGTGGCTGTCTTAAAAGAGGCAGGCTTTGAAGTTGAAGA
>OMYM01000554.1 GCA_900315225.1 uncultured Erysipelotrichaceae bacterium | reverse complement strand
GCTGACAAAGAAAGCCGCAATAAGCAAGAGAATCATTGTTGGAGAGCTTGAAGTAAGCTTGGCACCTGAAATATGTTTATCAACCGAAGAATCGCGAAAGGTTTGCATAAGGAGGAATCATCATGGAAAAAACAATTTCAAGAAGAGACTTTATCAAGGGGTTTGGCGCAGGCATAGCGGTTGTCGCCTTGGGCAGCATTGCTGGATGTGATCAAAGGGCAAGGCAGGCATCGAGTGTTGCTTCTGCAAGCGGCTTGGAGGGTCTCTACATTCCTGGCACCTATACGGCGACAGCCAAGGGCATGGGAGAGGTGAAAATGACAGCAACGTTCGATGCTAACAAGATCACCGATATCCAACTGGATGTCAGCCAGGAGACGAAGGACATTGGTCAGGCTGCGGCGGATGAATTGGTTAGCCAGTTGCTAGCAAGCCAAAGCTCAGACATTGATGGCGTATCCGGCGCCACATTGACAACCAATGCTGTAAAGCAATGCTTGGATGATTGCATCAAGCAGGCTAAGGGCGAAGCTGTTTCTACAGGAATACAAGAAGCTTCAACAAGCTCTTCGGAGGATTGGCTGGGCGAAGAACCAGTGATCAACGATGCGGACGTTGAGGAAGAAGTGGATACCGAGGTACTTGTCATTGGTTGCGGAGTCGCTGGCGTTGCGGCAGTTCGGGCAGCGGCGGAAAAAGGAGCCAAGGTGGTTGCC
The DNA here is from genome assembly GCA_900315225.1 of uncultured Erysipelotrichaceae bacterium. GTDB lineage: Bacteria > Bacillota_I > Bacilli_A > Erysipelotrichales > Erysipelotrichaceae > Bulleidia. The sequence continues at coordinate 10,847 of OMYM01000554.1, read as the reverse complement.
GTGGACAAGGCGAGCGGTCCGCAATGCCGTTCGGGCGAATATGCTGTCATCAATGGCAATGTTCAGCACCGCTGGGGACGCGACACATGGACAAATGAACAGATAGATGGGATGATTGACTTCCACATGATGGAATCCAGCTACAAGTGCAAGCGTGCAATCATGTCCAAGTGGGCACATAACATCGGCGATGTTTTCGATTGGTGGGTAGAGCCAAACCAAGAACTTTACTATGCCGAAGAAACACGGTCGGCGATTCCAGATGAGAATGCCGATAATTTCATCATTCCGATTTTCTTGCCTCTGCCCGAGCATTATGACTGGACAAAGGAGAAATTCCCGTGCTATCCGACCTCGGTGGAGTTTTTGCCCAACCAAGCGGTCAATGTGAATAAAAACATGGAAGCAGCTGTCGCAACTGGCAACGTTGATGAACGTTATGGGCATTTCGCGGAAAAATTGATTATGGAAAACGGGCGTTGCGTTGGCGCTTATCTACGCAATGCTTCTAGTGGTAAATACGTCAAGGTGTCGGCTTCCAAGGGCGTGATTCTGGCAACTGGCGACTATTCGCAAAACGATGCCATGGTCAAACACTTCTGCCCTGCTGTCATTGAAAACGGAATTGTACGTTTGTTCACCAATGTCGATGTTGAAGGGAATATGACCAATTCTGGCGATGGCATCAAGCTAGGCATGTGGGCTGGTGCCATGGTACAGGATGATCACGCTCCCATGATCCACCATATGGGCGGTGGTGCCGATTTGGCGGGTGTTGGCGTCATGGGCAACGCTGGCTTCTTAAACCTGGATATGAATGGTGTTCGCTTCATGAATGAGGACTTGCCAGGTCAACAGATTGAAAACCAGATCGAGCTGTTGAAAGGCAGAAAGAGCTGGCAGATCTTTGATTCCAACTGGTCCGAACAATTGCCCTACATGCCTGCCGCCCATGGCGGGGCATGTTACGTGGAGGATTATGCAAGCGATGAAGACGGTCCAGCAAATAACAGAACCTACCGCAATTACAAGAGCCCATACCAACTGGAGGCAGCCGTAGCGGATGGAAGAGCGATCAAGGCCGACACGTTAGAAGAACTTGTTGCCTTGATGTATTCCGATGACAAAGAAGCCCAAAAGACAGCGCTGGCATCCATTGAGCGCTACAATGAGCTGGCAAGAAATGGCTACGATGAAGATTTTGGCAAGATATCGTCAAGAATGTGGGCGTTGGAAAACGGTCCCTTCTATGCCGACCAGTTTGAATGTGCGCTACTGCTGGTCATTTGCGGTGGCTTGGAATCCGACGAGAACTGCCACACCTTCGATGCTGATCGCAATGTGATCCCTGGTCTTTATGTCGCAGGAAACGTCCAGGGAGGCAGGTTTGCTCATGAATACCCGATTACATTGAAAGGCGTGTCACACTCCATGGCCATGTACTATGGCTATGTCGCGGGACAGAATGCCGTAGATGGAATCTAGGAATCATAATCATTCATAAAAATTGAACGAATATCCTGTCGATCTCGATCATCTTGATCGTAGACACGAACTTCTCGTTCCAGTATAGTATGCAAAAGAAAACGGCTTCACAGGGGTAACTTTGGCTCTAGTGAAGTCGTTTTTCAACTGTTTCAATATGAGGATGGATCATATTATACTGGAACGATCAAATATCTGTTCCATATTTCTACAAGGCTTCTGATATATTTATCAGAAAATAGAATTTATACGTTGACATGGTGATAAACAGTCGATAAAATATGTCCGATTAGGAGGAAATCGTATGAATTATATTTCTTTTAGCATTGGATCTTACCTCATGTAGGCGAAAAAGAACACTGTGTCGCTTAACAGGGTTTCGCTTGGAATATCACCCTTGTTTGCATTTAATAATAATTCTGTCGCAATGCGATGTACATGGAGGAATCTGCATGCAGGAGAAATATCAGGAATACAGGGAGTAAGTACCTATTTGTGCGTCCAAATATACAGCTTTGCGATTTATGATAAGTGTCTGATGTAATTTGAGAAAGGGAGAGTGATATGAGAAAAATCGTAGTGATGCTATTTACGGTCTTCCTTGCGCTGGCAATGAGAACAGTAGCCAAGGCGGATGAAGAACATGTGAACGTGACGATTGACTTGGGCGAAGGGTATTACCAAGACCTGGAAGATACCGATAGTCCACTTTGGGAGTATAATGGAAAAAGCAAGTATGTCTTTGATGCTCAGAAGGATACGCCTCTGCATTCTTCTGAAAATCGTCTGATCGGTGGGGAAAGGTATAAAAATGAATTCATAATTTGTCCAGAGAATATGTATCTATATGGCTGGGAAGTCATTGGCAATGAATAACAGACATATAGCTATGAAGAACTGTTTTTTTTCGAGCCAACGGAAGATATCGGCTTTAGGGCTGTCTATAAACGTTTGTTTACGGTAACGATCGACTTGGGCGAAGGGAAGTATGAAGAAGACGTAGGTTCTCACAATGACAATGCGGAATACTTTGGCAAGAGCAAGTATTCCATTACTGTGAGAGAAGATCAAAGTTGGGATGAATGGATGTTGTCATTGATTGGTGCCCGCAATGATGGCTATTACGGGATTCTAACTCCACCTGAAGGCTACTATCTATATGGCTGGATAATGGGCGATGACAAGGAAGTTTCATTTACCATGAGGGAATTGTATACCGATGCTATAAACAAGGAAACAACGCTCAGGGCAGTGTATGAACTATATGTTTCCATCACCGTAAACTTGGGTGAAGGATGCTATACGGAACCATCTGCCTACTTGAATAATCCTGAAATGGTTGGAAAAAATACATATGTGATAAAGGCTATGGGGGATGTAACGTTGGATTATAGTAATCCATCCAGTGGTCAATGTTTGTATGATGATCGATTCACAGAGTGTCCGGAAGGAATGTATTTGTCTGGATGGGCATTGGAAGGAAACGAAGATATTAAATATAGCGTTACAGAAATGAAATCTTATAAGCCTCACGCCGACACGGCATTCCGAGCGGTGTATGAACCTATTATCAAGTGGAAATGGACGATAGATTTGGGCGAAGGTTATTTCTGGGAACCAGAAGGGAAATCTGAAGGGTTTCAGGAATATAATAGAAAGAATCATTATGTCGTAGAGGTCGTAGATGGGATTAATTTTCAGTATGGACCCCTGATCGGAGGAAGCTATGAAAACGAATACATTGTTTGCCCTGAGGGCATGGAGCTTTACGGTTGGTCAACTAACGATAGCGATGAAATTACGTATTCCTACTATGATCTATTCTCTATAACTGCTGAAAAGGATCTGACCCTGCGGGCGGTGTATGGTCCTGTGAAGAAAGTCTGTAATATAACCTATGCTATTGGCGACTACCATTGGGAAGAGGAGGTCATTGAAGGCGAACAAATAAATCTGGATTTTTGGAATCGATCCTATATAATAGACGATTCGTTAAAACACACTGATTTTTTTCGAACACAATTATCAGAAGAAAATCTTCTGAATGTCTATATTTCTGGCTGGACAACGGAAAAAGGAAGCAATATCCCGAATGTGGATCCAATCCATTGTGTTGCGACTGGCGACATGACATACTATGCCATTTACAAGCCATGTGATTTGACGATAAGGCTTGACATAGGCGAAGGTTATTACGCGAAATACAAACGGCTAAATTATGATGGCAGCATAGGCGCCAGTGATCGGATTTGGTGGTATTATGGGAGGCTTCCCGTTGAAAGGACGGATATATATTATGCGAAAGTTGCTTCTGGGGAAATGATCGGGAGCGATATTGGTATAATTTGCTTTGGCTCCGATTTCCGTGGCTGGTCGTTCGAAAAGGATGGCAAGGTGGATATTGAGCCAGATGGGTTGCTCACGTATGTGCCAATGGAAGACATGACGATATACGCTGTATATGATGAACACGTTGAGAGTGATCAACCTGTTTTGACTGATAGCGTCCTTTATGACAATGAAATTGAAATGTTGGAAGGCGAGACGAAAAAAATGGAGCCAAAAGTAATTGAGCCAAGCAATGCAACGCGTGGGTTGGAAACAATAGAAAGCGATAATCCATCGGTTGTAGAGGTGAATGAGGATGGATCGATCACAGCGGTAGGCGAGGGCTTGGCAACGGTTAAAATTGTTTGGCCAGCAAGATATACGGATGGTCAAAATGAACATTATGTGAAAGTTCATGTGAAGAAGAATGACATTCCAGTGGAAAAGGTTGTCTATCCAGAGGTTATAGAGATGACCCTTGGCAGCACCCGCACCTTGACACCAAGCGAGATTGTGCCAAGCAACGCAAAGCATGTCATTGAAAACATTGCTAGCGGGGATTCTTTCATTGTTCAGGTGAATGAGAACGGCACGATTACGGCGAAAGGTCTTGGCTCGGTGGACTTGACGCTTGAATGGCATGACACAGCAAACGAAGTCAAGCGTCAGGTTGTCAGAGTGACGGTGGTCACTGGTGTGATGGAAAAGACAAAATACACGATTACGCTGAATCCTGTCATTGGTGGCTGGGGAACGGCGGAAGAATGGTCGAAAGGCGTGAGAAAGATGCAGGTTGACATCAACGCCAAGATTGGGGATGTCGAGGAGCCAAGGCATAAAGACGGGCATTATTCCTTTGCTGGATGGTCCTCTTTACCAGCTGGCGAAGCGGAATATACCAGTGAGCAGTTGAAGGAACTTGTGCCAAACGGAGACAAGATGTTCTACGCTATATGGAGCCAGCTTTACTATAATGTCACGTTTGACGCAAACGGAGGTCACTTCAAGAACAGTGGTGAATCGGTTGAAGTGATTGCCGAGCCAAAGGGCGGCAGCGATACCCAGTTCAAGTTCCCAGAGGATGCATTGTACAACGAGGAAGAGTCCCGCATGCTATTGGGGTGGAACACCGACAAGGAGGCAAGAAACCCGTTTGACTTTACAGTCTGGTACTGGTCACTCAACGACTTCACGGACACAACCCTGTATGCTGTTTGGGCAGATCGAGCAGAAATCAAGGCCACATCAGTTGAACTTGAGAAGGATTTCCTGGATTTGTTGGTGGGTGACAAGATAGCCTTGGCTGCGATGGTGTTGCCAAATGATGCGGACAACAAGTCCGTGTCGTGGAGTTCCTCGGACACCTCTGTTGCATCTGTGGACACCTGGGGAAACGTGAAGGCACTCAAGGCTGGTGCTGCAACAATCACAGCAACAACTGCCAATGGCCTTACGGATGAGTGTGTGGTCAATGTGAAGGAAAAGGCGGTGGAAGAGCCTGCCGCCTGCCCCGTGTTTGGCTTCTGCACCTACAAGGGCAAGAAGTACTGGTATGAGGAAGGCACCAAGAAGGGGACGTATGGCGACAGCAAGAATGTGCGTGACACGAAATATGGCAAGCTTGAGAGAGGGCGCGAGATCTATGATGAAAACACAAAGAGCTGGTATTGGCTGGATACCGTGTATGATGGAGCGGCTGCCATCGACAAGGAAGTGTGGATGCCGTATGTCTATCAAAATGAAGATGAACTGACAGAAGTCGAGAAGCGTGAGAACGCGGAGAAGGCAGACGCAAGCCTAGAGAACTACATCTACCAGAACATAATCGATAAGAACGGAAAATGGGTTCGCTACGGCAGCGACGGTCACATGCTGAAGGGCTGGGTGGAGATCAAAGACGACCTTGCCCAGACGTATCCGCAGCAGGCGGGAAACATCTACTACTACGACACCATGACGGGATCCATGGTCAAGGGTGATCTTGCTATTGGTGACAAGATATATCATTTCAATGAAGTGACAGGTGCTTTGGAATAAACAGTGCAGCCCCATCCGATGGATGGGGCTGTTTTGTTATTGGGCATTGTCGCTCTATAAGGCTTGCGGTATTTGATCTTATACTGGCAGATACCGTGTCAGTGGGCAAGAGGCAAGCAAATGATGCTGGCAAAAGGAAAAGCCAATTCAGCTTTTGTTTGAAACTCGAAACAATGCAGTGTAATTTCTTTGATGCTGATTCCGTCCCTACATCTCGAAGAATTCCTGTGTTTTCACTTCTTCGTGACAAGCACGTCCTTGCCTGAATAGCCTATGCCAAACTTTGCAATGCGTTGAATGCCGTGCTTTTTCAGTTCGATGTCGTATTTCTTGTCCTCGATCTGCTGCAATGCCCTTTGGCAGGTGCCTTCCAGGTCCTTCTCCTTTTTGGGGTTGAAGACCTTGAACTCGATGATGATCCCTTGGTCCTTGGTCTTGTCCAATGGCTCCATCATGATGTCGTACCTTCCCTTCCCGCTTTCCCGGTTGGATGTGACAACGAACCGGTTCCGCGTCGAGGCCAGCAGGCCAAGCACGAAGCCGTGGTAGAAGTTCTCGGCATCCTTGCTGTTTTCCTCTGTCGCGGTGTCGGCGCTGCCCATCAGCTCCAGGGATAGCCTTGCCAGGGTCTCGTTCATTCCCTCCGCATCGCACGCAACCATGGCGCTGATGAAATCCTCGTATGCCGTGTCGCCGTCGGTGGAGAACCAGCCCAGAACTAGGTCGTCCATCATCTCCATGACCTCGTGGTTGACGATCTCCAACGCATAGCCGTTGCCGCTTGCATCAATCGCCTTCAGGTACCCGCATGTCACAAGCAGTCCCCAGACGGCGTCCTTGCTTGAGCGAAGCGTCTTGAAAGTGACTGTGTCCTTGACTTTTCCGGCAACGCTGCCGCCTTGCATCAGGGTGAAGAACTGGTCTTTCAAGGCAATCGAACCATTCTTGAGCACGAGAGACACAATTTCATTGGAGGCTGTGTTCGCCCAGTACATGCCGGTCTTCCTCTTCTCCATCATGAAGCAGATCGACCATGGGTTGTACATGTCCTTCCAGTCGCCGAACTGGTAGCCGTCGTACCATCTCTTTACTTCCTCCCTTTGCCCAATCAATTTGTATTCAAGCAAGGCATCGTCCACTTCCTGCTGCGTGAAGCCAAACACATCGCCATAGGAAGAATCGAGGACGGAGCAAGGGTCGGGATTGTTGAAGGGGGAGTTGAGGCTTTCCTTTGGAAGCATGTTGATGCCAGTGACCAAGGCACGCTCTAGATATGCGTTCACCTTGAAGGTGTTCTTGTAGAAGTTGCCGAAGAATTCAGCCGCCTTGTCCCAATAGCCGCGAAGGTATGCATTCTCTAGCGGGGCATCATACTCGTCTAGAAGAATGATAACTTTTGTGTTTCCATGGTTTTTATAAAGAATGCGTGACAGTCTGTTCAAGGAATCCATTAACAAATCCTCGGAAAGAGGCAGGGGGTTATGATCCTCGTCAAATCTTTCCGCAAGAATCATCTCCATGTATTTTCTGTCACGCTGATTTACGTTGTGCAGGTTAAGATTGTCCTCGACACGCTCGTACACTTTCCGAATTGTCGAGGATAACTGCAACAGCATAGACTGGTATGTAGATCCTGTGCTTGTGGCAAGGGAAAAAGCGATGACAGGATATTTTCCCTGTTTCTGCATCATTTCCGCATCCTTGGAAATGTCGTACCTGGAAAACAAATCGGCCTTGTCCTTGTACTGGATGGAGAAGAAGCATTCCAGCATGTTCAAAGTCAATGTCTTGCCAAAGCGCCTTGGGCGGGTGACCAGGGTCACTGCCTCGCCTTTTTTCCACCACTCCCTGATGAACATGGTTTTATCAACGAAGAAGTAATTGTTTGACGCAATTACTTCGAAAGACTGGTTGGTTTTTGTCAATTGCCTAGCCATCTACGCGCCCTCCTTGCAAAAAGAATTATATCATATCCTTGGTTTCGAAATACGATGAATTTTCATCAGTGCCAAATCTGATATGCAAGAATACGTTTTTTAAATTGTACGCCTGATCCACCTATTTTTTGCGTTTTGGATTGGTTCATCGGCTTTTTGATCGAGCATTCCGCTTGTTCATGCAGAGTGTCCCGCCCAACCAGGTTGTTTGCTGATAGACGCATAAAAATGGGATGCAATGTCCCCGTAAACCTGATCGTGATGAACATTGCCATGGCTATACTCGGAGGCACAATTAAGTGGAATTCCACAATGCCTGCCTGCAATCGTTCCAGTATATTTCCTTCTAGGATTCACTTGCGATTGGCAACAAGATTTGCAGGGTGAAGATGTGGTCAGCGGTGGAATATTCCATACTACCCTTGTATTTCTCGGATAGATAGCGGATGCTTTTTAAGCCAAAGACAAAGCATGTTCTAGTGGATTGGCTTTATGGGTGGTTAGATCACCTTTGACCTCTTCACCTGCATAGGGGTTGGTAACCTGGATGCCGATGAAGTTGTCTTTCCTAGTGATCCGCAGGCTGATAACCCGAAGATCTTTTTCTTGGGTCTCGACATAATCAATGGCGTTTCCTAGGAGGGCATAAAGATTTGGTGGCTTGATGAAGGAGAGGACTGACTCATCGACAAAGCAATTGAACTGGATGTTCTTGTCTTTGCGGAAGAGACCTTTTTCCGCAAGGATTGTGTTCAAGGCTTCGTTGTCTGTGTAGATCAGATGTTGGTAGAAATCTATGGAATTCTCTACTTACTTGATGTACTCTTTGCGTTCTTTTCCATTGGCTTTTTCCAGGGCTTTGAGCTGGTGCTTCAAGTCATGGCAATTGCGGTTGATGATGGCGATGTGTTCTTAGGATAGTTCATAGTAGTGTTCTGAGCTTCTTGGCATGTTTTCCTGGATGCTTGTTTCTCGATGGTAGTTTGTGTTTTGAATGATGGCATATTGCAATGGCAATAATAGAACACAAGCAATCAGGGCAAACAACCAGGCGTAGGCATCATAGGAGGAAGTGCAGAATTCAAAGATGCCGTGGTGGATTAAGAGATAGAGGATCATCAAAAGATAAGCGATGTATAAACTGGCGAAGGTGTGTTTTTTGTTGCCTAAGAGGCTTCCCTGGCAGGTTTGCAGGGGCTGGTGAAAGAAATGATGGATGGGAAATAAGAGGATTGCCGCGACCAAGATGGCAAGGAGGATGTAGAGGGGAAGGATGTTCCGAATGGCGGGGAAGACAAGTTTTGCGATAAAGCAGAGGTAGAAACAGTAGATGATATTTTGAACAAGAAAGGATGAAATATTGAAGATGAAGGTATCGGATCGGTGGATGTCAAAGCAAAACCTTGCCATGGCATAGGCAGTTAGAGAAACAATGGAATACCATAGAAGGGATAGGTTTGCCAAACGTGGGTTTTCTTTGTCTTGGAAGATGACAAAGAAAGGAGAATAAGATAGACAGGAGATAAGATGTTTTTTTGCTGGAAGTGGTCTTTTTTTGCAAAGGGAAAGATGAAGACAAAGAGGGCTGCCAGCTGTTCCATAGGAAGACGCATCTCTTCAAAGATTTAGACGGGTGTCATTAGAAGCCTCCGATGTATTTTTGCGAAAGAGGATAAGAAGCTTGTTTTATATCTGCGGCGGATGGGAATACCTATGCGAACCCTGGTATTATGCGAACGCCTTGGGATTCCAGTGGCTTGCTTCCTTCATCTGCTTCCCAAAAGGTTCGCATAAAACCATTGCAACAGCCACCGTGCCTTGGCAGGCATGGCATGCTGCCAAATTGTCTGGTGGCTGAAACGGTGCAGGCATGTTTTGCGTGGCATTCCATCCAGGCGGTCCGTTCCTGTTTCGTACTGGCAGCTGCCGCCCAAAAGAATTGTTATGCGAACTTTCGGATAGAACCAGCAAGTACCAGAGCCACTGTTTTGTGGGTTGGTTCGCATAATACCAGGGTTCGCATAAGAAATCGTTGTTTGTTTACGATTGCATCATTTTTTCCGCTCCTCAAAACTGGGTGCCATCAAAGACAATGGCATTCAAATAGCAAACTATATATAAAACGAAGGTTTGAGAACAGCGCGCGTGCTTCTTTGATTTTTTAATCGGATACATTTCGTAATGAACTCAATTAAAACATCAAAATGATATGTATTGTCAAAGAGACACTACATATCATTTTAGCTTTTTTCTTTGATTGTGGCGAATTGTATTCTTATTCAAGGAAAGTACACATGACAATCACTAGAATACTTTTGATGACAGTTTGCAAAAACCAACCTTGGCTTTTCTTAGAAAAACAATAAGCATTACGATTCCCTGCAAATGCAAGTTTGGGCAAACCCGTGCAAAAAATCCGGCCATCACCGATTCAAAGACAATGCAATGCGATGGCGACCGATGCGCCGCCGCTTCCAGGAAAAAGCGCACAACGACAGCCCGACAGGCATTTGCCCAAGCGAAACTTTATTTTTGAATAGACACCATTTCATACTATAATCATATCGTTGCCCAGAAAGCCGGGATGCCGTGCCGGGCGCAGCGGATGGAGCCCTGCATGGAGAATGCGCAAGCGGACGGGAACGGTGCGCGCAGCTCATTGCCGCAAAAAAAAGAAAGCGGATCCACCCATGGGCGGATCACGCGATCCAGTGCAATCAACACCTAGCGATTTGATTGTACAACGGACCGCGGCATTTGTCCAGAATGAAATAGAAAATACCTCCAATAAAATTCTGGGTACGGAGCTATATTTGCATATTTTAATTTTGGCGTCAAATACCCCTGAACATCGAAAAATGCCCGTTCCACAGGCACTTTTCAATGAGCGCCATGGATTCATGGGATTAAGAATTAAAATTAATTATCCCGTTTTTCTGGAAATTTGCGTTTCAAAAAAAATACAGACGCAAACCAACATCGCCGCAGTGAACACGAGCATGAGACAATTCATCAGAGGGCGCATTTCGGAGCGTACAATGATTGAAAGAGTGCGAACAT
>OMYM01000555.1 GCA_900315225.1 uncultured Erysipelotrichaceae bacterium | reverse complement strand
CCGTTGGGAATCGGGAGGACCAGGGGTGAAAGACTTGACATAAACCCCCTCCAATCCGATGCTTTTTGTACCAATGCCGCATGTCAACCCCGAAATAATATTTTTTTCAGACGCAAAAAAATCCATGCGACATTTTACCAAGGGAAGTTGGAATTTATGAGACATGGAATTGGATGTGCGTATCGGTATAAAACTTGCCAAAGTTTAGATTACAAAGTAAGTATTATGCACACCCGTTTTCTGTATCTGCGAAAACATTCTTAATCATCACAGCTTAGAATTGAAATACTCCTTCGTGACCTGGAGTTGGCGTTTCAGGATTGTCTTCCACAAGTTCCCATTGATCTGACCCGGATTCTTGGAAACTTTGGTAAAGCGCACATTCCCATCCAGATCCCGTTTGCGATAGAAATAGTGGTCTGTCTGCTTATAAAGCTCCCAACCATCATGTTCACAAAACCGTTTCAGATCTTTCCAGCTTGGCATTGGATGCTTTCTCCAATCTTCTGAATATCTCCAATGAAAAGCGCTTTGAAGACGTATGGTATATGTGATTTTCGATTTGGCGCACTTCCCCAATAGGAAAAATCAGAGTAATAATCTTCAGCATATTCAAGGATGGCAGATGCAAGCTTTGTACGGGCATCTTCTTCATCCTTGCCGTTCTCCACAAGATCAATTTCATTAAGAGCGAGTGTAACTGATCCATCTTCTTCTGCCATTCGAACAGCGGAATAAGAATATCCTGCGAGCAGATCTTCCATAAAACGAAAATCTGAAAGAAAGACATAATCCCGAGTTCGCTTAAAGAATTGTGGCTTTACTCTGACTGTCGCATCAACGACAGAACTCCATTCTTTACGAACATCCGTAGCATTCATGACTTGAAGCATGATAATCACCTCCTCAGTCATTGTAGCTCAAAGTGTTCAGATTGTCAATCATGTACATGGTGTACGTTTACAAAAAACTACGTCTTGTGATTGCTTTCAAGGGAGGTGCAAAGTATTCACCTTGCAAGACAACTCCCACGAAGCCATCATTCCAAAGGACATCTTCCTGCTGGTCCGCAGACGCATGGTCCAAGTGAGGCAAACATTCGGCTGTATCAGAAAAACGGATACAGAATATTTGATCGGAAACCAGTGAATGACGATTTGGTATTTGTGTATATGGAGAAAAACACCGATGGAAGATAGGGTTTGTATGATACCGAGAGATTTCAAACAGGAAGAGACGCAGACTATTATGAAGAGAGAACTTGGCATTGCCTGCTGCTTGTGTTCCGAGAATGATAGCTGCAAGGGATGTAAAAGCGATGGTTTTATGGATCTTTCATGGTGTGCGATTCGCAGATGTGGTAAGGGAGTATATGCGGAAAAAATCAAGCCAAGGGCTTTCGCTGAATTTGCCCAGAGATATGGGATTGAGGAACTTCTTGATAGCTTGGAACGCAACGAACAGGCAGGCATGGTTTATCATCGGGAAGGAATAATAGGCGACTACGATGATTTTGATGATTTAGAAGAATTGATCGATTTTATCAAAACCGGTAAAAGAAATGAGAATAGGGCAAAAGCGGTTCTTGAAACCGAAAGACTGGTACTGCGGGAAATGAACATGGGAGACTATGATGCATTGCATTCGATTCTCGCGGATCCTGACAATATGCAGCACTATCCGTACCCCTTTGATGAAAGAAGAATCCGAGACTGGATAGAGAAGAACATGGAACGATACCACAAGGATGGTTTCGGGCTTTGGGCGGTATGCCTGAAGGATACCGGTGAAATGGTCGGTGATTGTGGGTTGACGATGCAGAATATCGATGGAGAGATGCTTCCGGAGATCGGATATCACATTCGTGGCGACTGCCAGCGGAAGGGGTATGCAAAAGAAGTGGCGGCGGCAGTAAGGGATTGGGCATTCGAGAATACGGATTACCCTGCATTGTATTCATATTGCAAATATACAAATGAAGCCTCCATAAGGACAGCGGAGGCGATCGGGATGCAATTTGACAGGGAATACCCTGATGAAACAAATGGAATAACACATGTATCGGTAATATATCGGAGGGAATGACCATGAACTGCGGATAAAGGTGTCGAAGGAAATGTAGAGCTTAATGGAGTGGGGACTGCACTGGAAACGATCAACTGATCAGATGCCGAATTCCTTGGGCAAAGACTGTTTACTGTGATTCTTTATGCTGGATCAGGCAGTGCGCACAAGTCAAAAAGATGGAAACTTGTGATGGCTGCCTGGAAATGAAGTCGTGCGCAAAGGTATGGACAATTTGAATGCGTTACACAGATTGCCCTGGATGAGGGAATGATAGCCAGGGATGTACTTGAGATGCCGATTCCAAACGTGGCGGTGCTGTTTCTCGGGAACGCCCGTAATGAGAAAGCGGCATTGACATGACAAGGCATGTCATTAACAACATCGCAAGGAAATACGCAAATGTGCGGGAAGGAGTGAATTCTGTCATGGGCGGAAAAGTTTTGGAACACGAAGGCAAGACGATCTATAATGAAGGTTTTAACAAAGGAAAGCAAGAAGGAAAGCAAGAAGGAAAGCGGGAAGGCGAAATGGAAGCAAAGCAGTCCATTGCAATGCGTCTTTGCAACATGGGCTTAAAGGTTGAGGATATTGCGAAGGCTGTTGATGTGAGCATCAACCTGGTAAGGCAATGGATCAGCATTCCCGCAGATGCAGGCGATCCCGTGGCGTTGGGGCGGATGCAAGAGACTGCCACACCACACTGAATGCTTTTGTTATCTTGGTCGAAGGCATGCTGGAATTACCGGGAAAGACAACGTCTTTTCCGGTTTTTTCTATTATCTGGTATCGAGGGCTTGTGGATATGCTTTGGTTCACAGTCGATGGCGATGTCTTTTGGAGGGGAATAAGAAAATGAGATTATTGTTTTGACAGGTCGAGAAAATGCTTTTACTATAAAAGAGAAGACTGCAATTCACCCGATCCAACAATGCGGCGATGCAAAGGTGACGAAAGGCGGAGAAACACATGGAAGGAAAACCAAGAGTCAGGATCGTGCCGGAGACGAGGAGAAGCACACAACTGAAAAGGGCTGGCATCTACTGCGTCGCGATCAATCAATCCGAGAACGAACATCGAAGCGAGAATATCGAGCTGTACAAAAAGCCCTGCCATATCTTTCTGGATCGAGCATCATTGATAGCATCAATCCCTTGGCAGAGGAACATATTCCTTCCCCGCAAGGCGGTACAACATGGAGCGAGAAGACCATTGCCAATATTCTCGCCAACTCCAAATATACCAGCAATGTGGAGATATTGAAAACCGATCCTGGCGGTAATGGTTACTG
>OMYM01000559.1 GCA_900315225.1 uncultured Erysipelotrichaceae bacterium | reverse complement strand
CATGCCTTGTGGTGGAACGGCATCAAACCAGTGTTTGTGGACATCGACCCCTCCAATTGCGGCATTGATCCCGACAAGATTGAGGCTGCCATCACAACAAGAACAACAGCCATCATGCCGGTGCATTGCTATGGTAAACCCTGCGATACGGAACGTATCCAAGCCATTGCCGACAAGTATGGCTTGAAGGTTATCTATGATGCCGCCCATGCCTTTGGAGTGGAGGTGGATGGCGAGTCTGTTTTGAAACAGGGCGATATGTCCACTTTAAGTTTCCACGCCACAAAGGTGTTTAATACGGCTGAAGGCGGTGCTTTGATTGTGAAAGATGCCGAAACCAAGAAACGTGTTGATTACTTGAAGAATTTCGGTTTCGCAGGCGAGACAGAAGTGGTCGCCCCGGGCATCAACAGCAAGATGGATGAGATTCGTGCGGCATTTGGACTACTTAACCTCAAGCAGGTGGATGAGGCCATAGAGAAGCGTCATCAGGTGGCGATAAGATACCGTGAAGCATTAAGGAATGTGGAAGGCATCCGTTTCTTTGACGACATATCGGGCGTGAAACACAACTATAGTTATTTCCCCATCTTTGTGGATGCGGAAGAGTATGGCATGACGCGGGATGAACTCTATTTCAAGATGCAAGAGAAAGGCGTTTATGGCCGTAGGTATTTTTATCCGCTGATTAGCACTTTCTCTACTTATTGTGGCTTGGAGTCATCAAGACCTGAAAACCTGCCCAATGCGACAAGGATTGCCAACGAGGTGATTTGCTTGCCGATGCATCATGGATTGAGTGAGGTGGAAGTGGAAAGAGTGGTAAAAACATTATTGCGATAGCTCTAGAAATGAATAAACAAGAAAGACAGTTGTTAGACTCCTTGAAAGAGATGAGGGAGACGTGTGGCGTCATTGCCATCAAGGCTGAGTTTGAAGCCGAAGGGGCAAGAATGGACGAACTGATTAGTTTGCGTGAACTGGTCGTTAGGGCAGACCTTGGTTTTGTCATTAAAATAGGCGGATGTGAAGCGGTTCACGACATGAACCAAGGTAAATTGCTTGGGGCAACAGGGATGATGGCTCCTATGATTGAGACTCCGTTTGCCATGAGCAAGTTCGTGGCAGCAGCGCAAAGGGTGTATGGGGATGATATCAATACGGTTGAATGGATTATCAATGCCGAAACAAAGACTTGCCATGCCAACTATAGGTCCATACTGGAAGAGGGGAAGGGCTTCTTGAATGCCGTTACGGTGGGGCGAAGCGACCTCTCGGCATCGATGGGGATTGAGCGCAAGGACATAGAATCGGAAGCGGTCTTTGAAGCTACCAAGGACATGCTTCTGATGTCGAAAAAAGCGGGTTGCACAACTAATTTTGGTGGTAATATAGGAATAGAAAGCATTCCTTTCATCAAAGGGTTGAGAGGCATTGCAGATAGGTTTGAGACCCGCAAAGTGGTGGTGTCCATGGACGATGATGAAAAGCGTCTGAAGAATGCCCTAGCAAAAGCCCTAGGTTTTGAATTGTTGTACCTCCTAAATAAAAAGTCATACTATACTAGGCTTTCCTGTGAGGACGAGACCCGTATTGAACGAATGAGAACGCAATTGGAAAAAGCAGAATGCAATGAATAAAGTCGTTACATTTGGTGAGTTGATGATGAAGCTGTCGCCACTTGGATATGCCCGTTTTGTCCAGTCACATCAATTCAATGTGGAGTATTCGGGGGCGGAAGCCAATGTGGCGGTTGCACTTTCCAGTTTTGGTGTGCCAGCTGTATTTGTATCCGCTTTGCCTGGTAACGAAATCGGTGATGCTGCCCTTAATGCGTTGCGTCATTATGGGGTAGACTCCTCGGGAGTGATAAGGAAAGAAGGCAGATTGGGTATTTATTTTGCCGAGAAAGGTGCCAGTCAGCGACCTTCGAAGGTAATTTATGACCGTAGCTATTCTGCTATTTCAATGACCGATGTGTCTGATTTTGATTGGGATAAGTTGTTTGAAGGTGCAAGTTGGTTCCATTTTACGGGAATCACGCCTGCATTGAGCGATACACTAGCTTCAATCTGCCTTTTGGCTTGCCAAACGGCCAAGGCTAAGGGGGTTACTGTCAGCTGCGACCTTAACTATCGTTCCAAGTTATGGGCAAAGGAGAAAGCTGGCAAGATTATGAGTCAACTGTGCGAATATGTGGACGTTTGCATCGCGAATGAAGCCGATGCTGCAGATGTGTTCGGAATTTCTGCAATTGGATCAGAGGTTGAAACAGGCATGATAGATACCGCATCTTATGCGGAAGTGGCCAGACAGTTGAGCAAGAGATTCGGCTTTCAAACCGTATGCATTACGCTTAGGGAGTCCATTTCCGCCAGCGACAACAACTGGTCGGCCATTCTTTATGAAGGTGGAAGTGTATACCATGGGAAAAAATACCCTATTCATATCGTCGACCGTATCGGTGGCGGCGATTCGTTTGCAGCAGGCTTGATTTATTCTCTGCTTACCGGAAAAACACCGCAGGATGCCGTAGAATTTGCATCCGCGGCGGCTTGCCTTAAACACACAATCGAAGGCGATTTTAATATGGTTACTGCTTCTGAAGTTGAGTCTCTCGTAAAATCACACGGCACCGGACGCGTTATAAGATAACGGACTTCGCCCGGGATTGTGATTCAGCATAGCAAATTTATTTTTCCTGAAGGAATTCAGCTGTCGTTTCAATTTTTACATGAAGCGGGGAAAGCCCGGACAAAATGAGTTCCGTTGCCTTTTCCTTTGGAACATCAAGCCCGGAAACTGCATCCGTAAGGTATACGACATAAATTCCCATGTCAATCAATTCCAGGACTGTAGAAAGCACGCAGCATTCGGCAACAACGCCGCTTACGACTACGCGCTTTGCTTTGCGGCATTCTTCAAGTACGCCGGGATGCTTAAGTGAAGAATAAACGCTTTTTGAATAGAGCGTGTTGCGCGAAGCAGATTCTTTAAGGGAATCAAGAATTTCGTTTGACCAGACATCATTATTAACGGCGGCGTTTACTTCGTTGTAATCTTTCCAGACGCCTTCCGGTTCTTTTTGCGGAATGAATTCTG
>OMYM01000562.1 GCA_900315225.1 uncultured Erysipelotrichaceae bacterium | reverse complement strand
CAGCTTCGTAAACTATGCAGTTTTGATTGTTTTCAAGCGGCGTAATACAATTCCATTACGCCGAGATTAAATTCGTTTACTATACAAAGAGATTCTCCTGAATTACAGGAAGATCATGCCTCAGCTCAACATTCAGGCGATTCAGGATTATGTTTATGAAGCTCCTAAGAGCGCAAAGATCATGGAGACACTACAGATGGAGGTATTGTGATGGCAAATTTGGAATAGGTATTTGATCGATCCAGTATAGCTCAAAGACTTCCATTGTGGCATGTGGATACACTGGATATCCAAGGGAAACAAGAGTCTAATATGAGGATATTAACATTTCTTTGGAAAAATCTTTTTATTCTAGAGCTTTAAATTTGTCTAAAGATTGTACCACTGGAAAAGAGTGTGGTATAATAATGTGGTGATTTTAATCTAGGGGGAGGTCTTATGAGCAATCAATTTCTTGTCATACTGGAAGTGTCGCAGAAGCAGAATTATGTGTTCAAGTCGAACCAATTAAAACAGAATGTCGGCGCTTCCATGATCGTTCGTTATGTAACGGAAAAAATAGGTGATTCATATTGTACGGAAGAAGAACGATTCTTTACGGGAGGGGGAAAAGGCGCATATCTCTTTATCACAAAAGAAAAAGCAACAGATTTCATTCGTAAAGTTTCAACCGAAGCATTGATTCGCTTCCCAGGGATCGAACTTTTCGCAGCAATTCAAGAATTCAATTGGGAAGAAGATAAACTACCTGATGTCATGTTCAATTGCTTCGCTAAATTGAACAAGAAGAAAGCTGCACGTAAAGAAAGCTACCGTCTCTACAATCTTGGCATTGCCCAACAAAGTGTAGATTCACAAATGCCTGTTTCTCCCAATGGGATGAACGATGGGTTTTCGCAAGAAGCATGGGTCAAAGAACGCTTTGCTGACAGGCGTGGCTCAAAAGAAGCAGTCGAAGGATACCGAAGCCAAGAAGACTATTTTGAGCGTCCCTATCCCTATGGGCTTATGCCTAGTGGCGAAGGAACCTATTCCTTTCCATTAGAGTTTGAAGAACTAGGCGCTTCATTCAATGAGAAAAGTTATCTGGCGGTCATTGCAATCGATGGAAATAGAATGGGAGAGTTGTTTCAAAACTTTGGAGATAACTTTGCAAATCGCTATGAGAACAAAGATTTAACGATTTCTTTAGTCAACAACGAATATATCAAAGCCTACAAAAAGCTTAGTTTAAAGGTTGATGATATATTCCGTCAAGCAGTCACAAACGCCAATAAAGTCGTCATTGAAAAATTAGAGATGCTTAATAGCAAAGGGATTGATTTGATTGGCAATCTCTTGCCAATCAGACCAATTGTCGTGTCTGGTGATGATATTTGTGTTGTGACAGACGCACGCATCGGATTAAGCTATGCAAAGATACTTCTTGAACAGATCCTTGCTTGTAGCGATACCAACATGGATTGTGATTCTTTCCAAATCAATCTTAAGATGTATGGATGTGCAGGTGTAGCAATGGTTCATAACCATTATCCATTCTTCTTGGCGCATGAGCTTGCGGAAGAATTATGCTCTAAAGCAAAGCAACAAATCCCTTTCCTCGACAAAACAGATGGAAATACCAACCGCAATGACGGGAATGCTTCCTATATTGATTTCCATATTGTGCAAGGCGAATTAGAAGGATCTCTTTCTGACATTCGTTCCAGCAAGTATGACGATTCCAATCTTACTGCCAAGCCATATTGTGTCTTGGCAGAGAATGAGACTACACCAAAGACATGGCAAACCTTCAAGAACAGACTGGATGAATTCGATCAATTCATGAAGAAAGAAATTGTTGGCAGAAGAATGCTGAAAGGATATCGTGAAACCCTTTCTAATGATCGTGCAGAAGAATACCTACTCAAAGTACACAATGGCGATATCATCCGCAAGGATATGAATCGTGGTTTAGACTTTGATGTACTGGAAGTCATGGATATGTACATCGAACTGGAGAAAGAAAATGATTGAATACAATGTAACAATTGAGACATTATCCGACACGATGCTTGGCAGTGGGGAAAGCATCCCAGGATTCATAGACAACGACATAAAGTACGATGAATATGGGATTCCCTACATGTTTGCCAAGACACTCAAAGGCTTGATTCGTGAACAGATGGAAATGTTGAAGGAATATGCATCGAAAGACTATGCCGCAAGTATTGAAGAATTGCTTGGATCGACCGACATTGAAGGAGAGAAAAAGCTTGGAAAGCTCAAATTCACAAATGTCGAGGTTTTGCCGGAAGTCAAATATGAGCTTATGAAAGCAATCCAGAGCGGAGAAGTGACTCCTTCCGAGATCCTAGACGCAATGACCGTTACCTATAGCTCAACACGTATTGACAATACAACAGGAACATATGCACCACATTCTCTTCGCAGAGAACGGATGGTTAAAAAGGGGATTCTGTTCCAGACAAAAGTATATCTTGATGTTACGGAATACAACAAAGACTATGACAAAATGATCAAGGATTCATTCCAAGCCTTGCAACATATCGGAACTCATAAGTCAAAAGGAAAGGGGCATGTTAAATGCACCGTGGAGGTCAAGAAATGAATCGCTATGTACGATATACCATTACCTTGAAAGAACCCTTGAAAATGGGAACTCATGGCAGCCAGACAAACACAAATGCACTGTCATACATTGCTGGCTCCACTCTTCGAGGAGCATTCATCAAGAGATACGCTGAATGCTACTACCAAAACATTCAACAGCTAGATGAAGATACTAAAAGCCGCAGCGTTTTGTTCAAAGACACGAGATTCTTTGATGCCTACATTTCATTGGACAAAGCCGACACAATCCCTGTCCCAGCTGTGTTCCATATGAACAAACATGTACTACGCCAAAGAGATAAAGAACTGAAGGAACAAAAGATCATTCCAAAGACGTATACTGTCAGAACGGTATTTGAACAAGCGGACCTCAAGTATGATGATTCAATGCAAAGAATGGACTTCGGTTCTTTCTGTCAGCTTCAGGAAAATGGCTATAATGTTGCTAAAGTTGCCAAGGTAGCTAATCTTCATATACGGTCAGAAGAAAAGAAAGACGAAGAGAAGAAGAACGGCATGTTCCGATATGAAGCAATCGCAGCAGATCAAGATTTCATCGGATACATCATGTGCAAAGACGAAACAATCGCAAACAACTTTGTAAATGCAATCAACAACCAAATATTCTATCTTGGCGGATCAAAGGGCAGTGGCTATGGACGTGTCCTCATCCATGATGCAGAAACAATCAGTTACGAAAATATAAAGCATAAACTGAATGTTTCTACAGATCTAAATGAAAACAAGCTAGCGATCTATGCTCTTTCCCACCTTGATCTTTTTGATGAAAATGGCAATGTTACTGGAGAAATCCCAATGCCATGGCTAGAGAAAAAACTTGGTATCTCAAATCTGAAGCTTGATTATTCCAGCACTGGAATAATCAAGACAGGTGGATTCAACCACACTTGGAGAGCAAATCTTCCTAGCAACAGTGCTATATCAGCAGGGAGTTGGTTCTTTTATACATATGAAGGAAACATCAACCAAGAAGCATTGTTTACCCTTGAAGAGAATGGTATTGGAATGAGAAAGCAGGAAGGCTTTGGCAGAATCTTGTTCAATCCAAAGATTTCATTTACCATTAACAAAGATTCCAAGCAAACAACAAGAACGATTGCTGAAAAAACAAAGAAAGCCAAACCAGATATTGTTGATCAAAAAAGCAATAATCCTCAAGTAGCCAAACAGCTTGAATTGATCAGAAATAGCTTGAATCAACAAAGAATTCGAGATTGTATTATGGACAATGCTATCAGAATAGGACGACAAATTGACGGAAAAGATGTCTCCAAGACACAATTAAGCAATCTGTATGCAGAACTCCAAAAGATCTTAAAGACAAAGAAATTGGATAAAGAATACTCATCCGAAATACAATCATACTTCGAAAAGCTGAAGAACAAGCAAGGCAACTATCGCAATAGCAACACTACGCGAACATTTACGCGGAATGTAATACATTTGGATGGCTCAACAAAAAGCATTGAACAACTTCTACTCGATGCTGTAAATAATGATGTATCTCTGGCTGATTGGATTCAATCATACGGTCAAGTGGAAAAAAACCTATGGGGCGGAAAAGATAAGAATCCATATTCCAACACCCATCTAAAATTGATGTTCATCTCTCAAGTGATATATAGTTTTCTAAGAAAGGAGGAAAAGTCATGATTAGTCAATATGTCTTTTATGGCAAGATAGACCTAACACTCAAAAGTGTATTGAAGATCTGTGGAGAAGTTGATGCGGAAACAGATCTTGTCGTCAACGGTGAAGGAACATACTTAATCCCAGCCAGTAGTTTTACTGGAGCAGTGAGAAGCTATCTTGAAGGTTGCGTAACCCCAAACATCGTTGATGAATTCTTTGGCTCGAAAGACGAAAGAAGCAGGGTAATCATTTACGATGCTGAAATACAACTCAACAAAGAACATTCCTTCGAAGAACGCATTGGTGTTCGGATTGATAAAGACTATGGAACATCAGACGCAGGAAAACTATTCACTGAAGTATACATTGCAAAAGGAGCCACAGCAACCGTCCTCATGGAAGCATACTGCTCCAAGGAAAATGAATTCATTAACTTGTTTGATGCCATTGTGCAAGGCTTCAATGACGAAAGCATCACTCTCGGTTCAGACAAAACAAACGGTGCTGGTGTCTTTTCTGCCAAAGGAAAACGCAAAGTCATTGACCTAAAGGAAAATATGCAAACATACCTAAAAGGCATCAATGCATACCCGTGGTATCAAGCAGATAAATCAAACACAACCACAAATGCATCCAGCAAGGCTATGGATACATTCATCCTCGAAGCAAGCATTCCAGATGGATTACTTGTAGGAAGTGGTAGTGGCAACGATGAAGTAAACAAAGTCAATATGACCCATGCTAATGGCAAATACTATATTCCCGGAACTTCTATCAAAGGTGTAATCCGTGCATATGTCAGAAAGATCGTCTCATACTTAAAGCTGGATGATCATATCATTGGCGAAGTGTTTGGCTACGATGATAACTCCGCAGTGAAAAGCGGTTGTGTAAATGTGGAAGACTGTGAATTAGCCGATGATTCCATCTCCAAAACGATTTACAACCGAATTAAGATTGACCGATTGCTTGGAGGAACCATCGGCTCGGCAAAGATGACGGAAGAAGTTCTTTCAACCAAACAGAACAAAACAATTACAATCAAAGTTCGCTTGAACCATAAATATCTGAACGATACACAAGAGATCACAGATATTCTTCCCAAGGCAAGAGCATTGGTATACCTTGCCATGAGAGACCTCGGAGCAGGCTACTTCTCCATAGGCAGCGGCAATTCTGTCGGACATGGACGTTTACAAGGAATCACCCTTGCATATAACGACCAAAAATACTCTTATAATTTCTCCAACGGTATCGCACAGATCAAAGTGGACAACAAAGACATTGAAGATGCCATTAAGGCATTGACGGAGGCATAATGAAGCAACACGTAATAAACGCTTTATCTCTTGATGAAATCAAGCAGCTCTTTGACTCATTCGCAAAAGATCCCAATGATAAGGACAACGCTTATGCTTGGATTCAAAAGATCGGATCTATCTCTATCGGGAAGATCTCCAAACTTAACGAATTCAAGACTGATGACTTGATTGAAGCACGTTTCTTCAATGATATTCTTGAGATTCATATCTTCGAATACGATGGCGAACTTCGATATATTCAAACAGAAAAAGAAGAGAAAGACAAACAACTCTCTTCCTTTCCCCCTGATCTCCAAAAACAACTGAACGGATATGGAGGCAGCTATTTTGAAGAAACTCAAGTCCTACGTAATCGTTTTGGCAAAAATATCACATTACGTCACTATCTAGGCTACGATGAAGATGGATTAGCATGCATTAAAGCTACCGCATTATGCGGCTGGAAGGAATAAAACCATGACAGATAAGTCGAATCCAAAAAACAAAATACAAGCGTTTACTCCATTCAATTTCATTCCCTTTGATCCAAAAGTTACTCCAGTACATCCAGAAATCGCAACTCTTCCTTCTTTCTCATCCTTAGATCCCTTGCGTAAGAGTGGACACATTGACTACACAATAGAAAATCTCACTTCCATCGCCATTGGTGCAGCAACACCTAAAAAAAGAAATGAGAACAACACCAAAGAAGTTCAAGGCTTCTTCAAAGATGGAAATGGAAAATATGCAATTCCTGGAAGCACAATCCGTGGTTTGGTTCGCTCCAATGCCGAAATACTAAGCTTCAGCGATCCCGGTGATATGATTGCAGATTCTAAGCTATTGTTCAGAAGTTTTGCTTCCAACAGCAAAAGCCTTAGAAACGCATATTCCCAGCAAATGAAGGATTCTACAGATGAAAAAGCAAATATCACTGGAGTCCAAGTCGGTTACATTTGTTGTTGTGAAGACAGCAGCGGAAAACACTATGAAATCCATCCCGTCAAACCATTTACACAGTTACTTCCCTACATACCTATCAAGGAATACACTATGGAAGATGGGAAAAGAATAGTAAACCCAGAACTCGACAAAATATTTAAAACACATCCAGATTATCGAATGTATATCAACTCGAATGACCCAGACCCAATTATAAACAGTGACTACAAATCATATCGAATGGACATTTCCAATGCAATCACATTTGATCTTGTCAACGGTAAACCAGTATTTGGCTCTGGTCCTTATAAAGGAATACTTGTTAATTCAGCACAAATGGGGAAAGAAGATAGTAATACTAAGAAATGCCATTATCTTATTCCCATCGAAGAAAATGGAACATCTATCACTATCGATCCAGAATACATTGATGCCTATAACAAGGATTATGAACGCAACTGTATTCAAAACAGGAAACTAAAATCCAACCCTCGCTTTTATGCTTTACCGAATAAGGTTGGCGAGAAAAAACTGTTCTTTTTCAAATGTCATAAAACAGAGAATCGTCTTATCGGCTTTGGACCATCATTATACTTCCGCGCATTTTATCCACATAGCGTTGGAGAAACCGTCCCTAATAACTATCAGCGAAAAGATGGTCATATAGACTATGTGCATGCAATGTTTGGCTTTGTCAAAATTCCTAACGGCGACACCAATCTTTCTTATCGTAGCAGGCTGTCTTTCCAAAACGCCACAACGCAAGCCACAGTCGCTTCTTCTCCAAGCAAAGCCGTACTGCTAGAACCCAAAGCCACAGCAATCAAGATTTATCTTGAACAACCCAGCGATAATCCAGACTATTACAAGACATATGCTACAGATGGTGCTATTTCCAGAGGATATAAGGTTTATCATAAACGAGAAAACGTTCTTCCTTCCGATACCCATTGTGATAAGTACGGAAATCCTAAAGACATTTCTTCTATTGAATCCATGTTTACCACAATCCCTAAAAACAGTGAGTTCCATGGACGAATCATCTTTGAGAACCTTACAGAAGCAGAACTTGGATTATTACTATTAAGCATCCAATATCATGATGGCAATAACGACACCTTCATGATTGGCAAAGGCAAACCCTATGGTTATGGAAAAGTAAAGATTACATCCCTCAACCTATTTGAATATAGACCAGATGTCCGTTTTACAACGGCAAATCTCAATGGAACAGGCTTTGAAGTAATCGAAACCACCACTTCAATCCCTACATACAAGTCAACATATAAATCTACTATTCTTGGGAAACCAGAACAAGAATACGATGCAAATCCAACCATTGGTGTTTATTCTAGATATCAGTCTTTGGAAGTGACTGATGAAACCATCACAAATGACACAGTTTACATGGAACCAAAGGAGTATACAGATTCGCATATTCTTGAATCATTATGTGATATTGTGACCCGTCAAATTAATTCAACTGAAACAAAGAGAAAACAGGAAGAAAAAGAAAATAGAGAAAGAGAAAAAGCGCAACGGATTGCAAACCTACCCAAAATCATTTGCTTTGGAAGTGATCTCAAAAAGAGTGAAGCGGCTATCAGAGGGTATATTAAGGATGTGAACATTGAATACAAAGACATACTGAAACCCAAAGAACTTAACATCGAATACTTAAACGAAAACTATCCAACTGCCATCGGTTTTGCCTTCATAGACAAAACAAAAGAGGATAAACTCTCATTCTTCGAAGGAACAAAATACACAATATTCAGGCAGTATAAAGAGCGCGGTAAACTTAAAATCAAAAAAATTAACTAATATAAAAGGTGCCATAACGGCACCTTTTATTTATCTCTAAAAACTATCGAATTTCAACAATACTAACAAGTCTTTCTATTTCAAAACGTTACACAAAGCTTTCATTCTGCAAGAATGCAGTTACGCAGATAAACGGCATAAGGGCTAGGCAATGCTATCTCATTGACTAGCCCCTTTTTTCAAGAACAATTTAACAGCATACGATATTTGCTGTGATGTCTTTCCAAATCTGTCATCTACATGCTTAGTACCGTGTCAATTCCCTATGGGATTGGTTCACGGACCGAATACAGAATGCGATAGCATATGCTGTGAAGATTGCAGTGTCAATTCCCTATGGGATTGGTTCACACGAGTGTGATTGTTACGCTCGCTGGGACGACGAAGAGTAGCAACGTGTCAATTCCCTATGGGATTGGTTCACAGGAAGAAGTATCTATAGAATTTTCATATGGAGGATCCGGGGAATCGTGTCAATTCCCTAT
>OMYM01000567.1 GCA_900315225.1 uncultured Erysipelotrichaceae bacterium | reverse complement strand
TTATTAGGAAGCATTCTTAAATAAAGTGTAATTTCCTTTTTTTCATAAATGAAAGCATTATTAAAATAACTTTTCAGATAATGTCATATAATATAAATTTTAGTAAAATGTGCCTTGGCTTTTCTTGTCATCAATTAGAATGCGTCAGATTAATTGATACATGGAAGATTCTTCCATCTCCGTTGAATGACTTTGACTGTACGCTTAATCGACTTCATGTGATTCTAGGAAACGAAGGATCGAGTGTGACGATGCCGCGTCTAATCTTGCGCTGCCGTGACAATTCCCTGTTTTTTATCATGCGCATTTTAAAATTTCTTCATATCTGTAAATAAAGCTTTTTTTCTTAGACCTCGTTGAGCACTGATTTCCGTCTTTCCCAAGTTGTTTCTTTCATTGTGCTTCCGTCTAGAATGTAACTCAGCTTGGTAGTGGAATTGATCGTTGGTCCGGTGTAGGTGACTGTGAACGATTCTATTTCCTCCTTCGAGAGCGATTTTCCTTTCTCATAGGCTCCATCATCCAGCTCTGCACGCATCACCAGTCCCTTCGATGTGGTAGTGTTCCTTATCAGTGCCAGCACCGTTCTTAGGCTTCGCAGAGGTGTCCTTTCGAACTTCTTGCTTATCGGAGCGAAAACCATTCGCTCTATTTTGTTGAATTTTGAACGATACGGTGGATAATGCACAACTTCTATTTTTAGTTTGATTCTTTTGGACACCATTGACAGGTAGTACTTCATAACCTTTGATCTTGCGTTATTCGAACCTCCGCCGTCGCACAACAGGTAGATTTTTTCAGCGCCTGGATGGTCCGCCATAATCTCGTCAATAAAGCGATTCAAAGACTCGGCGACGAACTCCGGCGTGTCGGTCGACATTCCAACATTCACATATCCCTTGTTGAGGGAAATATCGTATATACCGTATGGTATGGCCTTTCCTTCCTGTCTGTCCAGGAGATCGTCCAACCCTGTCAGCGTCTCCTTTGCGAGCGGTGTCATGAAGTCATGCTCATTTGCTTTCACTGGGTCATCCTCAAAGGAATATGATGCTCCGGTAGCCTTGAACTCACCAATGTTTTCTTTCTTCTTGCAGTCGGCAGAAAGCAGTATATACTTCGGGTCGCCAGCCTTCTGAAGAACGCTGTCGATGTAGTCGAATTGGAGGTGCCGGATTGTTCTCTGCACGCCGGTTTCTTTTCCCTGGTTTGCGTAAAGCAGCTTCTTGTTGGTTCGCAATCGTATTCCGTTCCTACGTAGGATTCCACGTATTGCCGTCCTCGAAACGTGAACTGAAAATTTCTTCTGGATGAATTCCTGAATGCTCGCAAGGGTGGCCGCCGTGTATTCACTAATTTCCTTTGTGCAGGGGCCGTAGGATCTCAGCCTCACGAATTCCTTAACCGCTTCCTCAATATCCGGTCTGAGTTCCGACACCGTCTTTCTGCCAGCACCTTCCTTCCTCTGTTCAGACAGTGACGGCTGTGTCTTTGAGAAAACTTCCTCGCGCCCCTTCTGAATCGTCGAGGCAGAGCTTCCAGCCAGCTCGGCCACCTCCGTCACAGAAAGTATAGTGTGCACTGAAATAACGCCCAATAGAAAGCGGAACGCACTCTCTGAGAGAGAGGCCCTGAGAAACGGGAAGAGAAAATACAGAAGCTCATGGATATTGTTAATGTCTTGCGGTTTGTCCGGAAGTTCCGCCGTGAACTTGTTAATGTCCGTCTGCCGTTTGGAAACGCAGACCTTTTTCTTTGATTTTTTTGTTTTCTTTGCCTTTGCCATATCAACCCTCCTTAGCGCCCTGAAGTGCGCATAAAATAACACTACATGTTCTTGATATCTTATTTAATGATACTACTTTTATACTCTACATGCAAGAATTCTTATGCTTTTTTTCAGGGGATTTCCAGCATAGACAGGAGGCATTCCGTAGTGTACAATGAAGCAGGAGCAGGAAGGTGTGAAATGGCGTTTATCGTATATAGGAAGAACAAGAAGACTGGGATGACTTACGCATACAGGTCAGAATCGTACAGGGATCCAAAGACAAAAAAGCCCAAGAGCAGGAGGACATACCTGGGGCGAGTGGATCCTTCGACGGGAACAATCATTCCAAAAGGACCGGCGGGCACTCGGAACAACTCACCGCTTGAACAAACCGGTGGCGAGACGACAGACCCTCGGCCGGAAGATTTGGTGCTTGGACTTGAGAAGGAGATTGACTGCCTAAGGAAAGAAAACGAGGCATACAGGAAACAGCTTGAGGAACTCAGTAGGATTATCAAAAAGGCAGCAGTGATTGCGGAAAGTGGCCTTGGATCCAATGAAACAAAATAAAAGCACGCATATGCTGTGCTTTTTTTATTTTGGCTACAATTCATAATTGGGATAAAATCGAGTGGTTCCATCACCAGATTTTGACCATTTCGTCAATAATCTTGTGACGCCATTACACTTTATTAAAAAATGCTTCCTTATTGGGTAAGCTTAATGTCTTGTACGGGATAGAAAACTCTATTGGCCATGACAAACTGGATAAGAAAAACGTGATATTGATTCGTCATGACTTTGAACCAGGCTTTGATATAAATCAAGCAAAGGAAATTTTGAATCCAGGTTATTCGAGGTTGCGTGTCATCGTAGATGACATTGACGAAGAAGAAATATCAAGGATAATCGAAGAGTATTTCAAAGGTATCAAGGAAATAGTGTTTGTGACTGACAAGTTATCATTGATTCAAGTTGTTTCCATGGTTAATGCTCAATTTGTATCTAGAAATATCCATGCGGAACGGAATGATATCCGCGTCGGAACAGACCAAATTAATCTACAAGATGTCGGATCGAGTTTCCGCTGTTTTAACTTCGAAATCCATGCTGTGGAAAACCTGGAATCTATTTGCCAGACCAGCATGCTTGTTGAAGAAGGTCAATTAAATGATTTTCAGAGAAAAGCATTGGAAAAACTTGCCAAGAGAAGTGCATTTAATTTCGAACAATATCTTGTTGAACATGCATCAACAGAAAAGAATATCCTTGTCAAAGCAGGCGCTGGTACTGGAAAGACATATTCAATGGTGTCCCGTATTGCCTATCTTTGTAATCGAGCAATTGATCCAGTTCTTGAATTGGAAAATGACATTGCTATGGTTACTTTCACCAGAGATGCGGCTGATAACATGAAATCTCGCTTAAAAGATATGTTTATGAATTACTATATTTTAACGAGAGATGATAAATACTTGAGATTTTTGGACAAGCTAGGATATGTTCAAGTATCTACTATTCACAAATTTGCATTATCAATTTTAAGAAGATCATGCTTACGCTTAGGCATGGGAAGTGAATTTGAAATCTCGGGAGAAAAATACGAACGCCAACAGATTTACCATCGTCTTCTGAATCATTATATTGAGGAACATCAAGATGCTCAAATCAATATATACACATACAATCTTGAGGATAAACTGATTGATTTTTCCAATAAGCTTTATGAAAAAGGCTTTGATGTGACAACCTTTGACGTGAGTTTGCTTGGCGATTCACCACGATCTTTCCAGGACTTTAATAATCTTGTCAAAGAGGTAGTCATACCAGCGGAAATAGAGTACTTCTCATACAATAAGGAAAGGAATAGGATTGAACTGCGGCAGTCAATAGCTCAGTTGAATCGTCTCGTAGAAGAGAACCATGTCTGGGAAACTGGGTTAAACTATAAATATCTTCTTGTGGATGAATTCCAAGATACAGATGAAAGCCAGATTCAGATTATTCTTGGGTTGCAGAAAATCTTTGGGGATCGTTCCAAATTGTTTGTTGTCGGAGATTTGAAACAAAGCATATATCGCTTTAGAGGTGCAACAATCAGTGCGTTTGATGATGTGATGATAAAGCCAAATGAATGGGAACAGTTCAGCTTGATAACTAACTATCGGACAGATCGCCGCCTGCTAGATCTATTCAACCATAGGTTTTCTCGTATGGCAATGAATGGATATTTGTTATATCAGGAAGATTCAGATCGCCTTAAAGGTGTAAGAGAATTCTCGATTCCAGCCGAAGCGTTGTTTAAGAAAATACAAAGCCAAGGAAAAGGAGATGTTTATGATTTGCTATTTGAGGAGGTGAAGTACCAATTGGGGGAGATAGATCGTTTAGAGAAAGAAGGTCATTTGAGCAGTCAAGAAAGGACAGTTGCTATATTGGTTAGGTTGAATGCTCAGGTTGATAATATCGTAGAGGAGGGAAGGAAACGAAATATAGATGTTGAGGTACAGGATGGTGGAGATCTTTTTAGATTACCATCAACATTAGACCTGTATAAACTTGTTTTGGCGCTGGTTAATTCAACGAACCCACAATATTTAGTAAATCTACTCCAATCGAGCTATGTGTCGCTAAAAATCAATTACACTGGATTGAATGGGCTGGACAAAGACGATAAATATAAGGCGATTGTGAATATTTTGGATGTTTATTTTAGGGGTATCATGAATAAGTCGTGGAATGAAATTGTCGTTGATTGTCAGACTAGACCAGTACTAGCGGTATTAAAAGATATATACGAGAATTCATGCCCTTGGAAAATATACGTGAATGAAGAAAAACAGAAAAGCTATAGGCAAAACTATGAATATTTGATCGAGCAAATAACGCAAAGGTATTTCAAAAAATTTCTGACTCTGAATATGATCGAAAAATATCTGCGGATTAACATTACAACACGGGAAGAACATCAGTCGAGAAATGTTGCTAATTTAACTGGCAAACGAGTGATTTGTTATACAATCCATGGCTCTAAGGGGCTGGAATTTGGTTCTGTAATCATGCCTTTTACAAATGTGAATCTTGATAAACCGAATGAAAAAGGCATGATCGTCAATAAGCTGAAAGAAGGCGTTGCCTATCGCTTTATGATAACAACAACGAGTAAACTAGAAGTTAATGTATCTAACCAATGGTTTGATAATGACTTGAAAAACGAAAACAAAGAAAATGCACGAGAGAATACAAGGCTCCTGTATGTAGCAATGACACGGGCAATTAGAAGCTTCACTTGGATAAATCCTGTATCCTCTACTGGTGAAACGTGGGCTTCGTTATTGGAGGAATGATCAGTATGGCGATTTCTATTTTTGCATATAGCAACCCTTATTATCTGAAAAATGAATCGTTTTTCAAGATTATCGAAAATGCTTTTCAGCTTTGTGCATCGCAAACACAGGTGAATGGCTTGGTCAAGGCGGGTTTGTTTAAACGTGGGCAGTTGACTTCATTCACAAAGTTTTTGGAAGTGGTTCAGAACGAATGGATGAGTGATGCCTTGCAGATTCGTCAGCGTGCAGCCATTGACAATGAAATCCAAATCCTTGATTTGCATAACGTTGTGGAAAGTGGCTATGATTTTGCTAGTGTTAAGAATTCACTATTGCTGAATCGCTCGTTGCTTTGTGAATCCATCAGGATTTTATTTGAACTTGGGATTCATCCAGATGAGATAAATATATCTGAAAGTTCTGTTGAACAGAAAATAGTTGTTAAGATTTATCGGGATTTGTTTGAAAAAAAACATACTGCCTTCAAGCTAAATGAAATAATCGAGCGTAAAGATATGGACCTAGCCATAGCAGAATTGGCGAAGGAAGAGATAACCAAGAATAATAATGATCCAAGTATTGATCCATTGAATCTTAGGAAAGACGTTATCGTTATCCATGGCATTCACCAATTCACTCCATTGATGCTACGTTTTATACAACAAGTAAGCGAAGAGCTAGAGGTGATCATGCTTTTCAACTATGTTCCACATCTCAAACATGTATATCAAACGTGGCTGGATATCTACGAGCAATTTGAAATCAAAATCGAACTGTCAAATAAAAAGCTATTTGAACTCGGAAATGATACTGATGGTAGAATGATTGCAAGCTCACTATCATCGTTGCTGGGCAAAGATCCAGCAATAGCTGTGAACGACTTGACTGTAACGGAATTTGCCAATGTGACAGAGTTTGCTGGTGCAGTCGCAAGAGATTATGAATATGCAATGAGAGCAAAGAAAAACGATATAAACTCCAAACGTGGCATACTGTCCTATATGCGTGAGCAGTATTATGCGGCAGATACAAGTGTGAATAATATTTTAAAGGTGTATTTCCCAGATCAATTTGGAGAAAGACAATTTCTTGACTACCCCATCGGACATTTCCTGATCGCACTTATGAATATGTGGAATCCTGAGAACGAGCAACTTGAAGTCGATGATTTGGACAATATCAAGGAATGCTTGTCATGTGGGGTCATCAAAGAAAACAATGCTGGCGACTTATTGTCGATATTCAATAGGACTTGCATTTATTTCAAACATGCGAAAACAATGGAAGAGATTATGGAAAAGCTGGATGCTCTTTCTGGTCTAATCGATGATGCGAAATGGTATGACAAGATATCGGAAAATGTCTCATATCTTTCAGTCACCGATGAAGAAATTAATCGCTTGTCGCAGGGAATACGACAATTGATCGAGATAGCAAGATATTTCTGTGCTGACTTCAGGCATAACGTTATTGATTTCCGAGTGTTCTACAATAAAGTAAACTTGTTCCTAAAGAATCAGGTATTGACAGCCGAGGATCTTGAACCAGAATTCAGAGATATAGTCATTCGAGTTCTCAAGCGCGTTGAGGAGATTAAAGATGTTGATGCACATGCTTCGTTTGATTGCCTAAAGGAAACCATGCAAATATATCTTCAACAGCTTCCAGAAGATGGCAAAGGAGCCAATTGGATTGTTCGAGGTTTCGAACAGATTGATGGCGATGTATTGCGCTCAAAAGGCACATTATCAAATTCAACAATTCATTTTGCTTGTCTCTCAGATGAAGATATGAATGTCAAGAAAAATGAAGTTTTTCCTTGGCCGCTCGATATACAGTTTTTCGAGGAATCGCTTGAGCCATCAGATTGGAAGTATCGAGTTTATATCACCTCGAAAATGGAATACAGGAACTTCCGTCGATATGCATTGGCCTATGGACTGTCTTTCAGTGGAAGCAAGGTCAGGCTCAGCTATGTTAAGAATGTTCATGATCAGGATACTGAACTATATGCTTTGTTTAGGATTCTAAACGCAAACGTAGTTCCATATGATCCAGAATCCCTTTGGAGACATTATCCAACAAGAAAACAAGTTGATTTCCAGCCAAGAGATGTGGGTTCGTTTGATCGTATTGATCTTATTCGATTCAAAGTATGCCCGATGAAGTTCCTGTTGGAGTCCGTTGCGGAAGGAAATACCGTATACAACGATGAATTCTTGTTAAAACAATATATGAGGATAATCCTTCGAAAAAAAGCTGAGAAGAGGCATAGAACAAATGTGGTCAATGTGTCAATAGTTGAAGAAGAAAGCGAAGAATTACAGGAATTCTTTCCCTTCATGCTAAGGTCCGAGAACCTTGATGTAGTGAATGCTGTAATATATGATATGAAGGGAAGAAAGGATAAAGAAGAACAGGAATTTGATGAGACGTGTCTGCCTTTGGAAAATTTTTCGGAAGAAAGAAAGAAAATTTTGCTTGAAGTGAGAAAGGCAAGACCGAACGTTGAATTGAATGAGATAAAACTGCAGGATGCTCGCTTTGAAAAGAATATCGGACATTTTTGCAAAGGATGCTCTGTAAATGGACTATGTTTGATCTTTGATAAAATAGGAAGATAGGTGAAACATGCTTGAAAAAGGAATGTTGGTTAAAAGCCCATTTGACAAAGAATTTCCAAATGATCCCCGTTGTTTTATTGTGGGGAAAGTAAAGGAAGTGGATCAGATTGGAGAAACCGTAACAGTTGAGATTAACGATCCATTTGGCTACAAGAAATATTTCATTGATATTCCCTCTGTCATGCCATGTCAAATTAATCAAGTCGAACATTGTGAACTGCTGGAAGAAACGATTGTTTTGTATCGCCATGAAAGTCATATCGTCTTGAAGGCTTGTAAGAATGGTCGAAGGGTTGAATACTATATCAGGAATAATAACAGCAAGAAAATCTATAAGGTTGACGAAGGAATGCTTGAAGTATCATTCAACGCAGGAACCTATTCAATGAAAAGTAGCTTAAAAAACTACTTTTTCCAAAACCCTATGTGGTATTTTGGCAGACAAATGGTCAATAGGACAATGAATGTTTTGAATCATTCGATTTATGGCTTGAAAGATCTTGCTGGATGTAAGATCTACCTAAAGTCCTACCAGATGAACACAATTATGCATTGTCTCCAAAATATGCCTTGCAGATATATGATTGCGGATGAAGTTGGTCTTGGCAAGACAATCGAGGCTTGTTCAATACTGAAGCTATTTCTTAAAGATCACTCTGGACAGAAAATATTGATTGCTGTTCCAAAAGAATTGGTGTCGCAATGGCGAACAGAATTGTTGTTTAAGTTCTATCTTTATGAAGGGCTTGATTCGAACGAAAATAGAATTGTCTTGAAGTCGGTTGAGGATTTGAATCAGTTGGACGAATATATCCCTTGGAATTTCATTTTGGTCGATGAAGTCCATAATTATTTGGATAATGAATCCATATACAACCGTATACATAGCTTGAGCAGAAAGACAGAACATGTATTATTGCTGAGTGCAACGCCCTTTCAACAAAGACAAATTGCATATCTAAAGCTTTTAAAACTGATCGAACCCAGTCGTTACGACAATATGCCATTGGAACAGTTTGAGCAACTGCTGAAAAAGCAGAAAAAGATCATGGACCTGGCTTACAAGGTTGTTGATGAAATCGATGTGATTCAGTCTGATTATCTTGTTGATCTTGAAGAAGATGAAGATCCTCATGATAATGAGGAGGTTATTGAGGAACTTGATGCTCTTTCCGAATATATGGAAGACCTCTCCGATTTTCTCGATGACGAGGTTGTTCGTGAAAAAATCAATGAGATTGATTATAGTGCAAAGAACCTAGGAATCCCAGACATATTGACGGTAGTTTCATATGTCTGTCAGAAGTATCAATTAAGTCATCGAATCATTCGTAACCGTCGATCATTGCTTGGCATTTATCCCAAGGATCCAGAGGGTGAATTCTCGGAAAGAAAACTGGAATTCCTAGACTATACGATTGATGAGCAAAGCAACTATTATGAATATGTGGCTTATCAAGAACTAGAGCGTTGGATCATCGAGCAACAGAATCAGATGTCTGTGAATTTCGTTGAGAAAGTCATAAAGCCTCTGCTCACTTCATTTTTTAGCTCTCCTTGGGCATATATTACGAAGATCAATAAGCTATTTGATGAGGGATGTCATATAGATAAGGATGTAATGCGTTCTGGCTTGTCTTGGTGGGATAATGAAAGAGAAGCATACAATGATATTGCTGACTTAATCGACGAGCCAAAAAAGCATCCTACTCGTCTTGTGAAATTGCTCAACTATATCGACACAAATCTCAGCGATAAAAAGATTGTTTTATTTACGAATTTTACTGAGACATACCAACTTTATTTTAATGTGCTGACAGATATTTTTGGGGATGAGCATGTGACGGGATTTTCCCGATTGATCGAAGACAGGGATGAAGCAGAACTGAATATATATCGGTTTCAAACCGAGCCAAAGTGTAAGATTCTTGTTTGTGATCGCAGTGGCGGTGAAGGAAGAAATCTACAGGCTGCAGAGTTTGTGGTACATATTGATTTGCCGTGGAACATAAACGATATCGAGCAAAGAATCGGCAGACTTGACCGTATCGGAAGAGAGGTTACGGTTCCAGCAACTTCTGTCGTCATTTGTGCCAAAGATACCTATGAGGAACAATTGTTCAAGTTCTGGGATGAAGGATTGAACGTGTTTAGGCAGTCTTTGTCAGGACTGGAAATCATCATGAATGAATTAAATGCCAGCATTACGGATACCATCCGCACAGACTTCGAATACGGATTGTATAATACGATTCCAGAATTAATTGATCGTGCGAAGAAAATGAGAACAGAAGTCTTTAAGGAACAAGCAATGGACAAGGTCATGCGGGAATTTGAGCCAATCTACCAGCAGGTGGAAAAGACGATGAATGATTATCAAAGGCTTGACAATGGCAGCTTTGATCGTGTGATGATGAGCTGGGCAGGTCTGGCGGGTTTCAGGGCAAGTTCAACAGATCGCCAAGATATTGTTAAATTCACGGAAAAGAATTTTTCGGCTGCATCGGCGTATAACACATTTTTGGTTCCCCCTGATTGGACGGAATATCTTGCGAAAAAACAAAATGAGGCAACAATAAAGGTTCAAAGAGGATATGAAGAAAGAGTTCAACACAACATTACCAATAACAATAGGTCAATAACCGGAACTTTTGATAGGGATATTGCCATCAAGAATGACTATATTCATTTCTATGCCCCAGGAGACGAGATCTTCGACTGCATTGTCAACAATGCAATGCAGTCTTACAAGGGCATGGTTACGGCCTTTGCTGTAAAAGCAAACATCAATTGGCGAGGTTTTATCGCTACGTATAATGTATCGCTGGACAGACAGTTCTTAATTGAGAATGATATAACAGACCAAGAAATAGGCTCTTTCCAATGCTATCTTCCCCATGAGCCGTTGACTGTACTCTGTCCATTGAAAGGCTATGACGCAAAAGAAAACGAAGTCATGCGTATTTATGAGTCTATTGTCCAGCTGGGGACAAATGCCAAGAAAATGGTGGATCACTTTGGGCAAAGGGGAAAGAAAGAGAAAGATGGCTATGTGCTTAATGTAAAAAGCCAATACCACGTAAGCAATAGTGAATACTTTAAGCTGATGTATAAAAAAGAGGATTGGGAGAAATTGGTTGATACTGCAGTGAAGATTTTAAATGAAAAAGCAAGAAAAAGCTTTACGAAGAAATACAACCAACGCGTAGAAGCTCAGAAACAAATTGATTCCCAACTCGCCTTGCAGAAAGCATCTGATTTATACTATGGAAATAAAGCTACTGATTATGAAGCATTGGAACGTAAATTCGAATTGATCAAGAAAGGTTTGACAAAATGTAATGTCAAACTTGATGCGATATGTTTTGTGTGGATGGTGAACAATGGATGAGAAGAAGATCATAGCGGAAATGCAAGAGTATCTAAACGACCGAAAGGGTTCATTTGACCAATCGCTTCTCGTTGCCTCTGATAATCCCATTGAAGAATATCTTGCAAAGCGGGCATCTAGCTTGATCAAGACCTATGCTAAATATAAAGAAGGGCTTGCGGGAGAGGCAGATTACTATGTTGCCCTTCGTGGATTCATGGCGAGTTTTCAGACACCGTTGACTTTAGATTATTTTAGCTTAGGCGATGATAATTTATATGGTTTCCACATTGAAAATAATCATGAGGTTTCGGTTTTTCTGGATTTACCAGAATATATTCAACATCCCGATCTTGTTAAGCAAGCTTTTATCACCGCATCTACGCCAATCGAAAAAGAAAACATTCGCTTTCAAAAATATACTCCTCCCTCGATTAGGAAGTTGACAAGTTTCACTGAGTTTAAGTCAGTGGAACAAAAGTATTGTGTGATCGGTGCTTTGAATACACCGAAAGGCTATAGCACATTGATTTGCATGCCAACGGGAGGAGGCAAGAGCCTTGTAACACAAACACTGGCATTCCAAAGAGAAGGACTGACGATCGTTATTGTACCCACGATTTCCTTGGCCATAGATCAGGCAAGGAAGGCAAAGGAAATAATCAAGGACAACAAAGAAGGGGAGATCCTATGCTACTATGGCGGTGTCAAGGAAAAGAATGAAATCTTTGAGGCCTTGAAAGCCAATAAGGCTCGCATGTTGTTTATCTCGCCGGAAGCGCTTTTGAAGAATGAAAACTTCAAGGAGATCATCCAGGAACTGAATGAAAACGGGCGCATAAACAATATTGTCATTGATGAAGCGCATATCGTCATACAGTGGGGAGACCAGTTCAGGGTAGAGTATCAATGCCTTGAACCATGGCGAAGAAAACTTATCGAAAGAAATAAAACGATTAGGACATTTTTGCTATCAGCTACGATTACTAATCAAACTGAAAGATATTTGAAAATGATGTTTTCTGAAGGAGATAACTGGATAGCAATCCGATGCGATGCTTTGCGACAGGAACCAAGGTTTGTCACGGTCATCAATGATGCAAAATACAGGAAAAACAATAGAGCAATTGAATTGATTGACCATTTGCCAAGACCAATGATCCTGTATGTCAATTCACCGGAAGAAGCAGAGGAATGGAAAGAAAAACTTGTCGAGCATGGGTATATCAATACTAGATGCTATACAGGGAAAACGAAAAATGATGAACGTGAAAGAATTGGGGAGGATTGGATACAGGATAAATTCGATTTGATGATTGCGACATGTGCCTTTGGCGTAGGAGTGGATAAGGCTGATGTTAGAACTGTCATGCATTTATACTTGCCCGAAACACCTGATCAGTATTACCAAGAATTAGGTCGAGGTGGTCGTGATGGCTTGCCCAGCTTGAGCGTTTTATGCATAGACAAAAAAACAGATATTGACTCTGCGAGAAACAAAGTGACAAAGGCGTTGACAACAGAGAAATTTGTCCATAGATGGCAAACAATGAAAGATAATCCCGAGAATAGTTGGTATAAATCAAGGTATATTATGATTGATACGAATGTCAAACCAGACTATGATGGGGAAGGAAATTATGAATGTGGGAATAATACCCATCGCGATTGGAATATCAATGCACTGCTTATGTTGAGAAGACATGGTAAGTTGTTAATTGAGGATGTCAACGAGAGGGATGGCCATTGCTATATTGAAGTGAAAGTGCTGGATGATCATCTGCTTGATCATCTTGATGAAAATGATGAAGTCTTTGAACGGATTAGAAACAAAGAATCAGATAAATCATATCGTGCATTTAATATACTTGTTAAAGCAATACAAAATGTAAATCGTATCTGCTGGTCAATAATGTTTGAGGAGATCTATCCTTTGACAGATTACTATTGCGCTGGATGTAATCAACATGAAGTATCTGATTATGAAAAGAGAGATTTCAGCATTTTGCGAGATAGTATTTCACAACCACAGAATACTTTGCCCGTGGATGATGTGAAGTTATTTGCGGATTCCCGTGAAATCATATTTCAGAACAACGGTCATTTGTCTTTTGACGAGATTGTTGCGAGGTTAAGTGAATATCACAGCCAAGTGATTGTCACAGAAAAGGAAGCTGCTGATGTCGATTGTGAAGCAGTTATCATGGATTTTCGAGAGTTATGCAATCATATCAATAACAAGAATTGGTATTATGTTTCAGGCATACTATTGGTGATTTATAGCGCAGAAGCAAGTAAAATGAG
>OMYM01000570.1 GCA_900315225.1 uncultured Erysipelotrichaceae bacterium | reverse complement strand
GAGTGGTTTTTGAAGGCGCAGTCGATGAATTCTATAACAGGGCTTTTTCCAAGGAAAAAAAGCAAACAGAAAGAATATTTAGCAAAAAATCATTGCTATCTTTGCGGAAGGTAATTCATTCATTCGCATAAATGGCAGGGTACTTCTTCACATGAAGCAAACATATGTACTTGATTTTTGTGAAAATCAACCTCGATCCCTCTTTCAGCGGGGGTCAGGTTACTATGTCTTGTCTTTCTTCATTTTTCCCTCGAATGCCGGTTCTAAATTTGTTGCACTTTCCTTCGCCCTCTGACAAATCATTGACAATCAGAAAATATCAGGATTGAAGCTTGATCCTCAAGCAGGGACGAACGGCGCTGCTGCTGTCAACCCGCCGACCGTGGGTGCCGAGTGAACCATCGGCATCGATGCGAACTGCACGGTGAGATTCGTTACCAGGTGTACAAACCCACCACCAGCAGAAATTATCATCGATACAATCCACCCCTCTCTTTTTCGCATATGTTGTTGGCTTGCATTGCCTTGCTTCATCGCTCGGAAAATACTTTGCGGCTTCCTGTCGACTCAACAGAAACACCTTGTCATCGGTATCTATCCCTGGATTCGTTATCATGTATATTGGGTTTCTTTCAGCCACTACATGCGATACAGCAATCATATCTTTTTCTTCCTTGCTGAACGCATTCTTAAAGAAATCATTGTTTAACCATTCCTTAAGGCTAGATCCCGCCCATGTTGTTGGCTTTTTCTCTGTGTTATATGGCAGGCATTCAATTCCATACCTACTGATAAGTAATGCCTTATCATCCTCAATGTCCAACACTATCCACTCTATCGATTCCATATCTTCTTCTGTTTTCTTATGCCACTTTCCAAAGTTAATGACCGACCCTCTGTGAAGGTCGCTCTTC
The DNA here is from genome assembly GCA_900315225.1 of uncultured Erysipelotrichaceae bacterium. Classification (GTDB taxonomy): domain Bacteria; phylum Bacillota_I; class Bacilli_A; order Erysipelotrichales; family Erysipelotrichaceae; genus Bulleidia. The sequence continues at coordinate 3,465 of OMYM01000570.1, read as the reverse complement.
TTTGTCATGGGGATGTCGTTGCTGTAGGATTCAACCTTGTTGAACAGAAATTCTAAGACAGGACGATCAAGAACATCGGAAATGCCCCTCTCGAAATCCTTTGCGTACAGGATAAATGACCATGAATCCATGCTATCTACAGCAAGGGGTTCATGCTTTTTTATGAATCTAGGTTCACCACATATTGCTTTTTGACCAAAGTCAACACCCTTTATGAGGTAAAACTGTGTGACCTCAAGTGTTTTATTGTTTATGACAGCGCTGAAGAATGGCTGAAACGTGTCATCATCGACAGTCAGGAATTCTGGTCGTATCGCATCTTCACCAAACAACTTGATTCTTGCAGTGGAATCCAAGGAATTGAGCTTTTGAATATCGTCTGGGAACTTATACTTCAGCAGAAGAATGTAGAAATATAGCAAGCGTGCCTTGTCGGGATATCCTTCCAAAGAGTATTTGTTAAGGTAATAAAATGAAGAGCATATGCCTCTCATCTCTCTCGGTGTCAAATTGAACCGTCTACATAAACCGTAGTATTCTGGAACACTCTGTGGAAGTTCGTATTCGTTAACGTACTTCTCCATGAGTTTCCTGTCATTGCCCTTTGGCAATATAGAGTTATAGTCAAAGAAACGTTCAAGATAGCCAATGGCTTCAAAGTCATCACCATAGACTTTCTTTACGCAATGCTTTAGCTCTCCAATGTCAAGAGAGAAGATAAACACCAGTCCCTTGACATTGAAAAGATGTTTGACTGTTTCCAGCAGTTGGATAGCAAAAGTAGGCTTACAGCGATCAAGTTCATCGACAATGATGACAACCTTCTTCTGACTTTTCTTGTGCATGCATTGTTGAAGGGATGATTTGAGTTGTTTAATCATTTTGTCTGTAGGAAGAAGGTCATCATCTTCACTGGTTTCTTCTTTGCCTTCATAAGCAAACAGAGATAATGGCGACTGTCTCAACTTTTTCAAATAGTCTGTGAAATGCTTTGATGCTTCCTCGTATGCATCGATATTATTACCGCATACCTTCTCGATTAGTATTCTGGAGAATGGAATCATTGGGTCTTCATAGAAGTCATGGAGCCATGAGTTAAAGTATACGACTTCGTCTTTCTCGAATTTGTTGTCGTTGATGAATTCTTCTACCTTCTGGCTTTTTTGAAGGATTCCTTTCCCTTGCAGCAAGTTTTCAAACATCTTGACAAACGTTGTCTTTCCCGTCCCCCATGCGCCAGAAATACCCATGATAAAGGCTGAATTGTCTAAGTGATGAAGTTTGCTTGTATACACAACACCAGAAGATAGAATAGGAGAGTTACTTGCGGAAGGAGCACCGCCTTCTGCCGCAAGCTTTTCTCTTTCTTCTGTGCTTTCGGAAAATTCATTTTTGCCTCTATTGATTGGTTCAAGCTCAATATCATCAACGACATCAAAACCTTTTGGAGCATAATCCTTAATGATCTTAAATAGAGTCATTGCATATTCGCCTCTATCTAGGTCATCGTCTTCCAACACAAGTTCTATCTTTTTATCTTCAACCATGGGTAACCTCCAGTATCATGCATCCATCTATGTGATGAAGAATCACTTTTTTCTGTTTTCATTAACATACTACGGATTGGTCAAACGATGTACAAAACCAGTCTATGTACCTTCACCTTCAACAACAGAATCATATTCTACCACGTCTTCGCCAAACATAAAAGTGTATTTGAACAAAGCGGGTCTATGAACGTCTTCAAGGCAAATATAGTTTAGTTGATAAGGCGAAGGAAATCTTTCTTTATCGGTCAGATGCAAGATAATATCAAAGAGCGCTACCACAAGCGAAGTTTTTCCCAACACCATTTTCCCCATATATTATCGCTTTCTTTACTATACCGTTTTCAACAAGGTTTTGATTGAATCCATAATCTTCGGCACTCAGGTCAAAGACAAGTCTCTTTGAAAACCCTTTGAAATTGGCTTTACATTTGATCTATCACGCAGGTGTGTTCCTTGTAGGCCACATCCTTTGCATCTGTCTTCTCGTAGCCAATCCCCACGCAAAGGATGTTTCCCGCGTAGTGCCTGAGCCTGTCCGTGTAGTTCTTGTCGCTGAACTGGCCGATCACAGTCTCCATGGATTCATTGATGACCTCTTGGCGGGTGTTCCTCATTTCAGATTTTTTATTACTTCATCTTGGAATTCAGGAGGTACCATCATAATCGAATGAAGGTGTCTAGTCTTGCCGTTGTATTCTAAAAATTTTTGAACAGAAGACTTATCGCTAGGATGATCAATACGCAGATTCATGCCTTGCTTCCCTGCCGTTTCCATTGCATCTTGTAAATCCAGCGTAATGATATTAACATAATTCTGGCGTGGATCTTCTTTGATCACTAGATCCATGTACTCCTGGCATTTCTCGTAAGTGGTGAAAACATAAAGATAACCATCATGGCACAACACATTCCCAACCACTTCTACTTCCTCTGTAGCAATCATTGGTATAATTGTAAACACACATCTATCCAGCAATATGTCCATGATTACATTCCAATCCTCTGCGGAACGATGCAGCTGATTGTTAAGCCTTTCCAATGTAGCAAGATCTTCTTCGGGGATAAGGTTAAGCCTTGGATCATTGTGGAGTTTCTGAGCAACTTCTTCTGGCGACATGCTTTCATTATTATCCGCAATCGTTGACATCATAACCCCTACCAAGATGTTCCATTCCTCGCCTGATTCAACCTGATTTATAACGGGAAGCTTCTTGGCGATGCGATTGTTTCTTTTCGCTATATCATACACATTGGCCAATTGCTCTTCCGCCGTAGCGTTCAGTACGTCTGGTAAAGCAGTTATCACACTGTCATACACGATTCTCCCTGCATACGGCAACAGTGCTGTTTTGACAACGCAAGGAAGCGCTAGTCTTCTCATCACATCTTCTATTTCTTCAGAAATGCCACTGACACGATAAACTTGTCCATTGCTCATCGAGATAAAGATTGAACCACTGCTTGTATGGCGTTCCACAATGAAAGAGTCATAGACAAAATGTTCCCTCCATTTGGCAAGGTCTCTTCTTGAACTAGGCATGAGCCTTTCTCCCATTTCTTCCAGGTATTCGTCTATGTATGCAGGATGTTCCCAAAGCACGCCTAATAGAACGGCATCTTCCCGATAATTTTTACTGTCTTTCTTGCGTGCATCCTTAAGGGCTGCCGCTCCTTCCTCTGTTCTTTTCACCCAATTAAGCAAGGGCATCAAAGTTTCAAAAAAATGTATAGCTTTACTTGGTGGTAGTTTCATATTTTCCCCTCTATCTCTCTTGTGTTATTTCATGCCAAACACCAACATTGATTCAATGCGTTTGGCTATCATACTGCAGATGCCGCTGTTTGTATCATTCCAGTATGGCAAGCATATGTTTTTATCAGTTGCGTCAATGACAGATTTCGGGTTGAAGATCTG
>OMYM01000572.1 GCA_900315225.1 uncultured Erysipelotrichaceae bacterium | reverse complement strand
TAGAGCAATTCAAGCACTTTGGCTCTAATCTGACAAAGCATCAGGTCAAGAGCCTATGTGGCATTAACTTCCCGAAGTTCAATGCCGAGAATGGCTATGAATATTATGCATACCTGAAAGACCTGAATGAGAAATTCGGAGAGATTATCTATGGCATGCCGATTATCGAGGATAAGGAAGTCGCGTACAAGGAAAGCCGCATGTATGAATTGACAGGCATCAAGCGTATTCTTGACAAGTACAAGGATCTCGTTCTACAGGTTCGCGTAGGTGCTACTGATTTTTCATCGGTATTTGGTGTCCGTCGTGGCGTTGGCTATTCCGTCTATGATATCATGACAGTTCGTGAATGCCTTTGTGATATTCTCAACATGTTTGGCCGTGACAACGACTACGTTGTCTCAGGACCTGTCTGGGAGTATTTCCGCGCTCCAAAGGAACTGATGTTTGAAGAGCTTCCGCATTATGGCATTGAGGACTATCTGACAAGGCACGAATCCATCGTAAACAATGAGGTCGATGGCTTGCTACGTGAAGTAATACTGGATAAGGCAAATGGATTTGTCGGACGTACCGTCATTCATCCAACGCATGTGAAGTTCGTAAATGCGATGATGGCAGTCACCAAAGAAGAGTATGATGATGCTTGCCAGATTCTTGGCACTGGCGGTGGAGTGATCAAAGGCTCTGGCGGCAACAAGATGAATGAGATCAAGCCACATACAAACTGGGCAAACAAGATCTATAACCGTGCAAGGGCATATGGCGTCATCCGTGATGAAAGCGGACATGTCAAGCTGTTTGCTGTTAACGACTAACAGGAGGCATCATGGTCGAATTAACAACGCCGATAGATGAGGAATCCATTGCTTCCTTGCAGGTTGGCGATACGGTGGAAATCAGCGGCTATATCCTCTGTGGAAGAGATGCTGTCCTTCCCAAGGTGTTAAAGATGATCGATGAGGGTGAAGCCGATCAACTAGGCGTGGATCTTCAAGGTCAAGTCATCTTCCATACAGCTGTTTCTCTTGCTGGGGTCGGACCAACGTCATCCAACAAGCTAGAGATTGAAAGCAGCATTGCTCCATTAAGCAAGGCAGGCATAAAGCTCTATTTAGGCAAAGGACAACTTCACCCGGAAACCATTGAAGCTTTAGACAAATACAATTCCGTATATGCGGTGATTCCCCCGGTTACAGCTTTGCTTGGCAGCAAGACCTCTGAGGAACGCATCATTGCATTTCCAGAGCTAGGCATGGAGGCACTGCATCTAATCAAGGTTGACAAATACCCAGCGATCATTGGGGCTGCGCATGGCAGGAGCATCTATGAATAGGAGTTATGAAGAGATTGTATCCCTTGTAAGAGATACACTGGTAGAAGCAGGATCAACCTTTCGGCCAGACAAAAAAGAAGCCTATCGTAAAGCAATAGAAACAGAACGCAACGAAAAAGCAAAGTGGGTTCTGGAACAGGTATTGGCGAATGCTGAAGCAGCTGAGAGGAATGACAGCCCTCTATGCGATGACACGGGAATCCCGCATCTTGTCCTTGAAATCGGAGAAGATTGCGCAGTCACAGGCAAGATGCTGGATGCTATCCGTCAAGGCGTAGCCGAAGGCTTGCGCAAGCTCCCAGGACGCCCTATGGGTATTATGGGGGATGATATCCACCGCATTGACCAGTCTGGCGGCTTGAATCCAGACAGTGCAGGCGTAGAGCCAGCGCCAATCCTGTTGAGAAGGTGCAAGGACAATGTCATTCGTCTTCATATCCTCATGTTTGGCGGAGGTCCTGCCATTCGTGGCAAGACGTACCGTGTCTTCCATAAGCATAACACCCAGGTAGTCATGGATGAAATCGTCAAGTGGGCAACGGAAGGCGTAGCCCAGTTAGGTTGCTCCCCATGTACATTGGCAGTAGGCATCGGTCGTTCTCATTTTGAGGCAACAAGCATGATGCTACAGGCACAGGTAGATGGAAGATACGATGTCCAGAGTGATATGGAGAAAGAAATGACACGTAGAGTTAATGAAGCCAACATTGGTCCTTTGGGATTAAAAGGCGATACGAGTGTCTTGGCAACATTCATGAAAGTTGGTCCACAAAGAGCAAGTGGTGTTAGGATTGTGTGTGTCCGCCCAACTTGTTGCTTTGAGCCACGAATCTCAACAGTAGAATTGAATTAATTGTTAAAACCTCCATTAGTATAGCCACAAATGTGGTATACTAATGGAGGTTTTTTTGGTTAGCGGAAGTTTCGATATAAGGATTTTGAAAAATTGAAAACACTTGTCGTGGACGGCAGATTTGCGTTGTCCAACGTAAGCGTTTAATGTAGGGTGGGAAGGGCGAAGTGGACGTCTAATCATAAACTTTATAAAAATTTCGGAATAAAAAAGCGACCAACGAAAGTAGTAAAAAAAGACAAAGTTTTCCTATGTTAGCTATAAAAACGATGTGCAAATAATTGGAGAAGGTATTTTCAGAGGACGAGCAGCTCGTAGAAACTCTTGCGCCCGCTTTTTTATTTATAGAACTTAGAATAATCAATTTTTTTGATTGAATCTAGAACTCACATTTTAAAAGAGCATGGTGACGAATGCCACCATGCTCTTTTTTCATTTTGTGGTTGAAGAAAAAGAAAAGATGCGATATTGTATATAAGTCCAGATTTTCTGGATAATATAACTCT
>OMYM01000573.1 GCA_900315225.1 uncultured Erysipelotrichaceae bacterium | reverse complement strand
GTATAATATTGGCATGCGCATCATCCTATATGCCTTGATTGAGATTGTTGAGATATGGTAGACTTTTATGCATGTGAAAGGGGGCTATGTATTGAATAGTTGTGTGGTGGAACAAATGCCCCAGGTTGTCGATTGGGGATGTGAAATGTTGCCTGTATACAGTGAGAATACGTGGAAAAGACTGTGTGTCCATCCAGAGTATTCCCTGGAGGATATCGTGGCGATCATTGCCATCCTTCGTTTTTTGAGGGATGGAAAGAAACAAATGGCGCTGGGGATCTTGACAGACGATCAGTTGAACCATGATTTTCTTGGCGATCTTGCGTTGTTGTCAAATGAATGCATGGAGCTTGTGCAAGAAGCCTTGCCGCTGATGTTTGGCAATGTGGGAGAGAAGAACAGGCGATTTCTTCGAGACATGGCAATCTATCACAAAGGCAAGCTTGAGCAACCTGTGCAAGGAGTGCCATATGCCTATCGTAACCTTCGCTCCAATATGGATCATTTGTTGGCTGAGGAAGAGTTGAATAAGAAAGGATATGGCTTTTTTGAAGCAAAGCCCGCTGATTTTGCACATGCTTTTTTGTATTTTCTTCTTGCTTCGCTTTTGGGGAATGCCAGTGCCATGGGAAATGTTGGATGGTGTTATCAACATGGACAAGGCGTGCTGGCAGATGAACATAAGGCGTTGTTTTGGTATCGCAGAGGAGCAAGAGCGCACAATGCAACGTGTATGGCAAGGCTAGACGCATTGAAATCTCCAACAGAGAAGAAACAGGAAACGGAAAGCCAAGAGGATCTACAGAAATTGCTGGATGAATTGGAAGGAATGACAGGACTATCTTCGGTCAAGAAAGAGATCAAGAAACGGGTCATGGAGATCCAGGTGAAGAAGGCGGAGGAAGAGGCTGGAGTGCATTTGAACAATCCGCCAATGTCCCTCCATATGGTGTTTGAAGGAAATCCAGGGACGGGAAAGACAACGGTCGCCCGCTTGGTGGGAAAGATATACCGTGCCCTGGGTGTTCTGGATGGGGATGCGTTTGTTGAATGCGATAGGACGGACCTTGTTGCTGGGTTTGTTGGTCAGACTGCTGAAAAGACACGGAACAAGGCAATGGAGGCGCTTGGCGGGATACTGTTCATCGACGAGGCATATGGGCTTTATCATCGTGACAACGCGACAGACTATGGCAAGGAGGCAATCGACACACTGGTCAAGTTCTCCGAGGACTATCGCGACAAAGTCGCGATTATCCTTGCCGGATATACCCGTGAGATGGAAGAGATGATTGAAAACGCAAATCCTGGGCTTGCCAGCCGCTTTAACAAAAAGATTGTCTTTGAAGACTACTCGCTTGATGAATTGTGCGACATCTTTGGCTACATGGCCAAGAACATCGGATTGACGCTGGAAGATGGCGCAAGAGAAGCCGCATGCCGTTTGATCGAAAGCAGGTCTGCTAATCCGTTGTTTGGCAATGCCAGGGGTGTCAGGAATGTGTTGAAAGATGTGTATGATGCTAGAACTGCCAGGGTCTATGGATTATTGGCTGGCGAGAAGAAGCTAAAGCCACAGGATTTTACGACAATCACGCTGGGTGATGTCCTTGCGTGCGATGCGAATGCATGTTGTCAATAATCATAAGGCAGGGAATCCAAGGGATTCCCTGCCTTTACATGTTATGAAGAATTTGTTCGATTGCCTCACGGACATAGGGTGTTCCTGGCAACTTTTGTTCCAGGATCTGTGCCGCTTGGGGATCCATGGCGTCACAATACACCTTGACGTTGTCGATCATCCCATGTGAGACTTTCAGGTGCATGGTGTAGAGTGCGTCATTGCCCTGGATTTCAATGATTTGGTCAAATTCACAGTTGCGGTCAAAGATCCACTCATGCGACTTGTATTTTTCCTCAAGCTCCAAATGAAGGGAAGGATCGAGGCAATGCGTGCTGGCTGAAAGGCCATAGGCATCTTCAAACGCCGACACCAATGCCGAGCGCATCGATTCTGGCGTAATGTCGCTTGCGAGTTCATGCAGGTTTGCGACCCGAGACTCAACGGATGCGATACCTTTTGCTGCGAGTTTTTGTTTCGAAGGAGTCAAGTATCTTTGCATGCGTTCAAAGTCGGATTGGATCAACAGTGTGCCATGGTGAAGAGAAGCTGTTCCATTGCTGTAGTAGGCATTGCCAGAGAATTTTCGGTTGTCTATGGCAAGGTCGTTTCTGCCTGTGAATGTTGCTTCGAGTCCAAATGAACCGACCGCCTTTTGGATAATGGACAGTTGTCTCTTGACGTCATGGTTTTGGCAGGTACTGAGAAACGTGAAGTTAACGTTCCCCAGGTCATGGTAGACAGCGCCTCCCCCCGACATCCGACGAGCAATGTGTCCATTTTCTTTTTCGAGCAACGCGACATCGCACTCTTGCCAAGCGCTTTGGTTTCTGCCAATGACGACAGTGTCTTGGTTTTGCCAGAGATAGAGTATGATTTCGTCTTGGGCGACTTGTTTCAAGAGAGTTTCTTCGAATGCCAGGTTACGGTAGGGGTCGTATTGGTGGGAGAAATAGACGGTTGCCTTGGTGATCATTTTGCCTTGCCAAACAGATCGTCCGCTGCTTCGCAGAAGGAAGGATGGGGACGGACGGTCGCATTGAGTTGGTCAATGGTCAAGGATAGGTTGATGGCAGTCGCAAATTCCATGATCATGTCGGATGCCCTCTCGCACATGAGATGGGCACCTTTGACGATTCTTGTCTTGGGATCATAGACGAGCTTCATAAGGCTTCTGTCAGCTTCAGCGATCATTGTTCGCGCATTGGAATGCATTGGAGCCTTGACACTGGCATAGCCAAGAAGCTTGCCTTGTTCCTCATTGAGGCCAACAGCTGCGATTTCAGGCGAAACATATACGCACGCAGGGATCAATCGTGGGTTTTTTGTCGTTGGCAAGCCTAGGAGACGTTCCACAACGTAGCGTCCTTCCGCATGTGCCGCATGCGCCAGCTTGATTGATCCAGATACAACATCGCCGATTGCAAAAATGGAATCCACAGAAGTCCGATAGTCTTCATCGACAACAATGCCATGATCCATGGCAAGCATTTCAGGATTCTTGCACAGTCCTTCGGTATTTGCGACACGTCCCGTAGACACAAGGATGGCATCGCCCTTGATTTCCATTTCTTTGTTCTTGATGATGCAAGTACAAGAGTCAGTATCGATTTTCGTCACCTTGGCATTTACGAGGATGTCAACTCCTCGTTTCTTTAGAATTGCCTGTAGGTTCTTGCCCATGTCTTTGTCCATGTTCGCGATGAGGCAAGGCAACGCTTCGATGATGGTGACTTTTTTGCCCAGGGCATTATAGATGCTTGCCATTTCGACACCGATGACACCACCGCCAATGATGACAAGATGCTCTATCTTTTCTGCATCAAGATGGAAAAATCCATCGCTATCGACAGCATGTTCGATGCCTTCGATGGGCAGGCGCATAGGTTTTGACCCTGTCGCAATGAGAATATGCTTTGCGCATAGATTGTCATCACCCACTTGCACTTCATGAGAACCACAAATTTGCGCCTTGCCTGCATATACATGCACGCCTGCGTTTTTGAGCAAGAGGGAGACATTGTTGCGGATGGAATCCACGGTTTCAAATGTCTTGCGGAACATGGCTTTTTCATTGATCTGCACATCGCCTGTAAACAATTCCGTTTCTTTCTTTAGCAGCCTGTATTGCTCGGATGCGTGAAGAAGGGATTTGGTGGGAATGCAACCGCGATTGAGGCATGTGCCACCCAATGCATTCGCCTCGATGAGGGCTGTCCTTAATCCGTTATTTGCTGCAAAAGCGGCAGCGTTGTAGCCGCCAGGACCCGCGCCAATGACGATCAAGTCAAAATCTTGCATGTCAATCTCCGTATTTTAACACTGGCTTTCTAGCCGCTGTGACTTCATCTGGCCTGCCAATGACGGTTTTTTCTGGCTTGTTGTGCATGCCTGCTGGGTTTGCCATTGCTTCATCATATACATCCAGGAAGATCTTTGCGGCTGTCTCAAGCGTCTCTTTGCTTTCGGTTTCAGTGGGTTCTGCCATTAGCGCCTCGTGAACAATGAGTGGGAAATACATTGTCGGAGGATGAATTCCTCTGTCCAAAAGCCCTTTCGCGATGTCAAGGGCGTTGAAGCCGTGTTGCTTATGTTCGTTTTCTAGTGTCATGACAAACTCGTGCATGCATATGCCTTCGTTGGCCATGGTGTATTTCTCACTGAGGAGTTTCTTGAGGTAGTTCGCATTGAGGACGGCTGTCTTTGCGGCGGCAGGGATGCCTTCCTTGCCAAGCATCAACAGGTAGGTCAATGCCTTGACGACAACAAGGAAATTGCCGGAAAAACTCTTTGTTCGCCCAATGGAATGGCTGAAGGAAACCGTTTCATCACACGGTAGATAATCGCGAAGGAAAAGCTTGCATCCAACGGCGCCAGCGCCAGGACCACCACCGCCATGAGGCGTTGAGAATGTTTTGTGCAGGTTCAGGTGGATGCAGTCGAAGCCCATGTCGCCAGGACGTACAATTCCCATGATTGGATTCATGTTGGCGCCATCGTAGTAACAGATTCCTCCCGCATCGTGGATGATCTTGGTGATTTCACATATGTTTTTGTCAAACAATCCAAGTGTATTTGGGTTTGTCAACATGAAGCCGGCTGTCTCATCGTCGACCGCTGCGCGCAAGGCATTGAGGTCGACGTATCCTTCTGGCGTGGAAGGAATCGATACGACTTTCATGTGATTCATTGTTCCGGTAGCAGGATTTGTGCCATGGCTTGAATCAGGGACAATGACCTTTGTACGCTTGGTGTCGCCGCGCATCTCGTGGTATTTCTTTATCAGCATCATGCCGGTGAACTCACCATGCGCTCCAGCTGCGGGCTGTAGCGTCATGGCATCCATGCCAGTGATCTCGCAAAGCATTTCCTTGGCTTTTTCAAGCACTTCCCGACAACCGTCCACATGACTCTGCAGGGGATGGATATCGGTGAATCCTTCCAGGGAAGCCGTCTTCTCGTTGATCTTTGGGTTGTATTTCATGGTGCAGGAGCCAAGGGGATAGAATCCATCGTTGACACCATACGCACGCTTCTCCAGTTGCGTGTAGTGGCGGGAAAGATCGTTTTCGGAGATTTCCGGTAACTGGGCGGGAGTCTTTCTTAGCAATGAAGGGTCAAAGTCGAATGGCGGCACATCCAGCCGTGGGATATAGTCCATGCTCCTGCCTTCAATGCTTTTCTCAAACACGAGTTTCATAACGCCTCCTTGAGGATGCGGGCAACGTCATCCATCTCTTCTTTTGTGTTCATTTCGGTGCAGCACCACAAGATGCGATGCGCATCAAGCGGCAATCCACAAAGGATTCCATGCGCATCGAGAATTTCCTCCACTTTGTATGAATCATGGCATGATTCGGTGACAAATTCGTGGAAAAATGTCTTGTCGTGCGCAAGGTGGAAGCCTGCTCCTTCTAGGCAGGATTGCAGGTAATGTGCTTTTGCGGCACATTGGCGGGCAACTTCCTGTAGGCCGTTTTTACCCATGGCGGACATGTAGACGGTGGCGCGCAAAGCGCAAAGTGCTTCGTTTGAGCAAATATTGGAAGAAGCTTTCTCGCGGCGTATATGTTGTTCCCTTGCCTGCAGCGTCAACACGTAGGCAATGTTTCCCTTGTCGTCTTTTGTCTGGCCTACGATCCTGCCGGGAAGTTTTCTCATCATGTCTTTTTTCGCAGCCATGAAGCCAAGGTAAGGACCGCCAAATGCTAGCGGCATGCCAAGCGGCTGACCTTCACCGACAGCGATATCGCAATTCATCTCG
>OMYM01000591.1 GCA_900315225.1 uncultured Erysipelotrichaceae bacterium | reverse complement strand
CCCCTTGGGTCATAGCCATATGTGTTGGAATCGCCAATACACACTATCTTCATATGCTTCAAGACACTGTAAGGACTTCTTTAAAGTTTAAACACCTTGGCGATATCCGTGTATTTCCCCAGAACCAGCATGGTCGATCCTTCCTCCAGGAGAGTATCGGAATTGACATTCATGTCCATGCGATTTTTATTCACGCCCAAGATATTAAGCCCGTGTTTCTTTCGCACATCAAGCTCACCAACACGTTTGCCATTCCATTGGGAAGGAACCTTGACTTCGACCAAGGAATAGCCATCCGTCAATTCAATGTAGTTAGAGATATTATCGTTGCTGAATCTGATCGCGACCCAATCACCCAACTCCCTCTCGGGAAACACCACGGAAGAAGCACCATTACGCAGAAGGAACTTCTCTTGCGAGAAAGATGTCGCCCTTGAGACAATCACCTTGGCTCCCAGTTCCTTTAACATGAATGTCGTCTCCAGGCAAGCAAGAAAGTCGTTGCCAATCGCCACCACGCACAAATCGTAGTCATCTACGCCAATAGATGAAAGAAACGATTCATCCGTGCTATCGCCAATCTCCGCTCTTACGACATATGGGAGAATACGGTTGATTCTCTCTTCTTTCTTATCGACCACCATGACATGGTGACCAAGTTGATGCAATTTTTTTGCGGTATAGAGGCCAAGTCTGCCAGCCCCAACAATCAAAACATTTTTCATGTATTTCTCCTTATCCAATCGTCATTTTATCCACCGGGAACCTGCCCGTTTCCTTTTTCGGCGATGTGAGCAATCCATAGGCAAGCGTCAATCCCCCAACTCTTCCTATGTACATCAAGACCATGAGAATGATCTTGGAGACGGCATGCATCTCAAAGATGTTCGCCATGGCCAAGCCCACCGTGCAAAGCGCCGAGGTACACTCGAACATGGCTGTCAACACTGGCATGTTCTCCACCACACTAATAGCAAGCGCCCCCATGATCAAGAGTGACAGATAGATCGACAATAGCAGAAAGGCATTTCTAATCGTGTCGCCTTCAATGCGCCGATCATACACGTTGATGTCTGTTTTTCCTTTGAGACCTGCCCGCATGGTCAAAAACATGACGGAAACAGTCGTAATCTTCATGCCACCGGCAGTGGAGCCAGGCGCTCCACCCACCAACATCAACAAGATTGTCACCAACACCCCAGCTTCACTCATTGCGTTATAATCGGCAGTGTTGAAACCTGCGGTTCTTGGCGTCACGGTCTGGAACAAAGACAGCAATGCTCTCTCTTTCCCTGGAACCCCCCGAAATTCCACAAGGAAGAAGAACGCAAAGGGAACGACCAGAAGAACAGCGCTCGCCATGAGGATAACCTTCGTCTGCAGGCGCAGCCTCATGAAATCGAAACGATTCTCCAAAAGATCACGCCATGTGAAAAAGCCAATGCCCCCAATCAGAATCAACAGCACGATGACAATATTGACCCACGCGTGATCTGCATAACGCGTCAGGGAAGAAAACGGAACCTGTCCCCCTAGCAAGTCAAACCCCGCATTGCAAAAGGCGGAAATGGAATGAAACAACGCATATCCAATGCCCCGCCACATGCCAAAGTCACCGATAAATACCGGTAACAATAAGAGAAACCCCGCAAGCTCCACGATGATCGTTCCCTTGATAAAGAACTTGGTAAAGGCCGCAATGCCCCCAAGTTGCGGGGCAGAAACAGAATCCTGCATAAAAACCCTTGCCATCAGCCCTACTCTCTTCCCCGTTAACATGAGCGTTGCGACATACGCCGTTGCCACCCCCAGACCGCCAATCTGGATCAACAGGAGAATGACGCTTCTGCCAAAGATTGTCCATTGACTTGCCGTGTCAAAGACAACGAGACCCGTCACACATGTGGCAGATGTTGCGGTAAACATTGCATCCAGGAACGGAACAGATTGACCGTTGTTGCTGGAGAACGGCAGCCACAACAACAACGCCCCTAACAAGATCAATAGCAGAAAACCTAACAGTATAGTTCGAAACGAATTCAAGTGATTCTCAATTAAGACACGGAAATTTTTCATGGCCTCCCCCCCTTGTTTGTCAAACATCCAGGCAGAACAAGCCATTGCCAAACCCTGTTCTGTCCATCATCCTACCAGAAGCAACGCAAAGCCACCCAAGGCTTCCATTGCTCCCGATAAAAGATAATACCAAAATATTGTCACGAAAACAACAATATTGAAAACAATGTCGTTCTTTTGTGCGATCCATAGGCAGGCAGTTGCCTGCCTATGATCTACACAAATCCAGATTTCAGAGAACACAGCGCCTTTGCTATTGCACTCCCAAGAACCGGTATACTCTGCTTGCCGCATATGCAGACTGCCCCTATCCACACACCACGGTCACTCCCAGCAAATGCATTTGAGCATTCACTGCATCCAGACATACCCCTTGGCACGAGAATAGATTACCACCAGATAAGCCATTTGTCATTAAACTGCCAGTTCAATTTT
>OMYM01000575.1 GCA_900315225.1 uncultured Erysipelotrichaceae bacterium | reverse complement strand
CGATGTTCAATATCATTCACACCGCATCAGGAGAGTATGTTGTTAGCGGAAGTCTTGATTTCTTGAACCAGCCAGGGCATTTCGCCTTGGATTTTGCCTACCATAATAAAACAGGTGAGCACTTTCGGCACAAGATAGAGTTTGATGTGCTATCCCCCAAACTCGACACGAAAGATGACCTTGACCTGATTATCCAGCAGATAAGGGCTGAATATGGCGATTTGGTGTTCCGCTACCTCACGCTGACCTTCCAACAGTTCCAAATGGGACGTGAGGTGAACAACGAGTTGATATGGTTGTCGGTGTTCAAGCAGATTGTGGACAACTACGTTCAAGCTGTGCGCTTCATTATCCATCAGCCTCACAACAAGATGCGGCAATATGAGGAATACAGGCGAGCAGAGCGCATAAAAGGCTGGACACCCACGTTGGCAGAACGATTCTCGAATGACCGACTAAATGATGAAGAACAAGCGTTGAGGAAGTTCTACAGAACGGAACAGACGGAAGCCACCTTGGACACGAGAGAAAACCGTTTTGTAAAATACGCCCTACAGCGCATTACTGAACGGCTTTCCCTGCTCATCAGGAAACTTGGCGATGGAACCTCTGAAAGTGAAATCGCTAATTTGGAGGACAAGCTGAAAGAATTGGACATGCTTCGTCGCAGTTCGTTCTTCAAGGGTATTGGTTTCTTTGACGGGTTCCGTCAACAGAGTATGGTACTCCAACAGCGTAGCGGCTATTCGCAAGTGTATCGTTATTGGATTATGCTTCAAAATGGACTCGACTTAATTCAGGGTAACACGAGTGTGGGAGTACAGCCCATCTGGAAACTCTATGAACTTTGGTGTTTCTTGAGGTTGAAGCAACTTGTCTGCAAGGTGTTGGGAATAGATATTCACAACAAGGAGCATCTTGAAAAATATGTCCACGAGGACACACAAAATGCCTTTGACTTGTTTAATGGCGGCTCATTGAGCGGACACATCACCTATACCAATCCGCAGAATAGTGACTTGGTGGAGGTGGGCTATCAGTATTCTTTTGGCAGAAAGGGCGATGACTACGATATGCGTTCAGCAACTACGGAACAAAAGCCCGACATTGTGATGCACATCCACAAGAAAGACCGCGACATTACGCTGACCTATCTATACGATGCCAAGTATAGTGTTCGGGGGGATGATGATAGTTCCGGTAGGGTGCAGGATGAACCTAAACCAGAGACTATCAATGCGATGCATCATTACCGCGATGCCATCTATTACGGCAAACGTGGTGAGCAACGCTTCTCAAAGGAAATAATAGGTGGATATATCCTCTTTCCTGGGCGTATGGACGAGAAGGATTTGTTGGAAAGGGTACGGAATCATGATGATGGACTGCCGTATTTTCTCAAATCTATTGAGGAAGTAAATATAGGTGCATATCCATTGCTGCCAAATGAGGAAAGCGGTTTGCTTCTTGAAAGCCACCTTCGTAAAGTGCTTCTTGACGAAAGCATCATTAAACAGCTTGAAGTAAGCGTACCGCAGAGAGGTCTATATTATACCGACACTAAACCCAAATCTGTGGAATCAAAGAATGTGTTTACTGTAACTGTCAGGACAACAGACGCAGATTATCAAACTTTTCTTGACCACAAGGCGAAGAAATATCTTTTAGAAGTACAACCAAAGGTGAACATTCTTGAAGCTAAGTTTCTACTTCCAATGATAGCAGGAAAGATAGATGGATATTATACCATTTCCAAACTAACTATCGAAGACGGGAAAATGTGTCTGAGCCTTAGTGATTATATTCCCATTGGCAACAAATGGATAAGTATCTATAAGGACATGAAACATGGTGAACTCATTACCATAAACAATGTTTTGAAGTTGTACACGTTATGAAGTAAAAATGTTCTGGCTACTGCGATAGGATGTTTAGCCTCTCTGCTTCCTTGATTTGCTGGAGGTCGGGGAGTTTGACGACGTTCTTGATGTCGTCCTCGCTGACGAGTATATGGATGTGGCCGAAGGCACCAACGGAGACGGGAATGAACATGTCCTGATAGATGAGTACGCCAGTGGTGTAGAAGGTGTGGTCGTAGAACAGCAGATTTTTCTTCAAGTAGCCGTCAACGATTTCGAGTGCGCCCATAGTGACCATAGGGCCGAACAGGGCTGTCCACGGATTG
>OMYM01000576.1 GCA_900315225.1 uncultured Erysipelotrichaceae bacterium | reverse complement strand
CCGATTCTTCCCTGGATGTATTTTCTGCAGTCGTAGACCGCGCGTTCATATGCCGGCGGGAACAAGTTCGGGTGGCAATATGCGATGATGTACTTTCTTTCAAGGTAGCGCCTCAGCTCCCTGGGCATTCCCTCCCCAGAGAAATATTCCCGTGTGATCGGCTCGATGAGGTCTTCCTCAAACTTCCTTTCGAAGGGATCGTACTCAATGTCCCACATGGCTTCCTCCTTTCTGTTTTTCCATCATATTGATGAGCCTGTGGTCCTCTCCGGTGAAATTGACAAGATGGCTGTTGTCCAGGCAGCGGCTAACGAATGCCTGGGCAAGCTTTTCGTCTGGAATCATCTTCTTCCATTCGGAAAACGACCGTATCGTCGTGACGATGATTGGCTTTTTCCTGGCTGCCCCCGCAACGATATTGAAAATGTCCTGCGACTCTTCGATGGTCATCGGCGTGTAGGCGAACTCGTCCAGAATCAAGAGCCCTGCTCCATCAATCCGAGCAAGCAGCGACCCATATTTCCTGAGATCGGACTTTCTGCCAAGGCTCCTGGCCAGCTCGGGCACCCTGAAATACGCTGCCTGCACATTGTTCTCACAAGCCTTCATGCCGATGCAGATTGCAAGCATCGTCTTCCCTGTGCCACTCTTGCCAACCATCACGATGTTCTCCTTCTTCTTCAGGAACTCAAGCGAAAGGCAGTCGTCCAAGGAAAGGCCCTCGTCAAATTCTACGCCATCCTTCTTGAATTTCTTGATGTTCTCCATGTAGGGAAATCGCGCCTTCCTGGTCATTGCGACCTGTCTGCCCGTCGAGCGCGAATCCCTTACGTTCCTGAGAACCCCCAGCAGGAATTCCCGGCTTGCAGGATTGCCTGTCGCCAGCGCCTCCTCAACGGCGGCACGGCCTATCCGCAAGTCCCTGCAAATCGCCGCGAGCTCGTCTTGCGCATTGCCTGTGTTGTTGTTCTCATTGTCTTTCATTGGTTTTCCTCCTTGTTTCTTTTCCGCAGAAGCCTGTCGTATTCGTCCAGCCCGTTGGCTGTCCTCGGCTCCTTTTCCTTGCATTTTGCCTCGTCCGGGTAGTGGGCTGCGAAAAGAACGTCCAGCCGGGCGTCCATGCCCTCGCCTTCTTCCTCGAAGTAATCGCTGAAGGCTGCCAGCGCCGCCTCAAAGCCCGTTTTTTCGGCCATGGCGAAGAGTATTCGCATCGCCTTGGTGCGTTGGGTCCCATCGGCCCCAAGGACGTAGGAACGCGCTTTTTCGCCCAACAATTCCGGTATCCCCGTGTTGGGGAGAGTCCTGGGCTTGAACTGTATCGCCTTGAGGTACGGACCCCATTCCTTGCTTTCGCGCTCCCGGCCGTAAAGCCTCTTGTGTGTCACGATGACGTTGAAGTCTTCGTCCATGGCTGTCACTTCCGATGATGTGATTCTCAGGGAAACCTTTTTCTCGGCGCAGTCAGGGGAGGTGGAGTAGAACCTGTTGTCGAATTCCACCATTCCTGTCTTGCCTGCCTTGATGATTTCCGTGCGGAACAGCGGGAACGCCTTTTCCGGCAAAGGCCCGAGGGCGGACTTGTCCTTTTCAAGCAGGTCATCAATCCGTTCACCCTTCTTGTAGTGATTCCTCCCGTGGTCTTTCCTCGCACGTTCGAAGAGCCTCTCATTGATTTCGTCCAGGCTTTCCGCCTCCGGCGGCGGCACGAGCCAATGTCGCCTTGTGTAGCCCACCTTGGCCTCAACACTGCCCTTTCCCTCCGGTTCCAACACGTTCATGAACACAATCCGGAACCCGTAGTGCTCCGCGAAGCGTTCGAACCTTTCGCATGGAATGCTCCTCCCCCCGCAGATCACTTCCTTCACCATGGCGGATCCATTGTCGAACCATATTTCGTATGGAACCCCTCCGACTTCCCTGAATATGCTGTCAAGCCCTTCCAGAAGGCATTCCATGTTCTCCCCGTAGTTCAGCCGAATGAAGCCGGCGTTGCTGTAGGGGAATGAAAGCGCGAGGTACTTGCCCGTGACTGCCTTTCCGCCGACGATGAAGTCCGCTTCCCCAAAGTCCGCCTGGGCTTCTCCCGGCGCATGTTCCAGCGGCAGCCTGGGTTCGCCGCCGCCCAGTTCCAGCTTGGCCTTCTTTTGCCTCACATAGTCGAGCACAAGCGACCTGGAGCAGTTGAATCCCTCTGCTTCCTCGGATAGTCGTTCATATACGCGGGTTGCCGTATGACGTTGCTTTTTTCTCACCGACAAGTCGCCTTCGAGCCACTTGTCTATGATATGGGTGTATGGATCCAACTTCGACGTTCCCCTGTTCTTTGGCGAACAGCAGGAAGGTGGGCTGAAATCGTCTTTTTCAATGTACTTTCTTACTGTTTTTGCATCATGCTTGAGTAGCCGGGCTATCTCCGCCTGCGTCTTCCCGTCCCTGTGCAAGTCACGTATCTTCTTCTGTTCCTTGAATGGCAAAGCCATGCGCCACCTCCTTGGTATAAATTGTAGTGCAATCCGGATGGATCCGGGGGAAAGTGTCCGGAAGACTGTGGCACAAGCGTAAAAATGTCACATTTCCTATGACACAAACGCGAAAATGTCACGGTATCCGTGGCATTTTTTGGTTATCATAAGGGCAGGAGGATTTATTGATTATGATACAAGCAAAACAACATGCGGCGGTGATCTTTTTTTCAACCGGCCAGCTCCCGGACTACTATACGGACGAGACCGTGCTGAAGGCAAAGAACGACTATGAATCGGTGGAGACGATACTCATAAACAAAGCCACTGGTGAAATCCGCGTCACTGACACAGACAAGACATTGCGTACGTTTAAGGTGAAAGAGCCTTTGGATACGAAAAGGCTGTTCGCCGCTGTCTCAAGGACCATCGAAAAGAAGACGGTGATAGTGACGGACAACATTCTATCGTTCTCCAACGAAGCCGACGAAGCGGCATTCTGTTACTTGGAGCTCATCAAGAACCCGCTCGTAGAAATCCATTTTTTCCATTCCGGATGGCTGGATTCCTCGGTCTACAGATCGCTTAGATTAGCTACATGCAGTCCAGAAGTAGCATTCAAGCTGATGAGTGACATCATCAAAAAGACCTACTCGACATTTCCGGGTGCCTACGAGTTGATGGAACAGCAGGCTGAGTACAACAACCTGCATGAATATTCTTCGATGTCCAAAAAAAAGAGGTGATCAAGTTTGTTCGATCCATGGAGCTTGAAAAGCCTGAAAGACGGTTGAATCTTATTTCAAAATGCTCGAAAATGTTCGATATATCCAATCGACAGATAAGGCGATGGGTTGATGAAAACAAAGTGAAAAATGGTTGAATTTGCATTATGATTAATCCCTGGACAAACAGGGATTTTTCTATTGGACAAACAGGGAAAAACAGTCTGGACAGACAGGGAATTTTATTTGGACAAACAGGGAAATTTAGATTGGACAAACAGGGAAATTCGGTTTGGACGGATAGGGAAAACAATTTTGGACAGACAGGGAAATTTAGTTTGGACAAACAGGGAAATTCGGTTTGGACGAACATAGAAAAACAGTCTGGACAAACAAGGAAAATGCCTTTGGATTTATAGGGAAATTCGGTTTGGACAAACAGGGAATTTTGGTCTGGTAAATACACATAGGGACATGAGAGAAAGAACGTGTCATCACGCACCAATGATGAGGTAGCACCGCTTTTATAGATGCCTGCATATGTCACATCGATCTGGCGAGCCAGGCTTCCCTGCACAATCAGTTGCATCGTATCCTTCAGCTCCCCATGCCAGCTTTCATAAACCCGGTAACTGGCATACATTCCATCCTCTGCCGTATCCAGCTTCATCATCACTCTGTTGTTCAAATTCCTGTTATCAAACAAAGGAACCAAGGGTATCCCGTCGCACTTCGCGTTGTATACCGGATATCCACCTACAGGAATAAACGCTGCCGTATCTTCATCCAGATAACCGACATTGCTTGCATTCGTCACATACAGCAAACGGTCTGTTGCCTGAAAAAGCGTCTCTTTTGCATGTTGAAAGGCAGTTTCATTGCGCCAAGAAAGCAGCACATTCATCACAAGGGAGAAAATCAGAAGCATGTTTGCCAAGATCATCATTGCTTGGTTCCGCACCGCGTAGTGACGGATATGCTTGAAAAGAAAGCGGACAGGACGAAAATGATGACTTGCTTGAAACACTGGTCTTGAAATGCCGTTGTCCTGTATTTTGACAATATCCCCATCCATGAGGGTATAGATGACATCCGCCATGTCGGCACTTGCATCCTCATGGCTGGAAAACACAACACAACGTCCTTCTTCACTGATCTTTTTCAAAAGCGCCAAGATCTCAATCTTCATCAATGGATCCAATGCGGCTGTTGGTTCATCCAGAATAATATAAGGCGTGTTCTTTGCCAGGGCACACGCTATCGCTAGGCGCTGCCGCTCACCGACCGATAATTCAGAAGCACGCTGCGCAAAGGGTACATCCAAGCCAACGGTTTCCAGCAATCCTGCATAAGCTGCTTCATCATAATCACAGCCGCCAATCAAGGCGGCTTCTTCAAGGTTCTCCCTCACGCAAAGACATGCTATCAATTCGCTTTCCTGGCTTACAAAAGCGATCTGTTCGCGGCGGAAGCGTTCCACCTTCCGGATAGGCTTGCCCTCCACTGTTATCCGGCAATCATTTACAATCAGCGCAAGACGATAAAGCAGAGCTGTCTTCCCGCTGCCAGAAGGAGCCTTGACAAGATTCAGCGTGCCTGGACGCAGTTCCATTGTGCCGTTTTTAACCAATGTCCGGTCATAGGCGATCTGTATCTTATCGTAGCGGATCATCCACAATACCTCTTTGAATCAGCCATGGCCACACGTATTCCAATATCACAGCAACCCCGAAAATCATGGCAAAGGTGGATGCCTTTGGCTTGATATAGGCAACACCGCTCTTTAGCAGCGCCATAATCACAGCAAAGTAAACCGCCATGGATGCACACCCAAGCATCCCTGTCATCCGCATCAGGCGTTTACGGTGAAAGATCCTCCGTTGCTTTTTCGTATACCCACACGTATAAAGATACCGATAAAGTCTTGTTACAGCATGACTGCCCAGCTTATGGGCAATCCCCATCGCCGCTAACAAGAAGCCAAACACAACCGCCGAAGTGATCATCAGCGTTCGTTTTGTTTCCTTTTGCACATTCAATATCGCCGATGCCTCTTCATAAGTAGACGCAATGCCATATCCTTCTTTCTTCAACGTGTCAATCAAATTGACATAGGCTGTCATATCCTCTGCCGCAATCACCATTGCGGATGGTCGCCAATTCACTGTCGTCATGGTCATATTGCCATATTCATCCTGTAAAGACACATCTTCCGGCAGATCATCCACATACAGCACATTATCAATATCGTAATAAACATGGGTTTCTGCTTCCCCAGCTTCTTCCATCCACTTCTTCATTAGGGAAAGCGGAATATACAGTCCAGGCTTGACAGAAAGATGAATGCCAACCGGCTTTGTCACAACGCCAGCCACAGGAACACGGATATCAAGTCCCTTGCACACCGTAATTGAAGCATCATGTGTTTGATTGTTCTGGTCAAAGTAAAGCGCATTGCCAAAACAGTTCAGCACCGGAACAGGCGCATCAAAATGAAGAATCGGTTTTTCTAACCGATTGCCGGAAACAATCATTGCATAAAGTTCCTGTGAGAGATACACCCCTTCGCCGGCAAAATCCTCTGCCAGTCTGGGGATTTCCTCCCAGTCTGGAAAAACCGAAAGATTGCTGACGGGTTGATCATTTTGGACTGGATACGGATATGTGTCATCGCCATCCACAAGTTCAAAAACATATTCCTTTTCTGGCTCCTGCATGAGCCAGCTGTACATCCCAGTCATAATATTAAAATCAGAAATATCAATCCTCCAGTCACACCTAGCAATGCCATCCATCTCCTTGATCCTCTTTTCTTCTTGTGGCGATAAAGGATACTCCCTGTCAATATAACTGTATGGGGCATCTGGATACAGCGGCTTATAAACCAGAAATTCAAGGTCTGCCAGCTGTTCAACCTTGGACATCGCCGCATCCGTAAGCATGTTGTTCAAAGTTCCCGAAACAAACAAAAAAACCACCGCAGCCACAACCAGAAGAAAACGCGCCACACAGTGAATTGGATGATGTTTCCAGTTGACAGGAACATATTTCCTGGCATGCTCCTCAGGCAATTCATATGCCAATGAGCTTTTGCCATTTTCCTCACGTATGTCATCTCGGACACAGATAATCTTTCCGTCCCTGATTTCGCTCAAGCGACTTGCTATATCCATGAGATATGTATCGTGTGTGGCGCAAACGACAATATGTTCCTTTGCATAATCTTCCAAAACCGCAGCCACCATATCGCGCCATTCATGGTCCAAGGCAGCAGTTGGTTCATCAAGAACCAGCATTGCAGGTTCAGCGCAAAGGGCAGCCGCCAAAGCGGCACGGCTCCTTTCGCCACTGGAAAGATTGCCTGGATACTTCCTTAGCATCGCATCCACCCCAAGTCGAGACAATACCGCCTGATCACCATCCTTTCCAGCTATGAACCGAATGTTTTCTTCAATCGTAATATCATCCAGAAACAGTGGTTCCTGATGAACAACCCGCAATCCCGTATGCAAAAAAGCGGATCTTCTAGAATCATCCAGCAATCCAAGATCAATCCCATCCACTTCCCAATGACACGGAAAACGGAAGAGCATTGCATCAATCAACGTGGATTTTCCGCTTCCGCTCTTCCCTGCCAGTACATTCAAGCCACCGCGTTTTGCGTCAAAACAAGCATGATCAAAGATACACCAGGAAGAAAACGAAATATTTACATCGTCAATCCTGTACATATAACCCCCTTGAACTTTCGATAAATTATAGCCGTTTTTATCGGTATCTTGTAAACGCATTGCTCAATGACCAGGGAAATGATATGGCTCGCCCAGTTTTTCTGGAAACTTTAAATCATTGATGTCCCACCACTCCTGATAATCTGTGTTGTAGGCCAAAATCTTGTCACTGCCTAATGAATCTGCGTCAACCAACATGAATGTTTCAGGATACGGGAGGATCAGGTACCGGTCGCCTTGCAAATCCATCTTCCCTTCTGAAACCATGAAGTAGACAGATTCTTCGTTAAGCTCTGTTTCAAAATAGCGGGTGGTTACCATTTCTGGAATCTCCATGCCATTTTCTTCAGCCACGCGGATTTGTTTTTCCAGAACTACAGGATCCAGGGATTTCGCGTAATCTTCGTAAGGTACCGTTCCGCCTGCGATTGCAAAAGGCACGATATCTCCTTCGCGGACATCTCCTTTGACAGCTTTGAGAACTTCAAGCGTACCATAGGTATACGTACCGCCATGCATTTCCAAGTCCGGCCAATAATTGCTGCAGCCATCAATAGTCAAAACCCGCCCAACCACTTTCAGGCTGATCCGATCTTCAGGTGTCGCAAGCCGATCGATGAAAGCACCTAATTCCCAGATAACTGCATCTCCAGCCTCGTTGTCCAATTCAGGCGAAGCTGTTTCGTCCGCATGTTCCAAAGAAACCTGCGTTTCTGTCTCCGGCATCTTAACAGCAGAATTCTTTGACGCATCTAATACTGTTGCCTGCACTGCTGCGGTGCATCCCGATAACAGCAAAACGGCACTGATTATTACATTTTTCTTCATATATTCTCCTTCTTCAGAAATGTTCCATTCTAATTTCAATAAAGATTAACAACAGCCAGATTGTCAGTATACTGAACGGTTTGAACCACTCTGCCTGCGCCATGTTGGCACATGATGCTGTTGGGATTCGTATTGTTGTGCTTAAGCCTCAAGGCATGTCCGATTTCATGACGGACGGTTCCGTGGGCAGCTGAGTTGGAAAAACTGTCTGAAAGAAAGTTATCGTCGCAAATGTGTATTTCTGCATAATACCAACTGGATGTTGGCGCATTGATATAATTCGGGTTAAGACATGTGCCGTTGATAAAATGCCAGGTAACAGCTAAAGTGCCAGGGCCTGTAAACCATGACAAGCTATTCGAATGAAAGTCCAGGTTGGATCCATAATTACTGTTGACAAACGTCATGTAAACAGGATTGGACCACCCAGTATACATCCAGTTGTTTACACTGGATGTAATGTAGTTTTCCCAAAGGTCCACACCTCTGGAATAATTTAACCACACTGTCAGATTTCCTACTCCATTTGTGTATTTATAATTCGGATTAAAGGGTTGTGTGGCAGTGTCATCGGCATGGGCGACTGTTCCAGAAAGGCTGATAAAAAGCATCAGCGCAGGAATGAATACAGAAATTTTTTTAGCAACCAATAATACAAACTGCTTGCATTGTCAAGAAATCTTCTTCACCTTTGGAAGCTTTCAAAAGATATTCTCCAATGCTTGCTGCATGGGCTTGTCTTGACAAAATATTTCCGAGAACCAAGATCCAGCGATCCGTTGAGAGAATCATTACAATGTAAACAACAAGAGAAGGAGAGATTCATCATGAACAAAGAGACCATCAGAAACGCGCTCAAAAAGATCGGCGTTGAAGACGAATCGAAGCAGGCGGGATTTTCGCTGCATTCGAGGAAAAGAACCTTAGAGAGATCGGCGATAAAAATATTGTCGCTGAACTCGAAAAGCTAGGCGTGGCGGAGGAAAAGGCAATTGCCGACTTCTTTGCGGCAGCCAATGAACCCGGGATCATTGAACAGGAACTTGACCAAGAGAAGCTTGATGCCGTGTCGGGCGGCGATTTTAGCATCAGGTACCAGAAAGAAGACTTTTAAAAATACATGAAAGACATGCTATGATTTCAATAAATTTCGTTTTTCCAGTATTATTCGGACCTAAGAGAATTGCCGATTTTATACCAGAAGCCTTGTAGAAATCTGGAACAGATTTCTACAAGGCTTCCACATATAACAGCAGGCAGACAATGCGGAATTCCAGCTAATTGTGCATCTGAGTATAATATGACCTTGGTCAATATGAACAAATTGGCAACGAATCAATTCACCCAATGGAATGTATCCTGGATATGTCGTATTGTTTCACGAAGGCTTT
>OMYM01000579.1 GCA_900315225.1 uncultured Erysipelotrichaceae bacterium | reverse complement strand
TATATTGGTCTTCCCCGAAAGCGTCTAGATGATACTGGTTACGGACGAAGGCGAAATCCTTCCCGAAGGTAAGGATGAAATTCTTAACATTATGGATAATGGCATTCTCCACCACCCGCTCATCCACATCCTGCTTATCTCGGATTCCCAGTTCCTCCACATTGATATAATCCAAAAGATATTCATCCTTGAATGTGTTGATGGCACGGAAAGCCTGCTCCGCCGTCGGAAGTGTTTACAAAAAGTTGTTTGGCAGGCTGCCCCGGTGGTGATAGTCATCTGCTGCAAGGCTTCTTTTTAATGCCTCCACAGTAAGATGCTCATCGGCGCAGCGCCTGATATAAAACAGACGTTCTTCTATACTTTTGACTTTTCCCAGAATTACCCTATGATGCGTAAAACCTATATGCAGAAATGCGGCCATCGGGAAACCTTGGTAATTTGGAACTTGCAAGTTCCAAATTGGCACGATGGCACTGCTTTCTAATTCGGAATTCGTAAGTTCCGAATTGTTTGATATATTTTCCGATGTGTTTTCGGGGCGGTCGATTAAATCCAACATTTCCCATTCTTCATAAAAAGTCCGCATATAGCGCAGATTGCGGGAGGTAAATCCTCGCAGTCCAGGTAATTCTTTGTCCAGCCTCTCGCTGATCGCATCGATAGCTCCCTTGCCCCAGAACCCCTTTCTCGAATTCAGGGATATGTATTTTCCAATGCCATAATAAAGCATAAGCTGCTTTTCGTTTACAGAGCGTGCTGCATCATACTGGCTTTGCAAGATCGCCGCCTTAATGATTTCCACAGCTTTATCGTAATTCATGTTTTCATTCATGGAAATTCCTCATCCATCTATTCGATAACAGTAATTCTATAGTCACAACCCGGCTCGAGTGAGTTTCACAACTGATTCTATGTGCGCCGTCTGTGGGAACATGTCCACCGGCTGGACCTTTTGAAGCTCATACCTGCTTTCCCTGAGAATCGCCACGTCCTGGTAAAGGTGGCAGGGTCACAGCATACATACACAAGTCTCTTGTAGGAAATCCTGACGATTGCGTCAAGGGTTTCCCTTGCGCAGCCTTTTCTTGGGGGGATCACGATGACTACGTCTATCCGCAAGAATACTCACGGTCTCGAAGAGTTTATCCAGATCCTTGTTCTGTTTCTTTGCCAGCTTCAGTTCCTTCTTAAACTGGCTTGTTAACTTGGACTCATATTGAACTTGGGATCAATACACCACAAAGCCAAGCCTGTGCATCATCATATTGACCGCCTTGCGTTTCACACTGGGAGTTTCTCTTATCGAATGACCATCGCCATGGATTCACAGTTCAGAAGGAATTATATTTTTACTCGTAGCTATGGTTCCTGTCTAGGTCATTTCTTAAACAGCTCAGAGTGTGTTCCTAGACGATAGAGCATGAGAACCAAAAGCCAATCCGGCTCAACGTGACATTCCCGGGTTCCTTTATAGTTTCCGGACAAATCATGGTCGCGATATTTTGCGTCCAATGTGCCTCCATCAGCAAGAATATTCACGACCTCGAACAGTTTATCCAGATCCTTGTTCTGTTTCTTTGCCAGCTTCAAATCTCTCTTGAACTGGTTTATAAACTTTATCTCATACTACATACTTCCAACCCTGCCTTAAGGTTGTCCATGTTTGTATATCCTCTCACGCTGTTGTCAGCAGCAATGCGTCTGCCCTCTTCGATCACAGCGGCAGTTGTTTCATTCGGAATGCCCAGTCTAAGGGGAAAAGGAATCCCGTTTTCTCTGATTGTTGCCCTGAGGAACATATTGATAGCCGTGTCCATGTTCAGTCCCAGCTCGGAAAAAATCCTATCAGCTTGATTCTTAATTTCCATATCGGTTCTGATATTCAGATTCGTAGTAGCCATAATTGAACCTCCATTCCGCCTATATTATATGCTTTTAGTCGTGTGTTGTGAACACGATGTTATGCACAATTGCTTTTTCGATTTTTTCTCTGGGGTTAGGAAACTTGTCTACTGGTCTTCCCCAAAAGCATCCCAATGATAATGATTGCGAACAAAAGCGAAATTCTTCTTGATGGTGATTATAATATTCCTCCCCCAATAGCAAGTTTTTTATCAATCCATATCCTGATGATCTTTTGTGTAAACTTATCTAATTTACGAAACTCTTTTTTAAATCGATCGTAAATTTCTACATTATATCTCCTCATCCAACTCACTCCAAAAATCCTGTACAGAAGTGGATTTTCGCCCGCTATCAACATATTCCTTATAAGCTGATTCTGCGACCGCAATATCATATTCGTCTTCAATCTTTTCAAAAAGAGTTCTTTTGAATGCTTCGGATAAAGAGAAGGAATGTAGTCTAGCATAGCTCTCTGCCAGATTCCTCTCCTCTTCAGTAAGTCTGATAGAAAAAGTCATAGAATTCACCTCTTTGTGGGATATTATACTGCAAGTATGTGATTCTGTCAATATTTTAAATTTATAAAACTAACCACTTATATGGGCAATGTCATTAAGCTTGAATAGCGTTTGATTTGTTGACTGTTTTCTGATCCAGCGGTATTATATACCCGAATGGTGAAAAACTTATCACATCGCAATGCATGCTAGGGGATACCAATAAATCCTTTTATTAGGTTGGTATATGCCTACGAGATCATGACAAAAAGAACTTTTTTGAGTCATGTATTTTTTCCAGCAGCCAACCAACGGCGGTCTACCTGTATCCAAAGAGAAAGAAGCCTATCGGGCGCATCGTCCTTTTGAAGCTCCTGCCATCCCTGACGGGTACCTTGTGACTGAGGATCTCGCCAAGGACATCGACGCCGACCATTCTATCGCACCTGAGGAATTCGCAGGTGATATATGTCGCAAAACGCCTGTTGATCAAGTGCTTCTCTATCGGCTCCCTTTTGCCTTTGCCCGTGGCGTTCCCGTTGCCGTCGACCGCCCTGCCGTTGACGCAATCGTCCTTTTCAACCAATTGCCCAATGCTTTCGGCCATGGCCAAGAAGCACGAGACAAGGTTGTGCATCGCGACGCGGGCATGGATCTCCTGCCTGACGGAATCGGGCAGCCTGCTGTGCATCCGCAAGAGCTGGTTGTCCCGCCCGGGTATCTTGAATCCCTTTTCTATGTTGTTCCAGCGCATGAAGTACAGTTCCTTGATGTCCTCGACGCTGAATTCATCGGCGGGAAGCGTCGTGACTATCGTCTCCCAGTTCCCGGAGGCAAGCTGGAAGCGGACGACGCGGAAGACGACGTCCACCTCGCTCTCGTAGAACCAATCCACGCATTTCTTGTATTTCCCGAACCTTCTGGCGCAGGACAGGTTCTTCGCCAGTCCCTTCGCGATCCTTTCCTTGTCGCATTTCCTTTGCGTCGTTCTGCTCCCCGCGCCGGTCAGCAAACCATCAATGCAAAAAGACGCAAGCGCAACGGGAATCTGGACGATGAAAACATATAGTATTATCGCAACAACCAGAGATACCAGCAGGAGAAAGAAAAAAGCAAGGGCATCGTATTCAGATGGGTCAATGCCATCTGTAAGATAGTCTTTAAGCCAAGTGTAAACACCGATGGTAGTTAAATGAGAGCCCCATATGACATAGCTAAAAAATCCTATCAGACACCTTTTTAGATTGTTCAAACTTGCCTTTCGAGCTTTCCAGCCTGCCCGCCAAAACAGACGCTCCTTCGTTTCTTCTTTGGATCTCTTCATCGACTTCTCTCATCTCTTCATTGATTTCTTCGCATATTGGCTTAAGTACATCCACAATGGAGCCGTCGTAGCGCAAGTATCTAGTTAGCAGCCCCCTTGGCGTCCCTTTGATTTTTCGCATGCGATAAAACAGGCTTCTGGCTTTCATCAATTCATCGTAGTTCAGAATCTTGTCGGTTAAATGGTGCGTAACAACCCTTATCATCCCCAGTATCCCCTGTAGTCATAAGAGTATGCCTGGCATAGCTTTTCAAACATTTCTGCGGCACGGTCAAACTCGCCAAAAGAAATGAACGCATCTCCAGATCTCGCCATCGAATCAATGATGTCCGCATTCTTTACGCCATAGTTGTTTGAAACATACGTTGTTTGCTCTTTAAAATATAATTGAGAGCCGCAATACGGACACTTTGCTTTTTTGCTCAAATAGTCAAATTCCAGATTTGCACTGCGGTTTTTGCATATCGCACCATTCAGCATATTTCCCTCTTCTTCCGCTCCACCCCTCTATTAACCTTACCGCCCTCTTTCACCATTTCATTGTTCTTCGCAGACGGCATTCGCAACTCTATAATAAGCTCTCCATCCGAGCAAGGCGAAGTGGTAATCCACGCAACACCGAAAAAATCGCACTGGTTTCTTTGTCGATAATTAATTATCCCGTACCCAACAAGCCAAAAGCCCCGTCAGCATCCTATTCCAAGCTATTTTCCTTGCTTCTAGTTCCGTATTATCTTTTCCCAAACACATCCTCAAAACTCTGGTCTATTTCCTTAGTGCTGATGCTTTTCTGATCTGGTTCGACCCCAGCCCGGACTAATTCTTCATTTGTTATTCGTTTCTGAACCATTTCTTTCTTCAAGAGCTTTTTCACAATCAATTGTGTAGATAATACAAGAACAGACGTAGCCGCTATGATGCCAGCAACTGCTTTCCATCTGCTTGATTCCTCGATATCGCCAAAAACACCTAATATATAACCGAATGAAATGTACGCAACCGAGAACTTTGAAAAATAGGCGGTGCTAAACGTCTCCACAAACGCATCATGATTATAGCTGAGTTCCTTTGTATCACCGTTTCGCATTATTACATGGCTTTTGGCGAATGTTCTTATCACATCGAGTCTCTTAGTCGAAATAGAAAATAGCATCAGCATTAACGCTCCCGCAACTTGAAATGAAATAGAAAGCACATAAATCATTGAATAAACCACACTTCTAGCCTCCCCCATAAGCGCTTCCTCAGCCTTTACACTGTCCCACCTTCCCTTTCCGCGAAGCTTCGCATCGCCGTTTCAATTTCGGTGAGTTTTCCAGAAAGAAATACGTGCCTTCCAACCATGAACAGAAGCATTCCCCCGCTAATGAAGAAATCCATTCTGTCGTAGTTGGTGAGACCCAACCAAAAGAAGAGTATGACGCCAACTAAATATCTTAGATTGCCAAGCCTCTCCCGCCTTATCTGCTCAGGCGTTTGGAAATAGCATCCGCACTTCCTGCACATGCATTCACTTTTATATCTGTGTACAGAATCATCCTCGCGAATCAGCTTTCGCTCACTAACCTCATAATCTGTGCTTCCGCACCTTGTACAGCATATCCTGATGTAATCGCTCATATCATTGCCTCTTTTATAACCAAAGCTTGTTCATTATAGCACGATAGCCTGAAAACGACTTGAAATTAAAGAAAAATCGTCAAAGATGCAGATGCTATAAAATCTGGGAAATAGCATATTTCACAGATCTAGCAATACCAAGCCCAGAAGACGGATTGGATCCGCTGTGCCATCCAGAAATAACAATTGAATGTTTTATTACTATTCCCTCAAATATTATCGTTATATAAACTAATTGAGAACTTGATCGCTTTAAGGTGATAAGTGTCTACGTTAATGCCATGTTATTATTTTCATTTCAAAATCTCAGCTGATTGTCACAATGTGAGAGAAGCTCATGCATAATCCGTTGGTTTTCTCCGCATTCCCATAAGAACAAATTGAACGTTTTGCACAATTCTTTTTTGCGCATTGCGTAAGTTAGTTAAACTTTACTCATGTATGCAAAAAAAGGAACGGGCCACAGAGCCCGCCCCCGGAATAATTATTCAATCATCACACCGGTAGTTTCATCGAAATGATGAAGCTCGCCATCAATAGTCAACCAGCCCTTGACCATCAAGCCAGTAAAGTGATCGTAGTAGTAGATATTGCCATTTTGGTCGGGATAAAGCTTTGCAAGTTCGCCCTTTATCTCAACCCAGCCTTTCAGCATAGCGCCGTTTTCATCGTAGCGTACCCACTTGCCTGTTCCTTCCTTCATGCAGCGATAGATATAGTCCTCCAAGCCCGCGTCGGCATTATCGGCGTTCATGCTGATCTCGGCATCATCCCATTTCTCCTCATCCCGATAGATGTACGGCACCCAGACTTCCTTGCTCGCCGCCACCGCTCCATCGTAAACAGCATCCAGCCAGAACCATGCATCCGTTTCCAGGTCGTAGATCTCTCTTCCGCGCTCAATTCTACCATACTGGACGTCGCGGACGTTCTTCGGATCGCCGTACACGCCTTGCCTTACGCCATCCTCGAACCAGTATTTCTTGCCGTTAATAGTACAGAATCCAAATACCGGGCAAGCGGCCGGATCACTGCTATCCGCCTCAACAAGGATGACATATACAGATTCATATAATCCGCTCGAATCAATGCCATACAAATATGCGTTTCCTTCGGTTAACGCCATCAACTTAGTGTCTTCAATCCTCAAGACAGCCGGATCAGATGTCTGCCATTCAATTGCATCACCGTTCAGGTCTTCTTCAAATCCAACTTTAATGGTTTTTACTTCGGGCTTTGCTACAGTGACTTCCGCAGATTGTTCTATCACTTCTCCGTTCTTT
>OMYM01000581.1 GCA_900315225.1 uncultured Erysipelotrichaceae bacterium | reverse complement strand
GTTCAATGCCAATGAGATCGTATTGGGGTTGGAAGCCGCCTGCATGGCTGTATTGACAATGCAGCCAGTTGCCTTGCCATCCTTGACTACAGTGCATATGAACAAGCCATATGTAAGCCTATGCATTGCCTTGGGGCTTTCCTGCACGGCAATTGGCTGGATGGCTTTTTCCTTCCCTTGCAACGCATTTCGTCTGGAACGGTATTCCACGATGGGAAGATCTGCCGCAACCAATTGTTCATCCATCCGCATCCCTGTCTTTTTCGGAAATTGTGTCTCAACGATTCTCTTGTCCTGTCGCTCGACAATGATATTCGCCCTTGAGCCAAGCCAGGCGATCATCTTGTCAATTACCTTGATTCCTGTTATCTTGTTGTAGAAACGAAGCCCAATGATGGAGTGTTCGTCATCGACGGGGACAAAGTAGGCAAGGATCAAGATCTTGTCGGTGACGTGGTTGAGCCACATATTGGGAAACTTGAACGTGAGGTTAGTGTCCTTGATGACGCTTTCTTCTGCCGTCCTTGGCTGTTGCCCCGTGTCTTTCTCGTTGTTGGCGCTTGTCCTCATTGTGTGGTCGTCAAGCCATTCAACCTTTGGACCATGGCAAAGGGTCTTGTTTCCCCTGCCGATGGTGTTGTGATGGACAAAGGCAAGATGGGAAACATCCAGCTGGTTCTCGATCACCCTGGAGTAGTCCACCGACCATGCATCGCTTGCATGGTCGTATGTGTATGATCGATCTGTCATTACATCAAAACCAGCGGGTTCCTTGTCAGGTTCCTTATCGCCATGCCACACAAACACAATGCCTCCGATTTCCCGCACGGGATATGACGTCAGGCAAAAGCGTTCATAGTCCATGGTGGACGCCTTGCCATCCGATGGAACATGGACGCATTTGCCTGTGATGTCGTATTCTATGCCGTGGAACGGGCATTTGATGTGGTTGTCCTGGATCCATCCCTTTTCCAAGGATGCCTTGCGATGGGCACACAGGCTGTCTACACAGGCAAGTTCTCCCGCATCGTTGCGAAAGAAAACAAGGTCCTTGCCAAATCTTCTTGCGCCTACAACTCTTCCCTTCTTTACTTCATGGGAAGAAAGCACCGCATACCATTCATTGTTTATCATGTTGTCCTCCTAGCGGAGCGTACTAGCTCCGTATTGGGAAAGGTTGCCAATACGGATGCATTATACACCTGACTATGGCAAAATACGTGGTTTTCCTATTCCTTCTTGGAAGATGGCAGGCAAAACAACAAACATGACCAAATCAAGCCAATGTTTCTACGCAGGTGGCTGCATATGTACCTCTGCACTGTGCCACCAACCAGCTGCTCTGACGCAAGAAGCTTGGCAAGACCCATCGCGATAAAGGAGTACTGAGTGTGGAGTTCGGCGGCACCTATCGCTTTCAGCACAAGCTCCAAGTCGGTCTCGTCCACCACCTCTTCCAAGACTTGCAAGGAATCGACCTTGCGGAAATGAATGAGATGCAGCTTGGTGCTTGTCCAGAACCTGTAGTTCTTTCCACCGAACTCATTTTTGGAAAATTAGCGAATAAAGTGAATCTGAAATCCATTTATCTTCAAGCTGCTATCAAGACATAAAGATAAAGTATACTATTTTGCTCTATCTGTAATTTTGCTTCATACACAAGCAGTCAATATGAGGAAGGCTCTATTGTGCATCAACATTACTTCGTATTTACCGATTATACACATTAAATCGAATTTAATGAGCAATCATCTCGCCGAGATTTGAAATGGAAGAGCCTTATTCACGCCAGGTGCCTTCAGCTGCTCAAGGATTGTCTCACGGTGATGGAATCATGAACTTTGCCTAGAAGCATGGTAAACCACACGAGCATCTTCATCGTCAGGGGAAAAGAGAACAAGGCATTTAACGCTGGGAAGATCATTCTCGTCCTTATTAAAGCCACTGCGGGCAGTATTGGAGGCCTACAGATGTGAATAGTCTGAACTTGTGCTGAAGTCGGACACAAGAAAAACGTAGACTCCCCTCCACGTTCGAGGCACACCTTGAAGAATGCTGCTGAAGCGTCTCGTCCTATCCGATGTCCTTGAACAGGCGGTGTTGGATGGTCTTGTTAGTTCCCTCTTTACAGGGAAACCTGTGCATGATCTGCCATTCCTCGATTCCCGCAAGGCTGTGAAAATCTATGCTGACGATGTATCCTGCCATCGAAAAATATCGGGCGCTTGGATGTTCAGTTCATCTGCAAACACCGCCGTCAACTCTGAACTCATCGACCATGTGGTCTATGATGCTCATCATCCCTACATGCTTCTTAGTTGCCTTCACTTCACCTAGGACAACCTTTTCCCCTCGTCAATGATGAAAAAACTGTGGCGCACCCTCGTGGAAACCATTTCGTCCGATCTCTTCAGTTTCTTGCCAAGCATCATCTTTTTGGTGATGACTTTGATCTTTCTCAACCGCTATGAATTCAAGGATTAAGATTGATTCGCATACTAGGACGAACAGCACCATTACCTCCATCGCGCCAACCAGCATCATAGCCGATTGAGCCAACTGTTCGAACAAATGCAACATCTGTGGATTTGCTCCCAGGCGAGCGTAGCCACCACCAACATCTTTTGTTTTCGCCAATATATACGCCTTGCTGTTTTGCATATTCTGTTGGATAGCACTGCCTTTCCTCCTTGTTAGGAAAATAGTGGGTCGCTTCGCTTACAGTTAAAAGAAAGATATTGTCATCAGTACTTTCACCTGGGTTGATCTCTGGATAATCAGGATTATTTTCTGCAACAACATGTGTAAGAGCAATCTTTGATCTTTCCAACACATTAAATGCTGAATGCCAGAAATCATCATTCAGCCATTTACGTAATGTACAGTCTTGCCAAGTAATATCTCCATCTTTAGTATGAATCGGCTGAGAATCCAACGCATATCGGCTGATCAATAAAACACTTTCTTCATTTTTTTCCAACACAAGCCATTCAATAGGTTCTACTCCATTTGTATTGTTGTTGTCTTGCTCATACTTACCAAATTCCACGCTGCTTCCAACTTCAGCTTCCCTGATTTTACTCATTGCTATTTCAATATCCTGAAAATTCAACGCTCCCTCATCAGAATTTTGGCTAGCCATGTGCGACTGACCATCATTCTGGTTTGCGTTTAACAAACTATATAACGTTTCCAATAATATTACAACAATCACAGAAGCCATACACTTAAGAACAATCTTAAACAGTTTAGTTCTTCCTATTTCATTATCGTTGATGATTGTCTTCCTCTTGTTGGGCTTATTTCTATCATTAATGGTTTCATTGATTCCTTTTAACAGTTCCTTCAGGTTTTTATCCGCAAAATGATATGCTGTCTTGTAGCTTTTCCTATTATCAAATGTCCGATTACAGTCCACCAACTCCTCAAAATGATTTACTTTTAGTTCTGACATCAGTAGGCCTACATATCCCCATGCATTTCGCGGCTGAATGTCTAAATATTTATCACACTGCTGTCTTGCTTTTTTATATTCACCAATTTCGAGATATACAAAAGCCCTGTCTAGAATCGGATCAGCCTGGAATGGTTTTGTTGTACCAGTTACTTTGCCGACTTGATTCATTACTGTAGTCAGCCAGTCATCTTCCCCATCCACATCAATTACCTGGAATTGTGAAAGATCAGCAGGAAGATTATTTGGTGTCATTCCTTTGTATACAGGAATTAGGATTTTTTTTCCGTTACTTTCTTTAACTAATGGAAGAAATCGTCCCCACTCATTTTTTATCCATGCCGAAGTAAAATACTCTGGCTTTGTTCCGAGTACTACCATTGCTATCGCGGTGTGGATCGCAGAATAAATGTAAGGTTCAAAGAATTCCCCAGCCTTGTCTTTTAGTGTGATTGGTGCGTAGAATACTCTGTATCCGTTCCGCACCAGTTGATTGAACAAAATTCTTGCCAAGGTAGAATCAATTGTCTTTTGATTATTATCCGTTTCCTTATAGCTTATGAAAACATCAACGGGTGAGCCTTCACTAGATATTTTTTCTATCTCTAGCCGTATCTTTTCCAAGTCCTCAGCCTCTTTTTTTAAAAGATCGCGCTGCACTTGACTTGACAATTGTTGAGCCTTAAGAAAATCTTTATGTTCTGTTACACGAATGTGTGAAAATCGCTTGATCGTTGGTTTCCAAGTATCAGAATACTCTCCCTTCTCATAATGAATGCCATAGCTACAAAGAACTAGCATCCAATATACAAATGGTTCATCCTTGATATCTTCTTCTAGTATAAACTCATACAAAACAGCAGCTCTATCAAATTCTCCATTTCGAAAAGCTGTAACCGCTTTTTCATTCCTTTCTTTTATAGTATTATTCTCAAAGCGCGGTAGTATTTGTTTTGTATTACAAGCATTGCATATTGCTATCTCCGCATTCTCCTTGCACAATATATCTTTTCCGCATCGGATACAGCAGTATACAAGCATATTCCCCCCTTTTTTCAGCAACGCTAATTTGAAGCGTTGTTTTAAAACAATTAAACCAAATAATCTTCATTCATCCCGAAATAGTTTACTAAAAGGCTGTTCAATAATTTTACAACTTATATCCTTCCCCAATTAAGCAATAAATATACATTGTTTAATTAGTAGAAAGCAAAACCACCAAACCTGCCAAAAACCAAAGACATATAATCAAAAGGGGTCAAATTTCAAAATAAATACAAATTAGAGGAATATTACCTCTAAACACCTAATTCAGAGAGTGTCAAAAGATGCTAAAATCCATATTATATCGCTTGTAAACACTAATAAAGGCAAGGAATATAATTCGAATAAATTCTGTTTTGCTACACTTATAACCTGAATTCCGGCAGAAATGTGATTGGATCCGTTAATAATTCGAATTAATCCGGAATATCAATGTGATCAAAAGCGCTGGAAATAGCTGATTTTCCCGTATAACAGCCTTCAAAAATAATGCTTGATATAATCTCAATCATGTGATAGCATTGTGATTGTAGAATCAAGCAATTTATCCAGGGGGGTTATATGGGGCATATTTATTGGGAGAAGAGGGAAATCCCATGCCCCCCAGATGCGCATCCTGACAAGGGACGAGTGTTAATCTGGAGGGACATTGGTGGAGGACGAAGGAAAAAGCTCGATATCGGGCGTTATGCACGGAAGAAAGACAATATGTTCTATCCAAATGAGAACTTCCGTGTTTACTATCCTGAACTATGGGAAAAGCATTACGGAGAGGCTGACAAGCTACGCTATAACCTGGGGATTGGACTGTATGCCGCCAAACTGGCTGTCGGTCATAATACAGGGGTTTACATTTGCGTCTATGATGCGTTTGGACCTCTGTATGGGAACGCAATTATGGATTATGCCATGTATTCCATCAAGGAACGTTCGAATGCGGCATATCTGTTCAAACCTTGTATGGCTGGCAGTGTCATTTTTTCGAAAGACCATAATGATGACGACTGGCTAAGCAACGTGTTCACGACTAAAATCACAGACGAGATGATCTCCGATTTTCGCGTTCGCTGGATCCTCAAGTGCAAGGAGAACGGGATCACAAAGGTCTGGATTGCCATTGATGGCTCGAACAGCAACCACGAGTCAAAGACATCGGGCCTTGGCAAGAAAGGCAAGTCAAAAAGTGGAGATAACGTACCAATCTTCGGCTATATCTGGGCTATAGCCGAAGATGGTACTCCAGTCACGTTCTTCATGAATCCCAGCGAAACGGTGGACTCGAAGGCGTTTATGGAAATCTGTGCCTTCATTAAGTCGTATGGGATGGAGATTGCGGGCATTATTATCGATAAAAGTTTCCTTACCCACAACGTCCTGGAGTTCATCCGGAGAAGCGGATACGGCTACGTGGTCAACCTGAAAGAAGATATTCATGCTCATGAAGAAATGTATGAAAGATATGCGCAGACCATTTTTATGAACATCGATTATCTCGTCGAAGAAGGCGGACTGTTTGGGATATCATCACCGGAACCGGTGAAGCTGTTCACATCCTACCATGCCATGTTGTTAGATATGCCCGAAAAATTTGATTGGGAACACGGCAGCCTCCATGGAAATGGGTCCAATTGTCGAATTCGGCTTTTCCGCAAATCCAATCCGGAGCTTCCGCAAGCCTCCGGCATCGCCTGCAAATGATTCTTGAGCAAGTCGCCTGTTGCCGTGTTCAAAATTGGACAAAAGCCATCGGGATACCGTTCGGTCATAGCACACGCCCGTAATTAGATAATTCTCAAACAGGTCCAATTTGTACCTGTCCATTTTGGGGTATCTATCTATCTTTTTCGATGGAAAAAGCAAGTGTTTATAGGGAGTTATGGACCTCTACATGAAATCAGATAATTTAATTGGTCCATTTATTCTGGAAGTTCAGGTATAAACTTGAATTCCCTGTCACATTTGTAACTACATCCCCTTTACCCATCGAGCGGAATTGTTCTCCTTGA
This sequence comes from uncultured Erysipelotrichaceae bacterium, assembly GCA_900315225.1. Classification (GTDB taxonomy): domain Bacteria; phylum Bacillota_I; class Bacilli_A; order Erysipelotrichales; family Erysipelotrichaceae; genus Bulleidia. The sequence goes on along the minus strand of OMYM01000581.1, from coordinate 64 downwards.
CCATGATTCTATTTTTTTGCGGCGCTTTTCCTTGAAAATGCGCCCACCAATGCGGATGCTCTTG
>OMYM01000583.1 GCA_900315225.1 uncultured Erysipelotrichaceae bacterium | reverse complement strand
GTCCACGGTTGGTTCGCCCTTTTCATCTGTCTGCTTGTAGCTGATGAAGACATCGCATTCGATTGTCTTGGACAAAGCCGCAGCCTCTGTCTGGATGTCCCTGATGACATTCGCTTCTTGCTTGAAAAGCATTTTCTGTTCATCGTTGGCGCACTTCATCGCCGCATCGTAATACTCGTTCTCAAAAATTGGCGTAAATGCCCTTTTGAACATGGTTGGCACATATTCGTCCTTCTTTGGCTCAAAGACATACTGAATGCCATACTTGCATAGAACCAAATCCCAGTATGCTGCCGCATCAGAGCTACCTTCGCTGATCATGAGTTCAAAAATAGAGGATGCCTGCTCAAACTCATTCTTAAAGTAATGTTTCATGGCAGAAGAATACATCTTCTCCAATTGTTGATTGTTTAAGACAGGAAAAGCATGCCTTGTGTTACAATGCATGCACTTTACCACTCCACCTACAGGTTTAATCTTTCCCCCGCATATCCTACATTTGTATTCTGGCATAACACCTCCCAAGCTTTTAACACGATTCATTTTACCACAATTTCTCATCAATGGAAAGAATTTATTATCTACATATTAGGACACACAAAACACCCGTGTCATCCGACACGGGTGTTTTGTTTAGATCGGTCGCTTATTCCCTATAGCATCTTCATGATCTTGGCAGGTGTATATTTCTTAGAGCTTAGCTCCATTGCTTTCTTCAAAGTTGGAACTGCTGTCTCAAAGTACATCCGCATCCCTTCGCATAGTTCATATATGCCACTGTTACGGTCCTTTGGGCATCCTCCCCCACACAATGATAGGTATGAGCATGCCATGCATGTATCGTAAAGTGTTTCTCTTTTCCTCTCGCCAAAGATCTTTTGGGTGTCGCTGTACACCAATGTCTCGATATCCTTGACTTCCCCAAGGCGATGATAACGGTCTACATAATGGTCGCAGCTATAGACACTTCCGTCTTCTTCTACCACAAGTACATTGCCACAGGTTTCTTTCATCCAACAGACATTTGGTCCTTTTCCCGCAAGCCCTGCTGCTGTTTCAGCAAAGATTTGTACATTCACCTTGCCAAGGTCATGCTTCACCCATTCCTTGTATACCGTTTTCAGGAACTTCCCGTATGCTTTCGATGTAACAGAATCAGATGTCATCTGATTCTGTTCATACCTGACAATGGGAATAAACTGCATCCATCCAGTATCCAATGAACGTAACGCTTGATACACTGCCTTGGCATTCTCGGCTGTTTCTGGCGTCACTGTACACAATAAATCTGGGAGAATACCATGTTTCTTGAGGCGTAATACCGCTTCTTTGACCCTATCGTATGTCCCTATGCCGGCATGATCCAACCGATATATATCATGTACAAATCTTGTCCCATCAATGGATATGCCTACGGAAAACCTATGTTCCTTCAGAAACCTGCACCATGCATCATCTAACAAAAGTCCATTTGTCTGTAGATTGTTCCAGACAGTCTTTCCCTTTGGGACATATCTCTTCTGTAGTTCTATCGCTTTGCGATAGAACTCTATCCCAGTCAGTGTTGGCTCTCCTCCATGCCAGGTAAAGGTTATTTCATCATCAGGGCATGCATTAACATAGCTTTTTATGAACGTTTCTAGCGTATCATAACGCATCAAGCTATGGCAGTGGTTGTTATCACAATTCAAGTAATAGCAATAGCCGCATGCCATATTGCACAATGAGCCAACAGGCTTCACCATGACGGTAAACGAATTTTTCATTCTTTCAAATGCTTGTCAAAGAAAGCAATGGTCTTGTTAAAGGAATCCATCGCTGCCTCTTGGCGATACATTGGCTTGTCATAATACCAAATTCCATGACCTGCGCCATCATACCTGTAGAACTCGTATTCTTTGCCATGTTCCTTTAACAACCGTTCTGTTTCATCCACCTGTTCCTTTGGCGGGAACTTGTCGTCATTGCCAAAAATACCAAGAAGAGGGATCTTCAGATCCTTCACATAACTAATGGGTGCCACTGGTCTTTTAGGCGTAAGTTCTTCTTCCTTCATGATGACCGAACCTCCCCAGCAATCCACGGCACAATCAAACCCATCTACAGTACATGCCGCCAGAAATGCATGTCTTCCTCCGGAACACATGCCAATGACTCCTGCCTTGCGATTCGATGAAGGGGAAAGCTTCAGAAAATCCAAGCATCCTCTCACATCATCCATGACACTTTGGTCACTGACGCCTCCATCATTCCTAGCCCTCATTGCAACTTCCGAGGGAGTTCCCGTCCCATACGCATGATAGATATCCGGACACATGACCGCATATCCATGCTCGGCGAAACGTCTTGAAGTCTCCCTGCACCACTCATCCCATCCAGGCATATGGGGAATCAGGACAATCCAAGGCACATTCTTGTCACCCAAAGGCCTTGCATAGTAACTTGTAAACACACTTCCATTTGCGGAAACAGTAGGTACTGTTTCCGCAATCATCCCGGCATAAACACCAGTATCATAGCTATTCCACATATACTTATAGTGAACGCATTTGATTTTTACGTTTTAAGGCGCTCAAGTTATATAAATCTCTAGGTAGATCGATAACCAAAACGAAAAGTTT
>OMYM01000584.1 GCA_900315225.1 uncultured Erysipelotrichaceae bacterium | reverse complement strand
TTGATTTTTACGTTTTAAGGCGCTCAAGTTATATAAATCTCTAGGTAGATCGATAACCAAAACGAAAAGTTTAAAGCCGTTTACTATCCATTAAACCCTCCAATGACACTCAACACTGCGATAAAAGCAATCGCCGCCTCAATCCAAGACTTCACCATAACCATTCTCCTTTTCCATTTATCGCCATTATTTTACAGGCAGAAAAATGAATTATCGCGGCGCAATAACAAAAAAAGACCGCTATGCAAAGCGGTCTTGCGTCATCCTCTTTCGAGCATGTATGCAATCAATAAACTACCTTCACTTTGCCTTCCTGCATCATTTTTTTCAACAAGGCATCCGAAAACGAAACACCTTCAGCCAGACGTTCCCTTGCTTCTGCATCACACTGGTTCATCACAATGAACCCATATGCCTTGTCAATGATCATATGCTTCCTGAGACGAAGGTATTTCTTGTAAAATGCTCTTCTTGCACTCGTGAGCAAAGGCGTTTCATCAATCACGGAGTCAATGTCGCTCTCCCTGATTTCAGGAGCAATCCTCAAAAGCGCTTCACTACAGTTGCCATCATATCCCGAGGCAAGGAAGTCGTAATAACCGACTTTTCCCGTTTTCTTTTTCGTGATATACAACACCAGCGAAGGAAACACATAGCACCTTCTCAGCATCTCATAATCGCTCTCAGCAATGCTTGAAATCCCCTCATCCGCAAGCTGTGGCAACAGGCAACTTCCAAAATCATAGACGGGAGCCAACCTAATCGAATCTCCATGATAAAGATATCCCCAGTTTCCAGAATGCCTGTCAAAGTTGCCGACAAGTGCATCCACGATAAATGTATCCCAGAATCTTTCGATGGATTCTTTTTCCAGCTCCCGAGAGAAATAGTCTCTGTTCTTCAAAACCTGGTAAATCTGCTCAAGCGTCACTACCCTTCCGATCTCATCGGTTCTAAACTCAGCACGCAAAAATTCACTGAATTCCGCATTTGTTTCCCCTTCGCCACGAAAATCCTCGCACCCAACGACAACAACCTTTGATTCGCTACCACCATTGGCTTCTTTTCCGTAATATCCCAGGACCGTCTTGTGTACAGGCAAACCAATTTTCTCCGCAATATGCGAGCAAATGTATTCGGACAGCACGCTGTTCACATAGCTTGTTGACATATCCGTTCGCTTTGCATGAAACTGGGCGAACTTCAACATATAGACCTTTCCATCCAAGGCAACCGCGATTTTCTGGTCGCTACCGCCAAATGCACGGAATATCCTCTTGGCATGGCTGAAATCAATCAATCCGTCCATATTTCAAAATCCCCTTATGTTGATAATAGTCGCGAAGCTCATCAATATGATCTTGGGACAACACCTTGTCCCTATAGCACCAGTTCAGTACACACATGATTTCCGTCCTATAGCAATCCTCGGAAGAGCAATTATCATTCCTCGATAACCCACTGTAGTTCCTCTGGTATTTTACAGTCGATTTCAAGAGCCTTGTATCGTGCCATGGCAAACCTCCTTCTGAAATATTCAGTAGATGGAAGACGACTCTTCATCCACCCAGCTTTCATCTTGACCTGCCAATGCTATCATAGCCGCTGGAAATTGTCAAAACGAATATGCAACCTCCGACTCTGGGAAATATCACAATACAGCCAGCGTTCTTGATTCCTCGGAATTCAGCCGCACATGCGACCATACGTGCCACGCGCTATGGTGGATATGACTCAAATCGCGCTAAAGAAAGCCTGTCACCCGCTCGACAATGGCACCCCAACATACTGCAAAAAAAATGGCGTCCGACACTTCCCAAAAAGAGGAACTGCTGGTCGAAACGCCTATGATAGATTTGATTCTACCTCATCCCGTCCCGCTCGTAAAGGAAAAAATAGCAAAAATAGTAGAAATACCACTAAAACACAGGCAAAACAACAAAATTACCCCAAAAGTAGCGCGTTTCAATGAATCATTGCGGCTGTGCGGGAATGCGCAAAGAGTGTTGGCTGGAGCGTGGGAAAGTCGACATTTAATACTTTGCCGCAATTTCAGCAAACTTCTGTGCTAAGTCATTCAAAACTGACTCGTCTTTGTCTTCCGATGCCCTCACAATCTGTTTTACATAGGTGTCAATCCTGTTCTTGTCCTCTCGTGACATCCTCTTGTACATCTGTTTGCCATTACCTTTTTCATTCTTTGCCATTCGTTTTGCCTCCTCAAATATTGCTTTCTTTTGGGTGTCAGTCAATACATCTATAGACAATCCAGAACTCAACAAAACATACGTAGTCCACCCTACCAGCTCAGTTGTCACAAACGATGCGGCAGCATTCGCTGCATTCCCAATGCCAGGCATCCATTTTAGCAAAAACGCCCCGCCATAAACGCCAACATAGGTTCCAGTCATGATGGACAAAACGGCAGCACCAAGTTTCTTTGTCCATCTTCCTCCATTCAACGCTACAATCGTCGATTCCATCGCTACAGTCAAAAACGACAAAGCCAACGTATCCCCAACAATTGTCTGCGCCAATAGACCTGCCGTAGCTGCGTGTACCGTTGCATACTTATGAATGATCAGAGCTGTCTGACGTAGTTTTGAAGCCGCAATAATTTCACTCGTCTTGATTTCCATGGCGATTCCTCCTTGTACAGCAACAAGTATATCCCTTTCAAAATAAATAATCCAATGAATCATGAGACATATACTGACTTACAATTGCTTGTAGCCCTTTTTCACAGACCGCTGACATTCTTGTTTCTTTTTCGTTCATGTTGTCTATAAACATGGTCTGTTTCTATCACATGGCATTATTTGCGATAAAGTCTATCAACTGTCTTTCATATCCTATGTGTTAATGCTTCGGCAATGCAGACAAACACTTGATCTTGTTCTTCGTGAATGTTAGTCTGCATGTCAATAGCCTGAGTCTCAAGAAGATGTTTCAACCCTTTTGCGGTATCCTTTAGGATGTTTGAGTATGTTCGGTTTTCTAATCCGAGACATTTTAATTATCAGGTAGAAAAATCGTTTAGGTTGCCCAAGACCGTCATCAAAGCGTTCGGAATATTCAGGGCGAGGGAAGGCGCGGAGGAATTCGCAGCAAGGTTTTCCTTTCTGCAACATGCTTCGCAAGATCAAACGTTTTGATGCAAACAAAAGGGCGTTGGGGGTGAGGCGAAGGGCTTTTGGAGTCCGATCAAAAAAACATAGCATGACAAATCATGCCTTCACTGAGTTGTCACCATTTTTTGACGCTTGCTTTACTATTACCTCTTGGAGACATCAGGATCCTTGAGAAGCGATTCCTCATGGTAAATCTCCTATATGTAACTTATGGATTTCACCGCGGTTAAGCACACTGCGTTCTACACGTTAATTTTCCAAATAAGCTAACTAATATTTTCAGCTAATATTTTTAAGAACCAACACGGCGATCAAAGAGCTTGACTATGTCCGTGCGGGATGCTATATTAGAGGGGAAGAAATCCACAGCCACACAGAGTCGGAAAAGGGGGTCGTCCTTTTGAAGAGCCTTGGCGTTTAGCCCGAAAGCCTTGGCGGCCTTGCGG
>OMYM01000586.1 GCA_900315225.1 uncultured Erysipelotrichaceae bacterium | reverse complement strand
TGTGGGGCTGCACCGACCTAGTGTCCGCTTCTACAGGTGAAATGAAGAAAAGATATGGCTTGGTCTATGTCGACAAAGACAACGATGGCAATGGCGATCTCCATAGGGAACGCAAAGATTCGTTCTTCTGGTATCAGAAGGTGATCGCTACGAATGGTCAAGATTTACGCTAACAAGGAGGCAAACGATGAAAATAAGTGGTAGATATCTTCTCATCCTGATCGGCATGTCAGGCATGATCGCCGCATCAGTCGGCTTAACAACAAATGTGGCAGGTTTGTTTTTTTCTCCCATCGCAACAGAATTTGGCATTCTGACAGGCTCGGTTTCTTTGACCCTCACCATATGCAACATCGTGTTTGCCTTGGGCGGTCTGGCAGCGCCAAAGCTGCTGAGTGAAGAGAGATTGAAAATGCTGTTGGTGACAGGAACAGCGTTGATCGCAGGATCAACGGCATTGCTAGGACTATCCCCAAACATCTTCGTGATGTATGTACTAAATGCTGCTAGAGGCTTTGCAGGTGGTGTGTTGGGATTTGTTCTTGTTACCATGGTCATCAACCATTGGTTTCACGCAAACGTAGGCTTAGCAACAAGCATTGCCATGAGCTGCAGTGGTCTAGCTGGAGCGCTGTTTTCTCTCATCATCTCCTCCGTCATCGAGAAGTCGGGTTGGCGAACAGGATACCTGTTTGTTGCGGTGGTGATGATCATTCTCAACCTTCCTGCGATCTTGTTTCTTCCATCCCTGGATCCAAAGACAAAAAACATGGTTCCCCTAGGTGAAAAAGAAGAAGCTACAACTGCTGCAAAGAACACTGAAAACAAGACAGAAGCAACTATGCCCATTGTCAAAGGTCTGTTTGCCATGGCGATTGTCTATGCCTTTCTTTCTTGCGGGGCTACCGCCCTTCCCCAGCACTTCCCAGGCATTGCTGGTTCCTATGGCATGACAGCCTCCGTTGGAGCAATGATGCTATCGATATGCATGGTCGCAAACAGCCTTGGCAAGATTGTCCTTGGCGCTTTGTCCGATAAATTCGGCAGCCAAATCTCCCTGTTTCTATACTGTGCATTGATCATTGTGGCAGTGGTGGTATTGTGGCTAGTCCACTTGCCGTTTGCCATGTATATAGGGGCAGCGCTATATGGTCTTACCTACGCATTAGGCACGGTAGGCGTTGTCATGGTCACAAAAGACACCTTTGGCATGGCAAACTACAGCAAGACTTATCCAACGATCTCGCTTGCTGGAACGCTAGCGAATGCTGTATTCTCTTCCTTAATTGGCTTCATGTACGATATATCAGGCAACTATGCAACAACGTTGTTAATGATCTTCGTCATGTTGGTGCTTTGCACACTGATCGTTGCTACTGTATACAAGAGAAAGACTGTTTCCTAATGATCTCGAAAAACGCATTCTACCATAATGTGTTTTTACATCGTATCTACATACATGTGTTGTATTGTTTGTTCCAATCATTTGATCCATTTGGTATAATGGAACACGCGGAGGATATATGAAGAAACATGTGATCTTTGACTTTTACGGTACTCTGGTGAATATCCATACCGATGAAACCAAGCCATCGCTATGGCTTGCCATGAGCCGCCTAATCCCAAGGTACGAACCAATGGCATTGATGGAAACATACTTTCGGACAGTAGAGATACATTTGAAGCAAACATATGCAACGTATGGATATGCATATCCAGAGGTAAGACTGGAAGAGGTGTTTGCTGAGATTGCTGGTTGTTCAAGGGAAGAAGGGACAAGGTTTGCAAGGATATTTCGCCAGGAATCCATGATTCTTTTAGAACCGTATCCTGGAACATTGAGGACGTTGAAGCGATTGAAGCAAGAGGAAACAATGCTGTATTTGCTTTCCAATGCCCAGGCATGCTTTACAAGGAATGAAATACGCCAATGTGGCGTGGAAGCATATCTAGACAAGATCTACATCTCCTCCGACTATCGATGCAAAAAGCCACAGAAAGAGTTCATGAAACGATTGCTTCGAGAGAACAATCTTTCGGTGGATGATTGCGTCATGGTGGGAAACGATGTGTCTAGCGACCTTATGATTGCTGATGCCTTTGGCATGGATTGCATCCTCTTGAATACGGATGGCGACACAAAGGAAGCAATCGAAGAGAAGATACAGCATCATAACTTATGCAGGGATAAAATCAAGGTGATTCTTTCTGGAAGGATCGAAGAGATATGATCAAGGATCTGGAAAAGTATGGACAGCGAGAACGGGTCATTGAAGAACTCTCTAGATGCGATTGGCGTGGTGGTCAATCGCTTGCTAAAAGGCTACAAGGCAATACACTTGTGGAGAAGTGTGGCAAGCATGTTGTCTATGTCATGCTGGACGAAAACGATGAGACAATGGCCGTGTGCGTATTAGGCGAAAAAGATGAAATTGATACCAAGCTAACACCATGGCTGGGGTATGTCTACACGTTTCCTGCCTTTAGGGGCAAAAGGACAATGGGAAAGCTGATAACACATGTCTGCCGAATACTGAAGGAACAACATATCAAGGATCTCTACGTATCAAGCAATGAACATGGATTGTATGAAAAATACGGCTTTTCCTATTTTGCAGACATGAAAACTACCAAAGGCGAAACAACCACGGTATATCACAGGAGGATAAACGAATGAAGGACTTTACCATCCGAACAAAGCAAGACATGGAGAATATGGTGGAAGAACTAGGCTTTCTGCCGTTTTTCGCTCATCGAATTGCTGGGTTTTCCATCGAAGAACACTGTGTTCCAGAAGTGTATTTTGGCACAGAGCCTGGCGTATGGGAATGGAAAGGTCCCGTCATTCAGGAAACACGTAGCGCCTATGGCAAGTTCTTTGCCAAAAAGGCAGGTTTCGTGTCAAAGGAGTGGTTTGGCGATTTTGCAAATGTGAGACGCGATGGATATGACTATGAAGCAAGATGTGAAGATGGCTTGGCTTCCTATAACGAACAATATCTGTACAAGATCATCTCTTCCCGCCATTCCATTCTTTCCAAGGAAGCCAAGGCAGTTGGCGGATACGTCAAGCCACGAACAAACGAGAAAGACGCTTGGCAACCACGCAAAGGCTTTGACACATTGATTACAAAGCTACAGATGCAATGCTATGTGCTTACAAGTGACTTCGAATACGAAGTGGATAAGAGTGGAAATTTCTATGGCTGGGGCATTGCCCGCTATGCAATTCCCGAGGAATTCTATGGCAAGAAGTTTGAAGATGAAGTGTACAAACGCACTCCTGAACAATCCTATGACAGGATCTTCAAGCACTTGAGGAAGATCCTACCGAATGTTGCGGAAGAGGAGATAGAGAGGTTTATCAGAGGCTGAATATACTCTGGGGCAGAAATCCACCCAACTATGCTTTTGGGCATAGAAAAATAGGTTCATATGGGAGTAAATGATATGATGGATACATGGGAAGAAACATTGGTCAATGAGAAGAAAGTGATAGACTTTCATACGCATCCCTATCGCAATAGGGATGAGAACATGGGGATGTATGTGGATGACTTCTACTTATCCCCAAGCCAAGCGCAAGAGGATTTGGAAAATGCAGGCATATCAATGATATGCGGTTCTGTGCTAAATACAAATAAACGTGGGGCGGTGAATGACTTTGCGGAAATCAAGGAACTAAACCAAGGAGCATTGGAGCTAAAGGAATTCTACCATGGCTTCTATTTGCCAGGATTCCATGTCCACCCTGCATTACTGCAGGAATCCCTGCAGGAAGTCGAGACAATGCATCGGGCAGGGCTGAAGCTGGTGGGCGAGTTGGTGCCATATCTTCATGGCTGGAAACAGGCAGGGCATGATTATTCCAGCAAGGCGTTGTGCGAGATTCTTTCGCTAGCGGGAAAATACGGGATGATTGTCAGTTATCACACTATGCCAGAGTGGCCAAGGGAAACAGAGGAGATGATACGCAACAACCCAAATGTCACGTTTGTGGCAGCACATCCTGGACAAAGGGAAGACTTCTTGTTACATGTGGAAAGAATGAAGAAATACCCAAACCTGTATCTGGATCTATCAGGAACAGGATTGTTCAGGTATGGCTTGTTGGCAGCGGCTGTCAAGAGCGTAGGGTCAGAGCGTATTATCTTTGGGACAGACTACCCCATCTGCAACCCTAGGATGTATGTGCAGGCGGTATTAGGAGAACACATATCGCAAGAAGACAAAGAGAACGTCTTGTATCGTAATGCGAGAAGACTGCTTGACATCTAGCATTGTTAATGAAAAAGGACAGATTCATCTGTCCTTTTTCATTTTATGGGTTGCACGTATGGCAAGGTCTTAGCCCATACGTGTATATCATGGTTTCTCGGCTTTCCGTATATACGATCAGATTGCTTTTATTGATTCGCTTCGCCGATGCACACCACGGATAATGGAATACATCGGAGTTTGCCGAGCGCCAATAGGTATTTGTTACAGGTTTTGGTGTAGGTTGCGGGGTTGGCTGTGGTGTTTCTCTTGGCGGAACATTTTGTATCATTATTCCAGTGGTTTCATCGAAATGATAATCTTTGTTGTCGATGCGATTCCACCCCTTGTACATGGCACCATTGGACAAATCATAGTAGTACGTACCAATGTTGTTGCTGAACCAGCCATGTATCATCTTTCCACTGTCATCAAAACGCACCCATTTGCCATTTGTGCTGCCTTTTTCTTCGAATGAGTAAATGTATGGCATCCAGACTTCCTTTGACTCTGCCCTAGCACCGCCATTTGATGCGTCTAGCCAATACCACGCATCGCTTGCAGGATCATAGATTTCCCTGCCTCTTTCGATGTTGTTAGCAACATCCCAGATATTCAGTAGATCGCCTGGAACGCCTTGCTTCAAACCATGTTCATACCAAAACCAATGCCCATTCTCATGGCGAAATTCCATTTCTGGGGGAATCTTTGATTGCTCTTGGACAAGGACACCGGTTCCTTCATTGAAATAGTAGTATTTATTGTTGATCTGGCTCCATCCCTTTTGCATTGCACCAGTAGACATGTCATAGTAGTAGGTGTTTCCATTTTGGTCGGGATATACCTCTGCATATTCTCCTGTGATATTTAGCCATCCCTTGAGCATCTTTCCCGTGGAATCGTATCGGTTCCATTTTCCATCGCTGTTTGCTCCCGTTTCCAAGTCCTGTTGATAAAGATACGGCATCCAGACTTCCTTGGATTGTGCCCTAGCGCCACCCTCTGATGCGTCCAGCCAATACCAGCCATCGGACGCAGGATCATAGATTTCCCTGCCTCTTTCAATGCCAAATGTCTTGTCCCAGACATTTTTGGGATCACCGGCAACACCTTGCCTGATGCCGTTTTCATACCAGTAGTATTTTCCTTGTTCTTCCGCAAATCCGAATCGAGGAACTTCTTCATTTGGCTGTGCCTCGACAGTATTGCCCAGAAAACTTGCTACAAGTAGAAGACT
>OMYM01000587.1 GCA_900315225.1 uncultured Erysipelotrichaceae bacterium | reverse complement strand
GGTGGAACAAAGCTTCCTACGGGTGGTGTGAACACAGCACCAGAGGTCAAGGGTGCTATTGGCATTCGTGCTTATACTGGCATCTATACCCCAGAAGCATCCGAGCAAAATGAAATTCAGGCGACTCGCTACAGCTGGTCGGCGGATGAAAATGGCGTCGCTAACGAATTCAAGACAGGCGATACATTCCGTGTTTCCCTGGAAAAGACGGATGGGACATATGTCACACGTCAATATGACCTGACGACAAATGAAGTCATTGGTGAATATGTATACTACATTCCAGCAAAGGATGCGGATGCGCTGACGGTTTCCAGCTACAGCGAGCTTAACGATCCGCTGACCTTCCAGGAAGCCAACACGGCATACCTGGCGCTTGTCGTTGCTAGAGGATGCAACGCCACCTTCAGCAACATTCGTTTCACGACTAGCGAATGGAACGCCCAGGGATGGCAGCCACAGCCTTCCGAATACAGGGATGCTACATTGACCATCGCCAGTGGCAATACTGCTTCTGGCACGACATACGACTTGATCTTCCGCGCCAATGCGGATGGAACAGCCAAGGTGTTTAGAAACAATCAGCTTGTGCAAGAGAACATCGAGATGAAGGCCGACCAGTATGCAACGGTTACACTCGATATGACAAGCGCAGATGAACTGTTCAGGGTTGAGTTCACTCCGGATCCAGAGTTCAAGTTTAGCGCTTTTGAAAAGCTCAGCAGCTATGACATGATCTCGGTGGAAAAGAGAGTCACAGCCAAGACACTGGGCAAGGATGGCGTGATCTATGCCAAGAAAGACGGTGTATCCAGCAATGGTGGAACCTCCATGGATGATGCCGTGGATGTTGAGACGGCATTTGCGTATGTATCCGCTGGACAGACGATTCTCTTGGCAAGCGAGACGTATGACCTTTCTGGCAAGGAACTCTTGATCTCCAGAGGACATAATGGAACGCAAGAGCAGCCAATCACCGTCACAACGGTCGATGGCAAGTTTGCGACATTTGATTTTGGTGGAACAGGTAGGGGCGTTACCCTTTGGGGCAACTACTGGAACATGTCAAAGATCAATGTCACAAAGACAACCGAAGGCATCAAGGGCATGCAGTTGGCAGGCAACTATTGCGTCATTGAAAGAATGAATTTCTTCAACAACGGCACAACGGGTCTGCAGGTATCCGGCATTTCCACCGATGACAAGAGCATGTGGCCTTCCTACAACACCATCAAGAATTGTACTTCTGTAAACAACGCCGACAAGGCAGTTGAGGATGCGGATGGCTTTGCGGCCAAGCTGACGACGGGAGATGGCAATGTGTTCGATGGATGCATCGCAGCTTATAACGCTGACGATGGCTGGGACTTGTTTGCCAAGGTCGCAACTGGCCAGATTGGTGCCGTCACGATCAAGAACAGCTTGACATACATGAACGGTTACCTGAGGGTGAAGTCGGGATCGACAAAGAAGGACTTTGTATTGGCAGATGTATATTGCGATGACAATGGCACATTGACATTCGCTGAATCGGAAATTATGGACGCTGGAAACGGAAACGGCTTCAAGATGGGTGGTTCCTCGCTGCCTGGCGGACATACCCTGATCAACTCGATTTCCTATGACAACAAGGCAAAGGGTATCGACTCCAATTCCTGCTCCGACATCAAGGCTTACAACTGCACAACATACAACAACGAGAGCTACAACGTAGCGATGTACACTGGAAATACTGCCGCAACCACTGGCTATGCGGCAAGTGGCGTATTGAGCTACAGAAGCGGTGATAACTATGTCAATATAGACGAACAGCTCAAGCCGCAATCGCAGAGCGAGAGCGAAGTGTATGGCGCATCCAACTATTATTGGGACAAGAGCAAGAAGCAGAGCTTGAACACCCTTGGCACGGCAGTATCTGATGATTGGTTCATCAGCTTGGATACAAGCGTTGCTCCTACAAGAAAAGAAGATGGATCGATTGACATGCATGGACTGCTGTTATTGACGGATGAGGCTCGTGCAACATATGGCACAGGCGCAAGAGGCTTTGCTTGGGGACAGTCCGAGGCAACCGTATGGGTCGTTGGTGATTCCACGGTATCCCCGTTCAACGACAAGTACTACCTGCCACGTGAAGGATATGGCGAAGAGATCTCCAACTACTTCATGGCAACGGTATACAACCTTGCCCGCTCTGGCGCTTCTTCCAAAGACTTCACGACAATGGATAACTACACGGCTTTGATTGAAGGCAATGCAACAGTCCCTGCCCTTGGCGATGCCGATACAGAGAACTTCCTGGTCATTGGCTTTGGCCATAACGATGAAAAGACAGAAGAAGCACGCTTCACTGATCCTAATGGCGATTACAAGACAGAGGGCAGCTTTGCGAACAGCCTTTATGTCAATTACATCAAGCCGGCGATTGATAGAGGCGTGACACCAGTCGTTTGCACCCCGATCGCAAGACTGACAAAGGAAAACACACGCGAGAGTTACAATGGTGCTTCTGGACACATCACAAGCGATGTTGTCATTGGGGACAAGACATTCCCAGGTGGAAACTATGCACAGGCAATCCTCGACATGGTTGCTCAGCTTCAGGCAGAAGGTGTCAAGATTGAAGTCATCGATCTGACAAAGGCAACCATCGAAGAGAATGTCGCATTAGGTGACAATGCCCAATGGCTCCATTCCTTCACGGGTGCAAAGTACGATGAGGATGGCGTGACAAAGATCCCTACAGGACTTGACCAGACACACACCAACAGCTATGGTGCCAAGATGAGCGCTTGGATGATCTCTGATCTTTCTAAGGCAACAGCACCAGAGTTCAACAAGTACAGCTTGGGCAAGGAAAAGCCAACCTACGAAGAATTCTTCGAGGCAGCCATTAATCCAGGCTATGTTGTTCCTAACTACAAGACACCAACGGAAGAACAGATGAATTCTGTCGCTTGGCCGCAATACACCGATGGCGATGGCAATCTGTGGCGTGGATCAGTCTTTGGCGATGTTGGCGGAGCCAACAAGATCACCACGGATAACTTCAATGCGGTCGTTGCGGAGGACAACAGCAACATCACTGTATCTGTTGCGAACAACTGTGGCAAGATCGCGGGTAGCAGTGATGGCCTCATGTTCTACTACACGCAGCTTCCTGTTGGCACTCCATTCACTCTTACAGCGAAAGCAAAGATCAACAGCTTCTTTGCGAACAACCAGGTATCATTTGGTCTGATGGCACGTGATGACCTGTACATCGATGAATATGTCGCAACTACAATGGGTGACTATGTGGCGGCTGCTTTCCGCAACCAGGGTGCAATCGTGAACTATGGACGCAAGAGTGGTGCTCTTGTGGGAGATGCTCCGACAAATGAAATCAGCATGGAGCCAGGCACCGAGGTAGATCTGAAGATTGCTGGCACATCTGATGGCTTCACATTGTCCTATGGCAATGAAACAGCTTCTGCAGGATTTGACTATCCTCTCACAGGTGTTGATTCTGACTACATGTATGTGGGATTCTATGTTGTACGTAATGCAAACATTACATTCAGCGATATTCACCTTGTGATTCAAGATGAACCAGAGCCAATCCCAGAAGAAAAACCTGTTGTCGAGGTCAGGGTTGAAGACAAAGAAGAGGGAACAGCCGAAGTCATTGAGAACGCAGATGGAACGGTCACACTCAAGGCTACTGCATCTGAAGGCTACGCATTCCTTGG
>OMYM01000590.1 GCA_900315225.1 uncultured Erysipelotrichaceae bacterium | reverse complement strand
TCTATACTTAGTCTCGATTGACTTTTGAAAGGCGGTTTTTAAATAACTTATGGCGGTTTTTTGGAATAAATCTGTACCTATACCAAAGGTAAAAGGCATTACTATTAACAGAAGCGACGGCAACCGTGTTCTTTTCGTCAAGGAGGCACCATACGACGCTAAGGTTGGCTATGCACGTCCAAAGAGAATTACGATCGGTTATGTTAACAACAAGGATGTGAAGGCTATGCATCCAACAAGCGGATACAAGGAAATCTTCCCCAGTGAATGGGAAAAAATCTTTGGCGAAAAGGTTCCTTCAATCATAAAGTACATAGGAATGTATGTGATGGCAGAAGCTGTCAATTCAAATACCGGTATTAAGGACATTATGGATGAGTGTCTGAATACCCAGGATCCTGGAGCAGCTGATGCAATGATTGACTTTTCCATGTATTCTATGCTGTATCAATCAAGTGTCGTTGAACACTTTTCATCAAAGATGAAGGATCAAATGTTGTTCAGCGGATCTGGCCGAAGTGATTCCTACTACTCTGACTTGTTTGGAAAGAAAATCTCGTATGAGCAGATTCTTTCTTTCAAAAAGAAGTGGGCTCTCAAGTGCAAAGAGGAAGGTGTTGAGAAAGTCTGGCTTTGTATTGATGGATCAAATGATGATTGCGAAAGCACTGGCGTAGAATTTTCTGAAAAGGGGCACGCGAAGTCTCTTAGAAACAGAAAGATCATCAGCTTCACTTATGCTGTTACGGAAGATGGCAAGCCTGTCACTTTTGAAGTCTATCGCGGAGCATTGGTTGATGCAAAGGCGATGAAACGAATCATTAAATTTCTGAAAGAATGCGGTATTCAGGTAAAAGGCGTTATTCTTGATCGTGGATATTGTGACACAGCTGCTCTGAAGTTCCTGAATAATGAAGGGCTGGAATATGTGATCATGGTAAAAGGAAAACCGGCCGGATACACTGAAATCGTTGATGATTACGGAAAAAAGATTAAGCTGAACGCCGAATATCTTATTCGTGATACAACGCTTTTCGCTGTACAGAAAAAGGTACAGTTGTTTGACAACTACAAGCATGATGACTATCTGACCTTGTTCTACGACTATAAGAATGGTTCAGACAGAATCACGACAATGCTCAAGAAACTTTACGATGAAATTTCCCGCTGTGAAAATGAACTGAAAGAGGGTAAAATACCATCGGTCTCAGCTCAGTTCAAGGAAGCTGTTAAAGTTTCGGATGATCTTTCGGGAATGGAAATTGTTACCGAAAAACTGCAAGAGATGCTGGATGAAAAAGGACTGTATTCGATCGTATCATCAAAGGAAATGACACCGGCTGAAATACACCATTTATATCAATGCAGGAATAGCTCTGAAACAGAGTATATGATCCTCAAAACACAGCTTGGATATGGTAAAGTGAGAGTTCGTACACCGAGACGTGTTCAAGTGAAGTTTCTAAATGCATTCATTACAACATGTATCAGATATGAGCTTCAGAATATTTCGAAGGAATTGGGCAAAACAACAAACGAAGTCATTCAGGAACTCAACAGACTCTACATTACAAAAGTTGGAGAGAGTTATGTTCCTATTCAAGGAATTATCGGAAAACAGGAACTGATATTGAAACTCCTCAATACGTCAGAGTCTATCCTTTCGGAAATCGCAAAAGATGAAAATGACAGGCTGGCAGGAAGGAAACCTGTTCCCCGTCACAGAAAAACCGGACCGAACACAAAACAGACTGTGGTTCTTGAACCAAAAGCTGAGAAAAAACAACCGGTCAAAAAGAAAAAGGCTGGCGGAAAGCCAGGGGTAAAACCAGGGACAAAAAGACCGGATATCAACAAAGACGGCACGCCAAGAAGAAAACCTGGTGTGCCCAAGGGGACAAAGCGCAGTGATACGAATAAGAACGGGAGTCCTCGTAAAAAACCTGGACCGAAGGTGAAGGAAGATGCCCCTGTCACCACCTCTGGTTGAGTATATAATTAAAGAGGATCGGTCCTCAGTTAGTACCGGAATCCTGGAAGTTTATGT